>JAFVZG010000102.1 GCA_017508285.1 Lentisphaeria bacterium | reverse complement strand
GGTGGAGTGGCTGGTATCCAATCCGATAATGGCAACTTTGATATTATCCATGATTTTCTCCGGAAGATATTGGTAATGTCCCAAATTTTGTGAAACATACATACAAGAGCGAATGAACACATTTTATGGCGACACATAGAATATATCACTTACATTATGATTTGTCAAAAAGATAAAACGATTTGATTGCACTCGGTTTTTTTGCAAAAATCTTGATACAGCTCCTTGACATGGCAGAGAAGTTGTTTTATATTTCCCCCAATAAGAGAAGTATGAATCCAAAATCCAAAAAAACGGGAGAGTTGTTTATGGCAGATCAGAATTTGGAAGCACTGCTTATTTTGCAGGATGCCGATTTGCGGCGTAAAGGTATGGAAAACCGTTTGGCATTGCTGCCCAAAGAGATGGATGCCATTATCGCCCGCCGGGATAAACTCAATGCTTCCACCGCTGCCGCCGCCGAAGCGTTGAAAAAAGAGGAACTTGCCGTTAAACAGGCTGAAGCCGAAATCGCCCGCCTCACTTCCGAAAGTCAGAAGCTGCAGCAGCAGTCTGCATTGGTGAAGAAAAATAATGAATATCAGGCAATGCTCGCGCAAATCGCCGATAACAAACGCAAGATCGGCGAAATAGAGGAAGAATTGCTCATTAAATTCGACCGGGTCGAGGAGTTGAAAAGCAATGCCGAAAAAATCAGGCGTGCCAACGCTTTGGAACTGCGCAACGCCCGTACTGAATTTGAAGAACTGCTGGAATTTTCCAAAACAGTCAAAGCCGAGATCGCCAAGTCGATTGCCGACCGCCCGGCTCTGACTGCCAAAATTCCGGATGAGTTGCTCAATACCTATCAGCGTCTGCTCAAAAATAAAGACAATTCTGCACCGTTGACCAAACTCGACAACGGCTGCTGCGGCAACTGTCATATGCGGGTCACCATGCAGACCGCCAATGAGCTGTCAAAAGGAAGTATTGAACATTGCGACAATTGTCAGCATCTGCTCTACGCTGATCCGGAATAATTATTGGTGGTGCCGATGCGATCATACGATTGTGCCGAATTGGTCAAGCGCAAGGTGGAATCCGATGAGTTGGATTATAAATCCGCCATGTCATGGCAGCAGATGAGCCGTCAGGAAAAGGGGAAAATAGTCCGCCATTTGACCGCATTTGCCAATACCAGAGGCGGCTTTCTGGTGATCGGAGTATCAGAAGATGCTTCCGGCATACCAACGCTCACCACCGGAGTTACCGGAGAGGAAGCCGGCAGTTTTGACCCGACCCCGGTGGGGGATTTTATCAATGCCCATATCGAGCCGCCGCTGGATTTTACCATCGAACGGCCGGTGGTGGATGGCAAACAGTATGTGATATTTGTCGTCCGGCCTTTCCGTTCTCTGCCGCATGTCTGTTCAAAGGGAGTGGAGGGGGAATTGCAGGAGGGGGTATTCTACATCCGCACTCCGGAGGCTTCCAGCCGTCCGGCCCGCCGCGCCCATGAATTGCAGGAGTTGCTCCGCCGCTGTATGCGCAATGAAAGAGAGCAATTGGGCAGGATCTTGCGCGGGATACTTTATGAAACCGGTTTCAACAGTGCGCCGGAGAATAATTCACGCAGTTGCGATCTGGTGCAGGATGCCGAACTTTATTTCCGCAAACGCCGCTGGCGCAAGCAGGAGGGGATCTTGCTCAAATTCACGGTCATCCCGGAAGTGCAGATCGGAGAAAAGATGTTTCCTGAAAATTTTTCCCAGGCACTGAGCGATACCGTTTTCCCCTGTTCAGAACCGCAATTTCTTTCCCGGCAGGAGGTCGCCTGCGGCAGTGAAATCACCGGCGGTATACGCCGCTTGTCACCGGATAAATCTTTGATGTGGCAGATATTTGACAATGGGGTATTTTGTTTTTTCCGGGGAATATCCGGGGAATTCCCGCTGGAGCTGCTGGCGCAGTTTTGTGCGGAAGCAACCTGTTTCGCCGGTAATCTCGGAGTCGTATTTGACTTGAGTGAAGAGTTATTCACTTTGCAGTTGAGCGTGGAAACCGGAAAAAATGCCGTTTTTGACGGGGTTTTGCGGCCGTCAGGTGAAAATATTTCCGCCGAGATCAAGCGCAGTGTCGCCGATTTGAACAGCGGCAGGGAAAATCATGCCGCAAGACTGTTGCGCCGGATCGGGGAAGAGTTGAAGTTCCCCGATAAAAAACTGGATCGGCTTGAAGCGGCGATCCGTACTTTTCTGGAGCGCCGCTGATGATCATTGATGCGTTTGCAGGTTCCGGCGGCGTGCCGGATGATCCCGCCTTTGATATGGATGAATTTGCCGTTGATTATGAGATGGGCAATGATCCGGCACAAGTGGATCTGGAAGAACTGTGCCGGGAGTTTTTCGCCCCCGGCGGCACACTTTTTCAGGCGAGTGCGGTTAACGGCTCACCCTGTGAGGAGCGGCCTCAGCAGCTGGCTATGGCATGTGCGGTTTCCCGCGCCTTGAAAAGCGGCGGCAATCTTTGTGTGGAGGCTCCCACCGGAGTCGGTAAAAGTTTTGCCTATCTGCTGCCGTTGATCCACTATGCGGTCAACCGGCGGCGTCCGGTATTGATCTCCACTGAAACTATCAATCTGCAGCACCAGCTGATCGAAAAAGACCTGCCGTTTTTGCAGGAACTTACCGGTGTCGAATTTCAGGTCGCGCTTGCCAAAGGGCGCAGCAACTATCTCTGCCGCCGCCGTCTGGCGATGCTTTCCGGTGAACAGCGTGACATGCTTCTGCCCGTGCCGCAGATGGTGCTGGATGTGGAAAAGATCATTCACGATCTGGAATCCGGCAGGGATGACAACTATCTCAACGGCATCCGGGAAAACAGCCGTATCTGGCACATGGTCTGTTCCGAAAGCGGCAACTGCGCCGGGCCGAAGTGCGAATTTTACCGCAATTGTTACTACTACCGTGCCCGCCGCAAGTGGGATGCCGCCGATATCGTGGTCGCCAATCATGCTCTTTTTCTCACCGATCTGGCGATCCGTCAGGAATCCGGCGGCGGCGGCACTTTGCTGCCGGATTATGCCGCGGTGATGATCGACGAGGCGCATACATTGGAAAATAATGCGGCAGCCCATCTGGGGCTTCATCTTTCCAAATCGGCGATGATCGGTTTGATGAACCGGCTTTACAACCCGGAACGCACCCGGGGATTACTGATGCATCCGGGGGAGAAGATGCCGGAGTTGCGGGCGTTGGCTCAATTCGGCAGGGATGAGGTGTACGGTTTTTTTGTTTCTTACGAAAAATTGCTGGAAGAAGCCGGCAATTCAGCGTGCCGTCTGGATGAGCATGTGCCGGATGCCGAACCGTCTGATCTGCTTGCGGTGCTGGATAAACTGGGCAGCCGGTTGAGTGAGATCGCTGAAAACTGCGATGATGACAACTTCCGCACGGAAATATCTTCAAACGGGGAAAAGTGCCGGTTGTTTGCCGATATGATCCGGAGTTTTGTCGCCCGGTTGATGGAAGATGCCGTTTACTTCGTGGAAAAAGAGGCGGAAAGTATCAGTTGCTGTGCCTCGCCATTGAATGTATCCCAATTGCTGCGGGAATTGCTTTTCAATGGTGATCTGCCGGTTCTGCTGTGCAGTGCGACCTTGACGGTGGCAGGTAAATTTGATTATTTTCTGGAACGCACCGGCTTTACCGGGGGAGAGATGCTGGAATTGGATTCGCCGTTTTCTGCAGATCAGGCAAAACTGCTGCTCAAAAAGAGTATGCCTGAACCTGATTCGCCGGATTACAACTCCCATCGTGCCAGAGTCATCTGCGAAATGGTCATTGCCAATGGCGGCAATGCCTTTGTGCTTTTTACCAGTTACCAGAGCATGAAAGCGTGTCAGCAGTTATTGAGCGGAGAATTCGCCCTGCACGGTCTGCCGCTTCTGGTGCAGGGCGACGGGATTGGCAGATCGGAAATGCTGAGAACTTTTCAGTCGGTTCCCGGATCGGTACTTTTCGGCACTGACAGTTTCTGGACCGGGGTGGATGTCCCCGGGGAAAGTCTGACACTGGTGATAATCACCCGGCTGCCCTTTGCTTCGATCGGTTCTCCGCTCACCTCGGCCCGGATGGAAAAACTGGAAGCCGCCGGAAAAAGTTCCTTTGCCCACTACTCTCTGCCGGAAGCGGTATTGAAGTTCCGTCAGGGTGCCGGGCGTTTGATCCGTACCCGGCGCGACCGGGGGGTGATAGCGGTGCTTGATCCCCGGATCATCACCCGCCGTTACGGGAGAAACTTTATAAACTCCCTGCCGTATTCTCCGGAAATAATTGATTGACTTTAAGCGGTTTCCGGTTCTTTCGCCGATTGAAACAACCCGGTCAATGTGCTATATTATAGGAAATACACCGGTAAATATTCAATGTTCCCAAATTTGAAAGGATTTTTTTCTATGGCGCGCGGTACTCTGGTTCAAAAAATCATTGCTTCCCATCTGGTTTCAGGTGATCCGGCAAAGGATACTCAACTGCTTATCCGTATCGATCAGACTCTTACTCAGGATGCCACCGGCACGATGGCTTATCTGGAATTGGAGGCGATGAAGACCGGTAAGGTGGCAACTGAATTATCCGTTTCCTATGTCGATCACAATATGATGCAGAATGGGCCGGAAAACCGCAACGATCACCTTTATCTGCAAACCGTTGCCGCAGAAAAAGGGGTGATTTTCTCTCCTCCGGGCAATGGTATCTGTCACCAGCTGCATCTGGAGCGTTTCGGTAAACCCGGTAAAACATTGATCGGTTCCGACAGTCACACCCCCACCGGCGGCGGTATCGGTATGATCGCCATCGGTGCCGGCGGACTTGATGTCGCTCTGGCAATGGCAGGTCAGCCTTTTACCATCCCCACTCCCAAAATCGTCGGTGTGAAACTTACCGGCAAACTCAAACCGTGGGTCGCCGCCAAAGATGTCATTCTCAAACTTCTGAGCATTCTCACCACCAAAGGCAATGTCGGATCGATCGTGGAATATTTCGGTCCCGGTGTCGCCGATCTGAGTGTTCCCCAGCGGGCGACCATTACCAATATGGGCGCGGAACTGGGCGTGACCACCAGCGTTTTCCCTTCCGATGAGCGCACCAGAGAATTTCTCCGCCGCCAGAAACGCGAAGAGGATTTTACTCCGCTTGCCGCCGATGCCGATGCGGAATATGACCGGGTGGTGGAGATCGATCTGGATGCTCTGGAGCCGCTTGCCGCCTGTCCTTCCAGTCCGGATAATATCAAATCTCTCCGTGAATTGGCGGGTAAAAAGGTCGGTCAGGTGCTGGTCGGCAGCTGTACCAACGGCGGTTACCGGGATCTGGCACTGGTCGCGGCGGCTCTCAAAGGGCGCAAGGTGCATCCGGATGTGACATTCGGCATTGCTCCGGGGAGCCGTCCGGTATTGGAAATGCTTTGTGCCAACGGTATGCTCGGTGATCTGGTCGCCGCCGGGGCCCGTATTCTGGAAGTCGGCTGCGGGCCCTGCATCGGTCAGGGGCAGAGTCCGGCGGATGATACGGTCACGGTGCGTACATTCAACCGCAACTTCGCCGGACGCTCCGGCACCAAAGGCGATCAATCCTATCTGGTCAGTCCGGAAACTGCCGTCGTCGCCGCCATCGCCGGTGAATTTGTCGATCCCCGTGATCTCGGTATCGACTTCCCGGTGATCGAAGAGCCGGAATTTTACACCTCTGACGACGCCCACTTCCAGAAAGGTGAAAGCGGCAAAGGCATTATCCGTAAACCTACTATCGGTGAACCTCCTGCCAATGACCCCCTGCCGCAGGATATCGACGGCGTGGTGGTCATCAAAGTCGGCGACAAGATCACCACTGACCATATCATGCCCGCCGGAGTGCATCTTAAACTCCGGAGCAATATTCCGGCTTACAGTAAAGTCGTCTTTGAGTGCTTCAAGGAAAACGGCAAGCCCGGATTTGCTGAACGCGCCGCCGCTGTGCGTGATGCCGGCAAACACGGTATCATTATCGGCAGAGACAGTTACGGTCAGGGTTCCAGCCGTGAACACGCCGCCATCTGCCCCATGTATCTCGGTATCAAGGTGGTCGCGGCTCTGGCGATCGAAAGGATCCACCGTGCCAATCTGATCAACTTCGGCATCGTGCCGTTGATCTTCAAAAATCCGGCGGATTATGAGCAGATCGCCGAGGGCGATTCGCTGACTTTTGCTTCTCTGCCGTCACAACTGGTGGTCGGCGGTGAAGTTACCGGTACTCTCAATAAAGCTGACGGCAGCAAAGTAGAGATCCGTTTCACCCATCCTCTTTCAGAAAATGACATCCGTCTGGTCAAAGCAGGCGGCAGATTGAATTGCTGATATAAAGACGATGGCAAAACGGGTATTTCTCGGTAATGACCGGCTCCTGCCGGAAAGTATCGCCGCCGGATTGGCGCAGCTGAAGCCGGAAGAACTTCCGGATTTCGGCAGGATACTGCTGGTCTTGCCGGGAAAAGTTGCCAGAAGCAATGTTCAGCGTCTGCTGCCGGTCTTTGCCGGTCGCGGAGTGCTTCTGCCGCAGATGCTCACCCCGCATCTGCTTTTGCATTACGGGGAAAAACCGTGCAATACCCCGGATAGTTTTGTTTCCGGGATACTGTGGGCAAAGGCATTGGCAAAAGCGGCATCGCATCCGGAAAGATATTCGCTGATTTTCCCTGACGGCAAAATACCCGGCGACCGTTTTTCTGCCGCCGGAGTGATGCATGATTTGCGCCATGAGTTGAGTGCCGGCGGATTTTCCATCGGCGAAGTCGCTGAAAAACTCGGCAGCCGGGGCGGGCAGCTGGCGGCACTGGAAAAACTTTATTGCCGTGAACTTGCCGCCTGCGGTTATGATGATCCGGTAGAGTGTGACCGCATCGCCGCCGCCGGTACAGCTGCCTTTGCCGGAGTGGAAAAGGTGATCCTTGCCGGTATTCCGGATCTTCCCCGGCCTTTGCAGGAGAAACTTGCTGCCCTTGACCGGGAATATCCGCAAATGGTGGAGATCTGGATCGGCGATGCTCCGGAAAATGAGGATCATTACGATCAATGGGGAGTGCCGGTACCGGAAATATGGGAAAATAAATCCTTTCAGGCACCATTGGAAACTTTGCATCTTGCCGCCGATCCGGTGGATGCCGCCCGCCGTGCCATTTTGCTGGCTTCTTCTGACGGGGAGTTTGATCCTGACCGGTGTGCGATTGTTCTGTCAGATCCGTCACTTTATCCTGATTTTGCCGGAGAATTCAGCCGTCTGACCGGGAGTGACGGCAAAAATCCGGTGATCGCCGATCCTGCCGGAGTGGTTTTTTCCCGTTTGCGGTTGTGGAAAACAGCCCGTAAACTTCTGGATTATCTTAAGAATGATGATGACTTTTTCTATGCTTCCGAATTGATCCGGGAAAGGGATTTTACTCTTTATCTGGTCAAAGAAAGCGGATTCATCCGCAGTCTGCTGATAAAACTGGATGATTTTCAACAGCAGTATATGCCAGATACGGTGAGTGCCGCCGGCAGGTTGACGGCAGAGATCCCGCAGTTGAAATATGCCATTGACAAGGTGAATTACTGGAAAGGGCAATTTGAAAAGTTATCTCCGGCAGAGTTTTTGAAAAAGTTTTTTACTGAAATTTACCTTGACGCCGGGGATATTGGTGGCGAAACAGTGGAAAATGTCTCTTTTGATACCGAATGCCGCTGGTTCACCGGAAAACTGACTGAATTAACTGCACTTCCGGCGGCAGTGACTGCCGGGGTGGATAAATTATCGTTGATGGAGAGTTTTTTGCTCCGGTGCGGCGAAGAGTCTTTAGCCGATCATATTCCGGAAAATGCAATCACCTTTGAAGGACGCCTTGAGATGCCGTTTCTTACTCAGAAGCGGATGATTTTTTGCGGGATGAATGAAAAGTATTTTCCGGATAAGATCGACATCACGCCGTTTTTGACCGACAGTTTGCGCCGGGAGATCGGCATCCGGAGCAACCGGGAAACACTGGTGCGTTCTCTCTGCCACCTGACCGGAGTGAGTGCCTCCCGGCAGAAAGGTGATGTGCATTTGATAGTTTTGCGCGAGGATCGGGAAAAGTCAGTTCTGCGCCCTTCGGCACTGCTTTTCGGCGGCAATGACCTTTCTGCAGAAGATCTGCTGGCGCGCAGTACCAGACTTTTCCGGGAGCCGGAGGCGTTGAAACTGCCGCCGCCGGCCGATTGCGGCAGGGAGTTTCACTTGCATTTGTCTCCGGAATACCGTAAAACTCCGGATGGCAGACTGCTTTTACGGGTGACGGATCTGGATGAATATCTGAATTCCCCCTTTGATTTTTACTGGCACCGGGTGTTGAAGTGCGATACAGTGGATTATGAGGTGTGCGAGCCGGATGCCCGCATTTCCGGTATTTTCTGTCACCGGGCATTTGAATTACTCGGCAAAGAGCAGTTCCCGTCAGTGGAAAAACTGCGCAAGAGACTGCTTGATTGTTTTGAATCGGCACTGACTGAATTTTACGGGGAGTTGCCGGTGATGGTGAAACTTGCCGCCGATAATATGCGTCAGCGGCTGGAATATGCCGCTGAAAAACTCTTTTCCGTCCGGCAGGAGGGCTATGAAGTGCTGGCAAACGAGTACCGTTTCGGCGGCGACGAGGTGCGGGAAGTGGAGTTTGCCGGTGCCGTATTCCGGGGAAGCATCGACCTGATCGAATACAACCGCGCCACCAATACTCTGCGGATCGTGGATATCAAGACCGGCAAGGTGGATAATGTGGTCAGAGAACACTGCACGGTAAAAGCCGGGGATATCCGTTTTACCCGTCTGCAGCTGCCGCTTTACGCCATCTTGCTC
Organism: Lentisphaeria bacterium; assembly: GCA_017508285.1. Classification (GTDB taxonomy): domain Bacteria; phylum Verrucomicrobiota; class Lentisphaeria; order Victivallales; family Victivallaceae; genus UBA1784. Next base: position 24,600 of record JAFVZG010000102.1, on the reverse strand, counting down.
TGCAATGATCCGGCATTTTATAATAAATTCGGTATCGATCCGGCTGCCTGCCGCCTTGAGTGTGCCTATATGGTTCTGCCCCGCAGTGTTACTGATACTGCTATTCAGGTGTGGGATGCGGATGATTTGGCGGAGGTGCTTCCTGCCGCCCGGGAGTGTGTCAGCCGGTTGATCTGCGAGATCAAAGAGTTCTCCGACCGCCGGATGTGGGTTGATCCTCACAAGATCACCGGGGAATTTTTCCGTCCGGATGCGGCGGCGGTGGTAAGAGGGATACAGTGGCAGAGCGAAGAGAGCGAAACGGTGGAAAATGCCGGGAGTATCCCGGAAATCACGGTTCCGGATGCCGGGGAAAAAAGGAAATTTCCGGTATTGCCGGATATTTCTCCTGCCGGGAATACCCGCTGCTGCGACTGTCCGGCGGCGGTAAGCGGCAAATGCGGCTGCTTTCACGGAGATTGTTCAAACTGCAAGGCTTTCAACGGCTTCAAGTCATTCAATATCATTACCGCTTCCGCCGGAACCGGTAAAACCTATTCTCTGGCATCGCGGTTCATCCAGCTGCTCAGTTTCGGAGTCAAGCCGGAAAATATTCTGGCGATCACCTTTACCCGCAAGGCGGCGGGAGAGATTTTTGACCGGATAGTCCGGCGGATGCGGGAGATGATCGAATTCCCCGATATCTCTTCCAACCGCTGTTTGCGGATAACTCCGGATAAGGCACTTATTCTGTTGCGGGAGCTTCTGGCATCTTCCAAAGAATTGCAAATAAGTACCATTGACAGTTTTTTCATGCGTCTGCTGCAGAGTTTTGCTCCGGAATTGGGGATCTGGGGCGGCGTGAAAATGATCGGCGAGAACGATGACCGGCTGCTGCGCAAAACGTTACGCAAATGGATATTCTCCGCCGATGAAGAGGAGTTGAATGTTCTGCGGGAGCTGCTGAAAGATGCCAACGCCTCTGAGCAGCAGAGTTTTTATTCATCATTGCAGATGATCCTGTCAAGTGTTTACTCCTGTTTCCTGTTGGATCTTTACCGGGAAAGTGACGGTTCACTGCCTCAGATCGAAAATCTGCCGTGGTATCCCTCTGCCGGTGATGTGATGCCGCCGGAGTTGTGTGCCGGTACGGTGGAGATACTGCTCAATGCAGCAGATGATTTTGACAGCGGTATTCCGGAATTGCCCAGGGGGGCTTCGCGGAGCATCCCGGCACTTACCCGGCGTTTGCGGGAGTTGGCAGCCGGGTTGAAAAAGAGCGAATCCGGTTTCCTTTTCGGCAGGATCGGCGAAGATACCAATAATTTGTTTCAGGCACTTTTTGACAACAATCCGGGTAATTGGTTCGATGCCAGCGGTGATATCCAGCTGCAATATGTCAGCAAAATCACCTTTGATACCCGTTTATCCGGAGCATTGATCCGCAGTTACCGGCATATAAGGGCACTCTCATTTTTGCAGATGCTCCGCAAAGGGCGGGCGATTTTTTCCCTGATCGCCAAATTTGACCGGATCTATGCCCGCAATGTGCGCAATGCCGGGAACCTGACCTTCACTGATCTGCCGGCACTGCTGCTTTCGATGGATCCGGAAACCCGTGAGATGATGCTCGGCCCGGAAGATCATTCGCTGGAATTTCGCCTTGATGCCAAATTATCCCACTATATGTTTGATGAGTTTCAGGATACCAGTGATGCGCAATTCATGGCTTTCGACCCTCTGCTCAAAGAGTTGTTCAGCACCGCCGGAAGCGAAGAATTCCGCTCCTTTTTCTGTGTGGGGGATATCAAACAGTCGATCTACCAGTGGCGGGGAGGAAATCCGGAATTATTCAACTATATTTCCGGTCAATTGCGCTGTCTGCAGGATAAACTTGGTTATGATCCGGCAGATACGCTTACCCGTTCCTACCGGTCATCTCAGGTGATCCTGAATACGGTCAATGCACTCTTTGCTGATGCGTCGGAGGATATGCCGTACTTCAATGAGGCTTTGCAGATGATGCACTATCTGCCGCATATCAGTGCCAAACCGGATTTATCCGGGCATGCAGCAGTGCTTGAGGTGAAACCTCTGGAAAGAAGTTCCCAGAATATTCCCGCCAAAGCCGCGATGATCGCCAATATCCTTCATGATATCCAGCCTTTCCGCCGTGGTTTGACGGTCGGAGTTCTGGTGCAGACCAACCGTACCGCCCGTGCGCTTGCCGAGCAGCTGCGTAAAAATACGGCATTGCCGGTTTCAGTTGACGGCAATATTTCTCCGGTGGAAAGTGTGGCGTTTCAGGTATTCCGTCAGCTGCTCATCCTTGCTGAACACCCCGGGGATATTCAGGCGGGCAGGATCCTTGATGATCTATTCTATTATGCGCCGAATGAGAGTGATATCCGGTCGGGCGGTATGGAGATGCTGAAAGAAAAACTCGGTTTTCCGCCGGAATTGCCGCTGGATGAAGCACTGCGGCAGGAGTTGTTCTATCACGGGCTGGGTGGATTTGCCGCCAGATTTGCTGAGGTTTTCGGCAGAGAGGGAACCGCTTTTGACCGCAGACATCTGGAAATCATGCGCAATGCCGCCGAAAGATTTGACGGCACTCCCGGCGAGTTCCTGCGGCAGATCGAATTTACCGGTGAAACCGGGCGGGCTCTGGAAAATACCATACAGGTGATGACCTGTCACAAATCCAAAGGATTGGAATTTGACATCGTCTTCCTGCCCGATACCGGCAACCGGCGGGGCAATCATATCCAATTGACCCCGGAAAGTGAAATTTTTGATTACAGCGACAGCAGTTACGGCGATGGCATGAAGCGCGCGCAATGGGTCGCTTATATGCCGCCGGATATCATCTCGCAGTCGATCGATCCTTATCGGGAAAACCGGGAAAAATCTGCCGTTAATGAGGCGTTTGCCAAATGCTGCAATCTTTATGTGGCGATGACCCGTGCCAAACGGGCTCTTTATATCCTGCTTTCCTGCAGTAAAAGTTCCACATCTCTGGCGATGGATAAACTTATCCAGAAGCGTTTGCCGCTGTATGGGGTGAATCCGGCTGACCGGGAGTTGGAGGAGCTGGTGAATATCCCCAATCAGACCCTTTATCCGGCGGCAGTGAGTTTTTCTGCCGGAGACCGCCTGTGGTATGCCGGAGAGTTCGCCGCACCGGATGAAACTGCCGGGGAGTTTTTCACTTATCCGGCGGTGCGGCTGACCCGGGAGGCGGTTCACCATGTTTCAGCAGAAGGGCATGGTAAAATTCCGGTCAATCCGGTTCGCCGTTTTGAGCCGGGAGGCAATATTCTGGGGGATGCTCTGCATGAACTTCTGGAAAAAACCGGTTTTATAGATGACTCCTTTGATGCCGGAACTTTTTGCCGGGAAAATGGAGCCGGTGGCGAAGCTGCAGAAATTTTTTGCGATGCTCTGCAGCCGGGCTCTCCGGTTCGGGAGGCTTTGCGCATGCCGGAAAATGAGTGTGAATTGTGGCGGGAAAAGCGGTTTGCACTTTTCCGTGACGGGAATGTCAATGTTTCCGGAGCCTTTGACCGGGTGGTCATATTCAAAGAAAATGGCAAAGTCTGCCGGGCGGTCATATATGATTATAAGAGTGACCGCTTCAAAGATGCTTCACAGGTGGAGTCTTACCGCCCGCAGATGGCAAGTTACCGCAAGTCGCTTGCCGGATTGCTGCAGTTGCCTCCGGAGTCGGTGGAATGCCATATTTGCGCACTGCGTTTGAAGGAGGTGATCCGGATATTTTGATCAGAAAAGGGGTGCAAAACAGAGAAAACCGTAAAAAAACCGTTTTTTTTTCAATAATGATTTGCGTTTATGCGGTTTGTTGCGTATAATATGCGGCGAACAGACATTTTTGAAATCTGGAGGATTGTTTTTTTTATGACTGATAATGTTTTGCCCCGCGGCAATGAAACGATTTTGATCGTGGATGACCATGAGACCATCTGGGACTTCCTGATCGATGCCTTAAGTGAGTTGGGATACTCGGTTCTGCTCGCTGAAAACGGTTTGGATGCGGTGGAAATATATGAAGCCAATCCCCATGAGATCGATCTGGTCGTGCTGGATATGATCATGCCAAAGTCAGGCGGTCACCAGACCTTCCTGCGGCTCAAGGCGATCGATCCGGAGGTCAAAGTGCTTCTTTCCAGCGGATTTGTTTCCGAAGAGGAGGTCGCCGATCTGTTGGAGCAGGGTGCTTGCGGATTCTTGCCGAAGCCTCACCGTTTGCCGGTGGTGCTGGCTGAGATCCGGCGGGTTCTGGATCAGGAAAAGTGACCGATGGATGAGTGGATCGAGATCAATAAAGACGATGCCCATGTGAAGCGGGAAAGAAATAAGGCAAAACAGTTGCGTAAAACTGCCCACTTTCAGGAACTTTTCCGCAAAGGCATCTGTTTTTACTGCAAAGAAAAATTCCCGGCGGATGAGTTGACTCTGGATCATATCGTTCCGCTTTCACGGGGAGGGCGCAGTACCAAAGGCAATATGGTGGTCTGCTGCCGCAGCTGCAATCAGGAAAAGAAATACCTTACTCCGGTGGAGATGCTGCTGCGGGAATTGGATATCCCGGATAATGACGGGTGTGACGAAATATAAAAATTTGAAATAAAAACAAAAAAAGGGGGGTCTTCCATGGAGTGGTTGACAAATATTTTTCCCGGCGCTCAGATCGGGACATTGACGGCGTTTTTTGGATATTTGGTGCTGATGGTGATCATCGGCGCACTTTTCTGCAAGCAGAGCAAAACTCTGGATGATTATCTGCTCGGCGGCAGAGGTATGGGCAGTTGGGTGACTGCTCTTTCTGCGCAGGCAAGCGATATGAGCGGCTGGCTGCTTATGGGGCTGCCCGGCGCGATCTATCTCGGCGGTATGGCTGATGCCTGGGTCGCCATCGGTCTGGCGATCGGAACATTTCTCAACTGGGTGTTTGTCGCTCCGCGCTTGAGAATATTTACGGCAAAACATAATTCTCTTACGCTTTCCAGCTTCTTTGCAGAGAGATTCAAAGATCCCAGCGGTTTGCTGCGGGCGATCTCATCATTGATCATTCTGCTTTTCTTCACCATCTACGCCGCTTCCGGTATGGTTGCCGCCGGTAAACTTTTCAATACCATGCTCGGTATCAACTACCAGATCGCTGTATTGATCGGGGCGGCGGTGGTGCTGCTTTATACGCTTCTTGGCGGTTATCTCGCCGTTTGCTGGACTGATCTGGTGCAGGGAACTTTGATGTTTATTACGATCATCATCGTCCCGGTGATCGCTATGGATGGTGCCGGCGGTGTGGATAATGTGATAGCTTCCTGTTCGGCTAAAGGTCTGCACCTTTTTCCGGGTGAAGGCAGTACGCTTACCTGGATGGCGATCATCTCCTGTGCGGTTTGGGGTCTGGGCTACTTCGGACAACCTCATATCCTCAGCCGTTTCATGAGTATCAAAGATGTCAAACTGCTGCCCAGAACCACCTCTATTGCAATGACCTGGGTATTGATTTCGCTCGCCGGTGCCGTGGCGATCGGTTTGACGGCAATGCCGATCTATAAAGGTCTGCCGGCAAATGAAGCGGAAAATATTTTTATGTACCTTATCCGTGACCTCTTCAATCCCTGGATCGGCGGGATATTGCTGGCAGCGATCATGGCAGCGATCATGTCGACTATCGATTCCCAGCTGCTGGTCACCACTTCGGCTCTGACCGAAGACTTTTACCGCCGGGTCATCCGCCGCAATGCAACGGTCACCGAATCTGTTTGGATAAGCCGTAGTTTTGTGGTGATGATTTCCATTATCGCCACTTTGATCGCTCTTTTCCCCAATGATACGATCTTCAATATTGTGAAATTCGCCTGGGGCGGTTTCGGTGCAGCATTCGGACCGGTGGTCATTATGGCTCTTTATTCCAAACGCACCACCTGGCAGTCGGCACTTGCCGGTATGATCGTCGGTACGGTGGTGATGATCACTTGGTATCTGCTCGGTCTTAACAAATATATGTATGAGATCCTGCCGGGCTTTGTCGCCAATATCATCGTTATCATCGTGCTGGATTTCTGCATCAAACAGAAAAACGAAGTGATCATCAAAGAATTCGATGAAGCGCGTCAGGAGTTGAAAGATGCGCGGAAAAAAGTTGAAGTTCCGGCTGAAAAGGTCGAAGCAGAAGCAAAATAAAACTCATTGACTTTAATGGGGCTGAACGCAAAAAAGCGGGCAGCTCCGTTTTTTTGTGCAATTTACGCTTTTTTTGCAGGGTGGCTCACACCGCCCGTTTGCTGTACCGACAGGGGGAGTGTGGGAATTTTGCGGGAGCAGTCTGCATGCGGTATGTTTGCAAGCGGCTGATCTCGCATATCCATGAAGTCCATTACCGGTTGTTGCCGCCGATCACGCCGGTCTGAGTTCGCCGAGCCAGCCAAACGCTATAAAACGCGCGCAAACCAAAAGTACAAAAGTGCCGGTGGCACCGCGGGTGGGAGCAGAAAGAGGCGTGAGCCGCCCTGCAAAAAAAAGCCACGCCCGTATGCAGAAAAGCGGCGTGCAAAAAAATGGGGGGCTGCAGCTTTGTTGCTCAGCCCCCCGGAGAGTTTCATCAGGGTTCGCGGGCGGTTTCATCCAGAGCTTTTATCAGCGGATAGAGGACATATTCGATCACTCTTCTGCGGTTATGTTTGATTTCGCACTGGGTTTCCATACCGGGGATCAGACGGAAATTTTCTTTAACGCCCTTGAGTTTGCCGCTGACGGTAAGTCTGGCGCGGTAATACTTGATCGCATGACCGGCGACATTGTTTTCCAGAGTATCTTCCGAAATGTTTTTCACCACACCGTTGAGAGTGCCGTATTTCTGGAATGGATAAGCTGTAAGTTTGATCCGTGCTTCGGCACCGACTTTGACTTTACCGATATCTTCGGGGCGGATCTCTGCTTCCAACTCAATGTGTCCATCCAGCGGGATAAGTGTGATCAAAGCCTCCGCTTCCCGGACGGCGGAACCGGGTGAAAATGCGGCGATCTCGTGAACCATGGCATCGCAGGGCGCACGCAGACAGACATATTCGATCAACGATTCGATCTTGTCATACTCTTTGCGGGTCGAAGTCAGATTGCGGTCGACAGAAACCAGATTTTCCGATATCTGGTTGCGCCACTCCTGAATAAAGGAGTTCTTTTCAGCGATCTGGACTCCGCGGCGGTGTTTGAGGTCAAGCAGGTCATTTGCCAACTGATCGACAGAAGCCTCCATTTCCATACGGGTGATGGACATCTGGTGCAGATCCACCAGAGTACCGGCTTTTTTCTTGTAGAGGTCGCTGAAGATAGTTTCCAATTCTTTGACGGTCTTCAATCTTTCTCTCTGCTTGGTCAGAGTGTCGTTTTTACTCTTTTCCATCGCATCGAGCTGTTTGAGGGCCTCGTCGAAGTAGGTTATACGCTGTTTGAAGTACTCATTGCGCTGTTTGAAAATCGACAGCTGCCATTTGGCAAACTGATCGGCTCCGCCGGTGTAATCACTGCCGCTGAATTCCGCCTGCAGCCGTGAAAGCTGAGCTTCCAGTGCGCGGATCTCATTTTTGAGCCGGTCGGCTTCCGCCATATTGATGGTGGGGTCAAAGGTGATCAATATCTGATCTTTGCTGACCACATCGCCGATTTTGATATGTACTTTTTCGATGACCGATCTTTCCAGCGGCTTCATTACGATGGTCGGGGATTCGGAAACGAGTTTTCCTCCGCCCTGAATGACCACATCGGTTTTGGCGATCGATGCCCAGATTATTGCTCCGATCAGGGCAAAAAACGGGAACCACACTCCGATTTTGATTGCCAGCGGCAATTTTTGATTTTTTATTTCCAGCGCATCCGGGAGGAACTCCACGACTTCATCCGGAGTTTTGTTATTTTCATTATTCATCGTCATCACCTGCTCTCATTTGCTGATTCCAGAATTCCTGATAGATGCCCTGTTGTTTGACCAATTCGCGGTGCGGTCCTTCTTCGCTGATCTCTCCGCGGTCGATCACGATGATTTTATTGGCATGGCTGATGATCGAGAGACGGTGTGAAACGATGATGACCGTGCGTCCGCGGGCGATCGCTTTCAGGTTCTGCCGGATCACCTCTTCGCTTTCGGGGTCAAGGGCACTGGTGGCTTCGTCAAAAATCAATATCGGCGGATTGGTCAGCAGGGCGCGGGCGATCGCCAGACGCTGTTTCTGACCGCCGGAAAGGTTGGCGGCATTCTCTTCCAGCACGGTATCGTAACCGCGGGGAAGTTTCTGGACGAATTCATCTGCGCCGGCAAGTTTGGCGGCATATATGACCTCTTCCAGAGAGGCATTCTGCTTGGGCAGTGAAATATTTTCTCTGACCGTACCGCTGAAGAAGTAGTTTTCCTGCAGCACCACACCGATATTGCGGCGCAGGTGGGATTTATCCAGTTCCCGGATGTCGATACCGTCGATTTTGATGATGCCCTGCTGCACATGGTAAAGGCCCTGCAGCAGTTTGGTGATCGTGGTTTTACCGGAACCGGAACGGCCGACGAAACCGATGGTTTCACCGGCTTTGATATCCAGCGAAAAGTCTTTGATAACCATCGGCATATCACTGCGGTAGCGGAAAGAGATCTTTTCGAAAGTAACTTCGCCGCTCAACCGTTTGCGGACGCCGCCGCCGGCAGGTTCTTCCGGAGTATTCATCACCACACCCAGCATCCGCACTGACAGGGCGATCTGCTGATATTCGTGGATCAAGCCCACCATTTTGACCAGCGGACCGGTCACCCGGTTGGCAAGCATCTGGAAGGCGATCAATGCACCGATGGAGAGCGAATGGTTGAATACCAGGGTCGCGCCCACCCAGATGACGCAGATGGTCATCATCATTTCCAGCATCTGGCTGATGCTCTGAGCCGTCATGGAAATTTTGCCGACCCGGAAGTATGATTTGATGGCATAGGCAGTGGAATCATCCCACATTTTGCGTTCCACCGGTTCGAGGGCGAGTGATTTGACGGTTTTGATACCGTGGATGGATTCCACCAGACGGCTCTGTCGTTTACCCTCGGCCTGATACAACTCATCCAGTCTTCTCTGGAACGGCTTGATCAGACTGGCGATGACCAGTGCCATCAATGCGGAAAATCCCAGCACGATGATCGTCAGAGTCACACTGTAAAAGAGCAGGAACGGGATGAATATGCATAGAGCAAAGACATCCAGTATGGTGAAAAAGAGGTTCCCGGAAAGAAATCCGCGGATCTTTTCAGTCTGCTGCATGTGTTTGAGCAGCACTCCGGAAGGGATCCGGTCAAAGAAATCCACCGGCAGTTTCATCAGATGGTTGAAGGTTTTGGTCGCCGTGGCGATATCGATCTTGTTGGTGGCAAAGAGCAGCAGATAACTGCGCACATAAGTTACCAGAGCATTGAATATCACCGCCAGGATTATCCCGACGCCCAGCACATTGAGGGTATTGTATGCCTGATTGACCAGCACCTTATCGACTACGATCTGGAAGAAGAGCGGGATTATCAGTGAAAAGACGGTCAGCATGACCACCATGATCGCGATCTCCCCGAAGATCTCTTTGTTTTTGATGAATTCCGGAATGAACCAGCGCAAACTGAATGGCTGGGCTTCATCGGATAATTTGTAGACTTTTTTCAGCAGAATGAATTTGCCGGTAAACTCCTCATTGAACATCTCTTCATTGAGGAAACGGAAACGCTCCGGAGAATTGTACTCGTCGGAATCCGGGTCGAGGATCGCTGCTTCCACCGGCGGTTCCTCGTTTTCATTGGCGGCTTCGCCCTTTTTGAATCCGCATAAAGCGGTGTATTTGCCGTTTTTCTTGATGGCGATAAAGGGGTAGGCATCCTGACACTTCTGCAGTTTTTCCCAGGTGAGTTTAACTGTTTTGACCTTGAATTGGTAGTTGTTGGCGATCTCTTTGAATAGATTATCCCTGACCTCCTCTTCGCCGACCGCATATTCGTGCATGATTTCCCGGATGTCGATCGCCGTATTGTGGTGGTTGGCGATCTGCACAAAGGTGGTCAGTTTGCTCTGTTTCCGGGCATCGACCTGCGCCAGATTGCGGAAGATGATGGCGGTACCGCCGTAATTTTCCAGGATCTGCTGTACCTGAACTTTAAGAACTTTCCCCTGCGGTGAAGCCGGATCGATGATGGTGGTGCTCTCTTCGGAATTTTTCAACTGAGCAGAGTTGGTTACCAGTATCCAATTCTGTTTTTTCAGCATCATCAGAATCGGACCCACATAGCCGCCGATCTCCTCCGGAGAGGTGATCTTTTCCGGAGAGAGTTTGTGCTTTTCGCAAAATGCCATCATGGTGCCGATGGGGTCATTCTGGCACTGTTCCTGCAATTCAGCGGTCATCTGGGAGGAAAAATTAACATTGCGCCGTACCTGCTGAAACAGAAATTGCAGACACTGCAATCCTGTCAGCGCAACACTCTTATTCTCCATAAAATTGAACCGTCCTTTCTTTCTCTGTTACTGTATCGCCCAAAGGATTTTTGGCAATACAATATAATATAAAATACAGTCATTCTATTAAGATAACACACATTTGGTGCTTTTGCAACTTTTTTCCGGGAAAAGTGGTGCAGGAAGGTGTGCTGCGGAAAATCCGGTATTTTGCACTTGAGGTAAATCGGCGATCACTCGGAAAAAGATATTTTTTTATGATTTAACACAGTAAAACACTCCTAAAAGTTCAGTTTTAGTGATTTTTTTCTTTAAAAAAATTCTGCTAAAACCGCAAAGATAGCTTGCAAAAAATATTTTTCTGTGATATATTTTGAATTCGGGTGCATTAGTAAATGCAAGTTTAATCCAAACAGAAAGTGTGAAATTGATGAACGAAAATTTCCCCGTTGAGGCCGCAAATGCCGCGGCAAAAGTCGATTACCCGGTCGTCAAAACTGCAGTCCAAGGCAACTGCACCACCTGGCAAATCGCTGTTGCAAATTCTTTCATGACCGATGTCATGATCAATAAAATTCTCGCTCTCGCCGGAAACGGCGGCAAAGTCACCTCTTGCACCACCGGTGTGGTCAACGCCGATGCCAAAGCGGATGATTTTTACAACAAAGCCGTCTGCACCATGACGGTCGAAGTTGAGAATGGCACTCTCCCTGCCGATCCCGCCCGCGAAGTTGCCGAATTGCTTATTTCCGGCGGCGATGACTTTTTCACCGTTTACGGCGGTTTTGCCGTTGCCGAGGCTAACGTACTCAATGCGGCTGCCGAATTCATTCACAGCCAGTTGTCTTTTATCGACCGCAATGCGTATACGCTCTGCGAGATCCGCCGCCTGATGGGGCTTTATCCGGAGATCCTGCGCAAACTTATGGATAAGTTCCTTGCCGGTGATCGTTGCGTCAAAGATGTGCTTGAAGCGGTTTCCGCCGTCAACAGCGGTATCGCGGATAAGGATGTGAAGGTCAAAACCGTACTCTCTTCCGCGGCTGAATTTTTCCGCTGCATCATCCGCAGCAACTATTCTCTGGAAAACAAAACTGCGCTGGCATTCAAACTTGACCCGGCGTTTATGAGTTTCTTCGGTGATTTGGATGCCCGTTATATCCAGGCATTCCCGCCGGAGCGTCCTTTCGGTGTTTTCTTCTTCTACCGCAACAAGATCAGCGGTTTCCAGATCCGTTTCGCCCCCATCGCCCGCGGCGGCTGGCGCACGGTGGTGCCCAAACCGGGCAGATGCGAATTGGATAAGCGTGATGCATTCAATCATGCCCATTGCGAAATTTTCCGTGAAAACTTCGTTCTTGCCAATACCCAGCACAAAAAGAACAAAGATATCTACGAGGGCGGTTCCAAAATGGTCACCATCCTTGAGAATCTTGACGGTGCCGACTTCAAGAGCACCCTGTGGGCGGCTCAGCGGGCGATCTACGAGGCATTTCTCGCTCTGCTTCTGCAGGACTCCAATGACATCATTGAGATCGGACCGGATGAAAACATGTTCGATGAGATGATCACCTACATGGGTGAACGCGGCGAGGCGGAAAATTATGTCCTCAAATCCGGCATCATCTCCGGTAAGGAAGATACCGGTATCAATCACAAGCATTACGGTGTGACCAGTTTCGGTGTCTACCAGTATCTTATCAAAACCCTGAACTATCTGGGTATCGCTCCGGAAACCGATGATTACTCCGTGATCCTTTCCGGCGGTCCTTTCGGCGATGTGGCGGGCAATATGATGAAACTGCTCAATCAGCGCAATGCCGACGGTTCATACGTTTTGAAAAATCTCCGGATCATTGCCGTTACCGACGGGCCTGCCGCTCTCTACGATCCTGCGGGTATCGACCGCGAGGAACTTTCCTCACTGATCCACAAAGCGGCTCTGGATGGTTTCAACCCGGCTAAACTTACCGGCGAAGGTGCCTTTATGATCTGGAGTGCCGCCAATGCCGACGGAACCCACCGCATGGTGGAGGTCGTCAACGGCAAAGGGGTGGAAAAGAGCATCAGTCATAACGAATTCATGGCTCTTTTCAGCAACAATATCTTCCGTGAAGCCACCGTCTTCATTCCCGGCGGCGGCCGTCCCCAGACCATCCATGACGGCAACTGGGAGAACTATCTGGCTGACGGCAAACCCATCATCAAAGCCATCGTGGAAGGTGCGAACTCCTTCACCACTCCTTCCGCCCGTTTGAAACTGCAGGCTGCCGGTATCATCAATGTGCTGGATTCTTCCAGCAACAAGTGCGGTGTGATCACCTCCAGTTACGAGATCATGAGCGGTATCCTGCTGGAAAAAGATGAATTCATCGCCAATAAGGAAGAGCTGGTCGCCGAGTTGATGACCCGTCTTGCTGAATGTGCCAACAAAGAGGCCAACTGGCTCTATGCTGAATTCATCGCCCGCAAAAATGTGCCGATGACTGACCTCAGCAATGAGTTGGGCAACAAGGTCAATGATCTTAAAGCCCGTCTCTTTGATCTCTTTACTGAGAAACCGGAATTGCTCGCTGACCAGTTGATCCTGGATCACCTGCTGCCGATTTTCAGCAATAAATTCGCTGACCGGGTCAGCCGCCTGCCGGAACTTTACCGCAAGGCGATCGGCGCAGCGGAAGCTGCCAGCCGGATCATCTATTCTCCGGAAGATCCTGCAGTGGCAGATATCATCAAAGCACTCTGATGTAAAGTGCAGAACCCTCAGGGGCTGAGCGCAAAACCTCAAAAAGGTGAGCGCCGGCCCCTTTTTTTACCGGTTGAGGCAACAGGGGAAGATGATTCAGCAGTTCCGGGTATCCCCGGCGGATCTCAGATGGTGGCAAATCATACTTTTTGAGGAAATAGTCTGCCTGAAAACTTGCAATTATTCCTTAAAGGTGTTATAGTATCCAACGATAGTGTAATAAGATTATTTCATGGAGGTCAGTATGGAGTTGGCAGATATCCCGGTGATGATCCTGTGCGGCGGCAAAGGAACCCGTTTGCGGGATGTTACGGAACTGCTTCCCAAACCGATGGTCGCCATCGGTGAATATCCGATAGTCTGGCATATCATGAAAAGTTACGCCGCTTTCGGATGCCGCCGTTTTATCCTCTGCCTCGGTTACAAGCGGGAAGTTTTTATCGATTTTTTTGCCAATTACCATCTGCGGGCAGCGGATGCCACCATCCGCCTCGGCAAAGAACCGGAGATCACTTTTCACGATGAGATTTCTGAGGGCGGCTGGGAGGTCACACTCGCCGGTACCGGTGAAGAATCCATGACCGCTTACCGGGTATTCAAAGCGGCAAAATATCTGCGCCCGGAAGACAAATGTTTCTTTCTGACTTACGGTGACGGCGTGAGTGATGTGGATATCAGCAAACTTTATCAAACCCATCTTGAAAACGGTAAAATGATCACCGTGACCGCCGTCCATCCGGAGCCCCGTTTCGGTCAGATGCTCATCGACGGGGAAAAGGTGTGCGGTTTTGAGGAGAAACCGCCGAAAGGTGACGGGGTGATCAACGGCGGCTTTATGGTCGTTGACCGGCAGTTTGTCACAAATTATCTGACGGATGACCGGCAAATGTATCTGGAAAGAGTGCCGTTTCAGCAGGTTTCTGCAGATGGCAATATGGGCGTTTACCGCCATGAAGGATTCTGGCAGTGTATGGATAATCAGCGGGAATACCTGCTGCTCAATGAGTTGTGGAATTCCGGCAAGGCTCCGTGGATAAAGTATTGGAAGTAAGAGATGTTCAATTCGGTCTATCAGGGAAAACGGGTGCTGCTGACCGGTCATACCGGCTTCAAGGGCTCTTATCTGGCATCGTGGTTGAGCCGGATGGGGGCGGAAGTTTGTGCCGTTGCCCTTGCGCCTGAGAGTTCTCCGGCCCACTGGGATCTGTTGTCTCTGCCGGTGGAGTCGCATCTTGTCGATATCCGGGAACTTGCCGGATTGCAGCAGATATTCACTTCGTTTCAGCCGGAAATGGTTTTTCATCTGGCGGCACAGCCGATAGTCCGGCTTTCCTATGATATTCCGGTGGAAACATTTGAGACCAATGTCATGGGCACGGTGAATATTCTTGAATGCTGCCGCCGCGCTCCGTCGCTCCGGGCGGCAGTGATCGTCACCAGCGACAAGTGTTATGAAAACCGGGAACAGAGTGCCGGTTACATTGAGTCCGACCCGATGGGCGGTTATGATCCTTACAGTGCCAGCAAGGGGTGCTGCGAATTGGTGGTATCCTCTTACCGCCGTTCATTTTTCAATACTGCCGATTACGGCAGGAAACATCAACTGCTTCTGGCAAGTGCCCGGGCCGGCAATGTCATCGGCGGCGGTGACTGGGCAAAAGACCGGCTGGTTCCGGATATCATGCGGGCGGCGGCGGCTGGAGTTGCGGCAAAGATCCGCAATCCGTTTGCCACCAGACCGTGGCAGTATGTGTTGGAGCCGTTGAGCGGTTATCTGCAGCTGGGGGCGGAACTTTTTCTGGGAAAATGCAGTGCCGCCGGAGCATGGAATTTCGGACCCGATGCTGATGGAGTTGTCAGCGTGGGCAAAGCGGCAGAGATGTTGGCAGAAAAGTGGGAAGATATCAAATTTGTTTTCGACACTCCGGCTGAACAGCCGCATGAAGCGACCTTGCTGCAGCTGGATTGTTCAAAGGCGCATGAAAAACTGGCATGGCACGGGGTGCTGACTCCGGAAGAGATGTTCAGTTTCACCGCAGAGTGGTACCGGGAGTATTACCGGAATGACCGGGTGATCACCGGGGAACAACTTGACCGCTACATCGCATTGGCGGCAGAACGGGGTTTGGCATGGATAAATTGAAAGTTCAACAGCTGCATGATGAGATCATGGAAAAGGTCAGAGAGTATTACCGCCTTTGCCATGCTCCGGCTCAAAATGCCCCCTTTGAAGCGGGTAAAAGCAAGGTGAATTACGCCGGAAGAGTCTTTGACGAAAAAGAGATGCTCAATCTGACCGATGCCGCATTGGAGTTCTGGCTTACTTCCGGGAGATATACAAAGAAATTCGAGAAGGCACTGGCAGAGTATCTGGGAGTGCGTTTTGCATTGATGGTCAACAGCGGTTCATCTGCCAATCTGCTGGCATTTGCCGCATTGACTTCGCCGCTGCTCGGCGACAGGAGGGTGAAAAGAGGTGATGAGGTCATCACCGTGGCATGTGCTTTCCCGACGACGGTGGCACCGGTCATCCAGTATGGGGCGATCCCGGTATTTGTGGATGTGGAAGCTGCCGGAGCGAATATCGACACAGGAGCTCTGGAAAAAGCCCTTTCAGAAAAGAGCAAAGCGGTGATGATCGCCCACACTCTGGGAAATCCCTTTGATCTGAGTGCGGTAAAGGAGTTCTGCGACCGGCACAAATTGTTTCTGATCGAGGATAACTGCGATGCTCTGGGGTCGAAATACAAGGGTAAATTCACCGGCACCTGGGGGGATATCGGGACATCGAGTTTTTATCCGCCGCACCATTTGACCATGGGAGAGGGCGGGGCGGTCTATACGGATGATCCGCTTTTGAAAAAGATCATGCTTTCCATGCGGGATTGGGGGCGGGATTGCTGGTGCAATTCCGGTGAGGATAACAGCTGCGGCTGCCGCTTCACCCGGCAATTCGGCAAACTGCCGGTCGGTTACGACCACAAATATGTTTACAGTCACTTCGGCTTCAATTTGAAAGGCACTGATCTGCAGGCGGCGATCGGCTGCGCCCAGCTGGAAAAACTGGCTGGATTTACGGAAAAGAGGCAGGAAAATTACCGGAAACTGCGCGACGGTTTGAAGGATCTGAAAGAGTTGACCGTTTTTGAATCTCTGCCTGAGAGTGAACCGTCGTGGTTCGGTCTGCTGATGACGGTAAGTGACGATGCCGGTTTCACCCGGAATGATTTGACCGGCTATCTGGAAGCTAATCTTATTCAGACCCGCAATCTTTTTGCCGGTAATATTTTGAAGCACCCCTGTTTTGAAACTTTGGTCGAGGGTACGGATTACCGGGTTTCCGGTACTCTGGAAAATACTGAAAAGATCATGAATAACAGTTTCTGGATCGGTCTTTACCCCGGCATGGGGGAAGCAAAGCTGGATTACATGATTTCAAAGATCCGGGAGTTTTGCAGGAAATGAGAGTTGCTGATTATATTTTCAAGTTTCTGGCTGACCGCGGTGTCAGGCATACATTTCTGGTTACCGGCGGTGGAGCGATGTTTCTCAATGACGGTTTGCGCTGTGAAAAACGGATAACTCCGGTTTGCTGTCACCACGAACAGGGGTGTGCCATTGCCGCCGAGGGATATGTTCGTGCCGGTAATCCGGTCGCCGCAGTAAGTGTTACTTCCGGTCCCGGGGGGACAAATGCTCTTACCGGGGTCATCGGTCAATGGCTGGATTCCATACCGGTGATATATATTTCCGGGCAGGTGAAATTTGAAACCACGATCGCCAGCTGTCCGGAATTGGGGTTGCGGCAGTTGGGGGATCAGGAGATCAATATCATTGACATGGTCAAGCCGGTGACCAAATATGCCGCAATGGTTGCTGACCCGTCACAAATACGGGTCGAACTGGAAAAAGCATTCCATTATGCGTTATCCGGCAGACCGGGCCCGGTGTGGCTGGATATCCCGCTGAATGTGCAGGGGGCTTTGATCGAAGAAGCGGCTTTGCCGGCGTTTGATCATCAGCCTTATATTTCTCCGGCTCCGGAAAGCAGTGAGATCGGCAGACTTCTGGAACTTCTGGAGAACTCCCGCCGTCCGTTGATAATTGCCGGTCACGGGATCATCCTTGCTCATGCGGAAGAAAGTTTCCGGCGTTTGCTGAAGAAACTGAATATCCCGGCGGTGACAACTTTCGGGGCAATGGAATTGCTTGACAGCGGAGAGCCGCTTTTTGCCGGCAGGATCGGTTCCATCGGTCAGCGTGCCGGGAACTTCGCATTGCAGAATGCGGATCTGGTCATTTCCATCGGTTCGCGCAATAACATCCGGCAAGTGAGTTATAATTGGGAATGTTTTGCTTCCGGAGCAGTTAAAACAGCAGTGGACATCGATGCCGCAGAATTGAAGAAAAAGACCTTTGTGCCGGATCTGGCGATCTGTGCTGATGCCGGAAAATTCATCGATGCCTTTGGGCACGCCATTCAATCTGTGCAGTTGCCCGATTATTCATCATGGCGTAATTGGTGTGCCGACCGCCGCCGGTTATTGCCGACAGTCACCCCGGAGCAGGAAGCATGGCAGGATAAGGTCAATCCATACTTTTTTATGCGGGAATTGACCCGGATGACAACATCCGATACCGACATAGTCGCCGGTAACGGTACTGCTTGTGTTGCTCTCTTTCAAAGCGGAGATGTCAAATGCGGACAGCGTATTTTCTGGAATTCCGGCTGTGCTTCCATGGGGTATGATATCCCGGCTGCGCTGGGGTGTGCTATAGGCAGCGGCAGGAAAACCGTCTGCCTTGCCGGCGACGGCAGCTTTATGATGAATATGCAGGAATTGCAGACGATCATCCATCATCAATTGCCGGTGAAGATTTTTCTGCTGGATAATGACGGATACGGTTCAATAAAACAGACTCAAAAGAATTTTTTCAGTGAAGAATTCATTGGCTGCCATGCCTCAAGCGGTGTGAGTTTTCCTGATTTCGGGCGTTTGGCAGAAGCTTTCGGCTGCCGGGTTTTTGAGATCAATGATCAGCTGGAATTACGGAGTAAAGTGCAGGCGGTTCTGGATGCTCCCGGCGTAGTATTCTGCGTGGTCAGGATGCCGGGATTTTTGAATTTTACACCGAAATTGTCATCCCGGCGGCTTCCCGACGGGCAAATGGTGTCGGCAGTGCTTGAAGATATGTATCCATTTCTCTCTGAGGAGGAAAAATCTTCCCACATGATACAGGAGGATGCAGAATAATGAGTTACCGGGTTTTGGTCACCGGCGGCAGCCGCGGCATCGGCAGAGCGATAGTGGAGGAGTTGTCCGGGCGCGACGGCTGGGAAATCATTGCTCCCGGCAGAAGCGAGTTGGATCTTGACGATATGGTATCGGTTGAAAAATTCGTTTCCACTCTTGAACCGGTGAATGCGCTCGTGAATACTGCCGGATTGAATATTCTCAAGTCGCTTGAGGATATAGATGATGATTCTCTGCAGTCGATGCTGAATATCAATTTGATCTCTCCGTTGAAGTTGATCCAGGCGGTCGCAGGAGGAATGAAAAAACTGCATGGCGGCAGGATACTCTCTTTCAGTTCGATATGGGGGATGCGTTCCAAAGAGCTGCGCACGATGTACTCCATCGGGAAATTCGGCATCCGGGGCGTGACAGCGGCTCTTGCCCGGGAGTTGGGTCCGGATAATATTCTGGTCAATGCGATCGCTCCGGGATATGTTCTTACCGATATGACCCGGCAGAATGTTCCGGCAGATGAGATGGCGGATATCTGCCGTCAGATCCCGCTGCGGCGGATGGCGGAAGTTCACGAGATCGCCAAAATTGCCGCATTTCTGATTTCTCCGGATAACAGTTATATTACCGGGCAGACGATCGTGGCTGACGGAGGATTTTTAGCATGAGTGATCTTAGTATCCCGATCCGTTCATCCATCCGCAATTATCAGGCGGATATTTGCAGCGATACCGGATTTTTTGAATATTTGAGCTCTCTGCCGGATGCGGCATTGCTGGTTGACCGCAATGTTTATGATCTTTACCGTGAACTGTTTGACCGTTTTTTCAAGGGACGGGCGATTTTTTTGTTTGATGCTCTTGAAGCGAATAAAAATCTGGAGTATCTCTCCGGTATCTATTCGTGGCTGGTCGGCTCTTTTGCTGCCAAACGGAATTTGAATTTTATCTCTGTCGGCGGCGGGATAACGCAGGATGTCAGCGGTTTTGCCGCATCGACATTGTATCGCGGTGTGAAGTGGTATTTTGTGCCGACAACGCTGCTTGCGCAGGTTGACAGTTGTATCGGCGGCAAGACATCGTTGAATTTCGGCAGCCGTAAAAATCTGCTGGGTACTTTTTATCCGCCGCACCGGCTTTTCATTTATCCGGGATTTCAGAAAACTTTGAAAGAACTTGACCGTTACAGTGGCTACGGTGAAATTGTCAAATTTCTGCTGATGGATGGATTTGAAAAAGGGTCAGTTTCCCATGTGCCGGGCAGGATGAAAGATATTGTCGGCAGTGACGGTGATCTTGCCGGGGCTGTCGCTGATTGTCTGCGGATAAAGTGTGCGTTTATGGAGGATGATGAATTTGATATGGGCAGACGGAATCTGCTCAATTACGGTCACTGTTTCGGTCATGCTCTTGAGGCGGCATCCGGATATTTTGTTCCTCATGGTATCGCTGTGAATATCGGCATTATTTTTGCCAATATCGTAGCGGTCATGCGCGGCAGGATATCTCAGGAATTCAACGATATGATACGGGAGGAAATCTGTCTTCCCTTTATTTTTCAGGAGCAGCGGGTCATTGATTATAACGGAGAAAAACTTCTGGAATCATTGAAAAATGATAAGAAACGCACCGGCAGCGGTCTGCCGGTGGTCATCCCGTGTGACGGCGGGCTGGAGAAAATCGCCGACCTGACTTTTGAGGAGTTTTATATCGCCCTTGATATCTTGAAAAAGGTGTTGTTCCCGTAATCTTTGCAGAGGAGCTCAGATGAATTTACTTGAAAAAAACATGATCGATATCCTGAAAGAACTTCGGGATGAATGCGGTTGTTTCCAGATAAAGGCTGAATTTGAAGCTGAGGGGACCCGCATGGTTGAATTGATGCGCCTGAAAGATATTTTGAGCGGCCTGGATCTGCCGGTGATCATGAAGATCGGCGGTGTTGAATCAGTGACCGATGTCTATAATTGTCTGGCAATAGGCGTTGCTTCGATCATTGCTCCCATGGTGGAAACTCCTTTCGCTTTACAGAAATATATATCAATGATAGAAACGATGATCGCTCCTGATAACGCCGGGGATATCGATTTCTTTTTCAATATGGAAACTATTACCAGTTACCGCAATTTTTCCGGTATGCTGGATTTGCCCGGTCTGAAAAATATTCAAGGGGTGACGGTTGGCAGAGTTGACCTCGCCGGATCTCTGGGGCTGGATAGAAGTGCGGTAGACAGCGAGGAGTTTTTCAATATTTGTGCCGATACATTCCGGATGGCAAGAGAGAAAAATCTGGCTTGCGGTCTTGGCGGGGCGATATCGGTCAACAGTATTGATTTTATCAAAAGACTCAATCAGGAAAAGTTGATCGATAAATTTGAGACCCGCAAGGTGGTGTTTCATGCAGAGGCGGTTGAGTATGGTGAAAAAATCTTCCGCAAGGCTCTGGAATTTGAGTTGTGCTGGCTGAAAAGTAAACGCCGTTACTACTCCGGTATCAAAGCGGAGGATGAAAACCGGATCGCCATGCTGGAAAAGAGATTGAATGGATGAGGTGGCAGGGTGAAAAAAATCAGTATCGCCAGCAGCTGCTGGAATGAGGCGGAAAACATTCTGCCCTTCTATGAAAGATGCAAACTTGAACTTGACCGTCATCCGGAATATGATTATGAATTTGTCATTTCCGATAATCTTTCCACTGACGGTACCAGAGAGATCCTGCGGGAGATCGCGGCAAAGGACCCGAAATTCAAGGTCATTTTGAATGCCAATAACTTCGGGCATATCCGTTCACCATTCAATGCCCTGCTCAATGCTTCCGGTGATTTGGTGTTTTACCTTTGTTCCGATCTGCAGGAGCCTCCGGAGATGCTGACAGAGTTCCTGAAAAAATATGAAGAGGGCTGTAAAGTTATTGCCGGAGTGCGCTCCGGAACCAGAGCATCACTTTTGATGGAGTGTTTGCGGGGGATCTACTATAAGATGCTGAAAAAATTTTCTCCCTCAGATGATCTTATCGAGCGTTTCACCGGATTCGGGCTTTATGACCGCTGTTTTATGGATGCGCTTAAAAAATATCACGACCCCTATCCCTATTTCCGGGGCTTGGTTTCGGAGATCGGTTTCAAGCGTTGTGAAGTACCATTCATTCAGGAAAAACGCAAACACGGCAAGACCAAAAATAACTTTTTCACCCTCTACGATATGGCGATGACCGGTTTTGTCAACCACACCAAACTGCCTCTGCGCCTGGCGGTCTTTTCCGGATTTTTCATCGCCTTTTTAAGTCTGCTGGTGGCTCTGGGCTACTTTATCTACAAACTCTGCAACTGGGATAACTTTCAAGTCGGCATGGCTCCGTTGGTCATCGGATTGTTTTTCTTCTCGGCGGTTCAGCTTATTTTCATCGGCATCCTCGGCGAATACATCGGAGCGATCTATACGCAGGTGAAAAACAAGCCGCTGGTCATCGAAGAGGAACGGATCAATTTTGATGAGTAATGTCCCAAATTTTGTGAAACATACATACAAAACCGAATGAACACATTTTATGGCGACACATAGAATATATCACTTACATTATGATCTGTCAAAAATATGAAACGATTTGATTGCACCCGGTGGGTGCCACCGACTTGTCACGGCGTAGTGCAACGAAGACGGACGGCTAGATTTTATCACAACAAATGGAACAATAATTTTTGATGAGTGAAAAAATCCTTCTTACCGGAGGAACCGGATTTTTCGGCAAAAGCATACTTGATATGGTCAAAAGAAAAGAGTTGACCGGGTATGAGTTTACCATTTTATCCAGAAAGCCGGAGAAATTTTTGCATGATTTCCCGGAATTCAATGCTCTTTCGGAGGTATCATTTATTTCTGGAGATGTGCGGGATTTTGCCGTTTCCGGCACTTTTGATGCGATGATCCTCGGTGCTGCTCCTGCCTCGGTGACGATCCCGGATGAAGAGATGCGGTCGATCATTATTGACGGCACGCGTCACTCACTGGAAATCGCCCGGAAGTGCAGAGTGAAAAAACTGCTTTTCATCAGTTCCGGGGCAGTTTACGGCAGACAGCAGCTTCCCTTGGTGCCGGAAAGTGCCCTCTGTCAGCCGTTGACGGTTTACGGCAAAGCCAAACTTGAGGCGGAATCTCTCTGCTTTGCTTCCGGAATACCCGCCGTCGCCGCCCGCTGTTTTGCTTTTACCGGCAAATATCTTGACCGCAATATCCACTTCGCCATCGGCAATTTCATCCGCGATGCTCTGGCGGGGAAAGAGATCACCGTCAATGGCGACGGCACTCCGCTGCGTTCTTATCTGTATGCCGATGATCTGGTCAGGTGGCTTTTCAATCTGCTGGGATCCGGCAGTTGCGGCAAGGCGTACAATGTCGGCAGCGATCAGGCGGTATCCATCGCCGCTCTTGCCCGCAAGGTGGCGGCACTTATCGCCCCGGATTGCGGGGTAAGGATCATGCAGACTCCGGCACCGGATGCCCAGGGGCAGCCTTATGTGCCGGATGTGAATCTTTCCCGGCTTGAGAAGTTGAGTTCAGAGACGGTCACACTTGATGAAGCGATCCGGTTGTCTGCCGGGATCTACCGCTGCTGAAAGAGAAAGACTTTGCCCGCCGGAGCTGAAAAGACCACTTTGCCATCTTCTGCCGGATACTCTTTGCCGGAAATAAGGTCGCGCAAACCGTCGGCAGACCTCAAAGTGACCGGTTCATCGTTTTTCAGGCGGATGGCGAAGACTTTTCCGGCACCGTAAATTTCGGCATCACCTTTTTCGATCTGCATCGTTACTCCGGCGGCTTTGGCAAGGTTGCCGATGGTGGCGGCAAAAAGCAGCGGCGAAGCACTCCAGACATCGTAACGGCTGCCGCTTTTGCGGGAGATCATGCCGGGCAGATCCAGAGATTCCACCAGACCGGCGACCTCACAGCCGGATTCCTCTTCTGCGTAGAGTACCGGTGACCACAAAGCATTGATATCTTCCACGCCGCTGGGAGTGGCGGGCAGGGTGATCCCGGCATTGAGGAAGTGTTTCCCATGGAGTGTGACGGTATTGGGGGCGACCACATTTTCGGCGATTTTCAACTTGAAAGAGGTCTGTTTTGCGGCACTTTCCACGCTGATATCATCCCCGTCGATCATTCCTGCCGGGCCCAGCCACAAGGCGGAAGCGTTGTTTTCTTCCAGAAATTTCCTCACTTCCGGCCGGTAGATGAAGGCATCGCGGAATATATACAGTTTGTAAGGCGGCAGTTTGGTCACATCTTCCATGGTGATATGGTCGGCAAATGCTCCGCAGCGGGATAACTCCCGGGTCAGCGTTTCACCGAATTGCCGGTAAAAGCCTACCGAACCGGAGGTGAGATTCACGCTCTCACCATCGGCGACGACTGCTATTTCCGCCTGGATCGAGGTGTCAAAGAGTGCCGGATCAAGGGTGTAGAGTTTTTTTCTTATCGCTCTTACTTCCGGCACGCTGTACCAATCCAGACCGAAGTCATAGTGCCAGAGATAACCGGATGTCAGCAGATTGAATGCCGTTTCCTGCAAAAATTGATCTCCGGAAAAGCCTTTCGCCGGGGCCCACGGATTGTTGGCAAGTTCACTTCTGGTATCGCATTCGGCGATGAACCGTTTGTGCTGTATGGTCGATTTTACCGGATTCTGGGAAAAGGTCGCTCCCTTGCGCTGGGCAAAATAGATATTGGGGGTGGAGAGAAAATCAAGTTCTTTCACCTGCAAAAGATATTTGCGGTCACATCCGGAGTGGTTGAGCGAGTATGCCGAAGAACCGACACTCATTGCCGAACCGCCGAAACTGCCGCAAAGCATATCCGGACAAGCCTCTTTGGCGCGGCGGCAGAAGTGTGCCAATGCCTGATTTTTCATTTTTGCGGCACATTCATAATAATCTGAATAATACCGGATCGATCCGGCAGTGCGCAGCATCCCCTTTTGGGCGATCTGCCTTGCTGCTTTGGATGGCGGCATGATGGTTTTGAATTCCTCTTTATCTCCGTATTTATCCCGGAGAAATTCCCGGTAGGCTCTGACCATCGGTTCAGAGAAGTCCGCATTGGCGGTCTGACCGAAAAGGTAACTGCCGAATTGTCCC
>JAFVZG010000101.1 GCA_017508285.1 Lentisphaeria bacterium | reverse complement strand
GCCACAGCCAGAAGTTTCAAAGCGACGGCAGTAATCCACTCACTCTGCCCGGAAAAGGAGTTCTCACGAGCGACTGCCGATGTGACCATCGAACCGGGCAAAGTCACCCGACTGCCCATCGGTCAGGTCCCCGGAGAATTGGGTTATTACCGGTATACGGTCAGTTTCTCTGATCCCTCCATCCCGCCGCAGACGACCTACTTCATCGTTGCCGCACCGGCGATCCCCTGCGAAAAATTCTTCCTCGGCTCACGGGTCGAAAACAGCCTTACGGAGTTGGAAATACTCCATCTGCTCGGCGGCGAATGGGTCTCTATTTCCACCAGAGCTACCAGCTGGGACCGTGCCGAACCGGAAAAGGGCCGTTATGATATGTCACTTTTCCGGAGAGCTGATATCTCCGTAAATTATGCTCTTTCCAGAAATCTGGCCGTCCGCCTCGGCTGCAGCGGCACACCCACATGGGCGACTTCCGCGCCGAAAGATGCCAAAGTGCCGCGCAATTATCCGCCGCGTGACTTCGCCGATCTGGAAAATTTTGCGACTTACCTGGCCAACTACTTCAAAGGCAGAGTATTCTGGTATGAGCTGCTCGGTGAATCCGACCTTTCATGGCGGGCGACCCAAAACTGGGATGATCAGACTGCCGCAAGACACGTGGCAAACTATACCAAACACTTTGCCATCGGCGCCAGACGGGCTCTGCCCGATGTCCGGATCTCCGGTTGCGGCATATCTTCAGCGGCGGCGATGAACTTTTTGCAGATGGTTCTGCCCCAGTGCCACGAATATCTCTATTCGGTGGATATGCACCCGTATACCGGCAACCGCAGCATCGGTCCGCGCGGCAAATGGACGGAACCGGAAAACTGTGCCATCAAAGAAAGTTTGCAGCGTACCCGCCGGGTGCTGGATGGTATCAATCCGGCAATCAGACACGGCAATGGCGAACTGGGCTTTGCCATGGATAAAACGGTCAGTTGCGACAGCACTTATGCCAATACCTTTGCAGCGATCGTGCAACGGGCGATACTGCTTTCCAAAGCCGGCGGTGCAGAGATCGTCAACTGGTACTGCACCTATAACAATGATGAACCGCCGCTGCGTTTCCGTTACGGATTTTTGCGTGACGGCAGCAACTATACACCGTGGCCGACGGCGGCAACTTTTGCCCAGTGTGCAAGGATCCTCAAAGATGCCCGGATGATTTCCGAAGATCTGCTCGCCAATGCCATTTCGGAGTATTGCTTCATCAATCCGCGCAACGGCGTGATCACTCTCTGGAACTCCAAAAGCGAAAAAAGCATCGAAGTGACATTGACTTCACCGGTCGATGGTCTGGAAGTGCAGAATATGTTCGGCCATCCGCTGGCCCGTCCGGATAAAAACGGCAAAGTCACCTTTACCGTCAGCCGTCACCCGGTGCATCTGGAATTTGCCGCCGAAGATATGGATAAGGTCAAAGCCGCTTTGCGTCAGGCGGAATTTTCCGTGCCGCCGGTGGAGATCACCATCGCACCGGGAGATTCAAGAAATTTGAAAATCACCATCGCCAACAGCATTTTCCTGCCCTTCAACGGTACGGCGGAAGTGACGGTCACCGGTGAGAATATCAATGAAACAGTTACCCGTCCCGTGCCGCGGATACCGATCAATGGCAAAGTGGATCTGATGATCCCGTTTACCGGCAGCGGCCGCTTCCAGATCGCAGTTACTGTGACCAGCGACCGGGGCGTGAAAGTTTCCGGAAATCAACTGCTGGAAATTATGAGGGTACGCCGTCAGGCCCCGGGTCAGCCGATGGATATGAGCCAAGCGGTTTTCCTCGGTCTTGATGCCCTGCGCCCGGTGGATATCGCCAATGCCCAGATCTATCGCGGCGATGCCGATATTTCCGCCCGGTTCAGTGCATCCTACGATGCTGAATACCTCTATCTGGGCTTTGATGTGACCGATGACAAACACTACCCCGGCCCTACCGCCAATCTGGCGTACAACGGTGACAGTATCCAGTTTGCCACCCACGGTCAGAGTTTCTGCCTGCCCGGAGCGAGCTACGGAAAAGATACTGCGGAATACAACTTCTGTATGATCGGCAACCGGGGCCAGTGGTCAAGTTCATGGCAGCCGGAAGTGTGTCAGGATACGGACAAAATCAAATGTGAGGTGGTCCGTGAAAACAATAAAACCATCTACCGGGTGGCTCTGCCGTGGAAAGCGCTGGGCATGAGTACTCCGGGCAACGGCGGCGTTTTCCGCGGCGGTTTCGTGGTATTTGAAACTGACAATACCAATGAAACTTTGCGGTGGCTGGAGTTTTCCGGCGGCGTGGCCGGCGGTAAATCGGTGTATCTTTTCAAATACTTTATCTTGGAGGATTGATTGAAATGAGTGTGAAAATCATCGGGCAGGATCTGCCCAATATTCCGTGGGAGGAGCGTCCGGCGGAGTGCAAGGATGTGATGTGGCGTTATACCGGCAATCCGGTGATCAAACGTGATGCCATTGCCTGTGCCAACAGTATATTCAACTCCGCCGTCGTGCCTTACGGCGACGGATTTGCCGGGGTATTCCGCTGTGACAGCAGATCGCGCAGAATGCAGATCCATGCCGGATTCAGCAAAGATGCGGTCAATTGGCAGATCAATGAGGAGCCGATCACTTTCATCGATCCGCCGCCTAATGACTGGCAGTACAGTTTTGCTTACGATCCGCGGGTCTGCTATCTGGAAGACCGCTATTATATCGTTTGGTGCAACGGATTCTACGGACCGACCATCGGTCTGGGCTACACTTTTGACTTCAAAGATTTCTATCAGATGGAAAATGCCTTTTTGCCACACAACCGCAACGGAGTGCTTTTCCCCCGCAAGATCAACGGTGAATATATGATGTTGAGCCGTCCGAGCGACAATGGTCAGACGGCATTCGGCGATATTTTCCTCTCATCGAGCAAAGATCTGGTTTATTGGGGAAAACATCGCCACGTTTTCGGTACTTCAGTGACCAGCGGTTGGCAGTCGCTCAAAGTCGGGGCGGGTCCCATTCCCATTGAAACCAGCGAAGGATGGCTGTTGTTTTACCATGGAGTTTTGCAAAGCTGCTGCGGATACAGTTACAGCATCGGAGCGGCATTATTGGATCTGGATGATCCGGCAAAGGTTATTGCCCGGAGCAATTATTATTTGCTTTCTCCACAAAAACTCTATGAGTGCGTGGGAGATACGCCCAATGTCTGTTTCCCGTGTGCGGCATTGACTGATGCGGCCACCGGCCGGATCGCCATTTATTACGGTTGTGCAGATACGGTAACTTCGCTGGCATTCTGCCAAGTCGATGAGGTCATTGCAGAAATCAGGAAAAACAATCTGGTAAAATGATTTTATGAGCAGTAAACGCAAAAAACGGCTTGTTATGGTCAATAACCACTTTGACCTTTTCTGGCGGCGCGGATTGAATGAAGCATTGACTTTCAAGGGCAAGCGTTTTGCTCCTTATAGTGCAATCCACGATCAGTATATCAAACGCAATATTGATATTGCCGCTGAATTTCCTGAATACAAATTTGAGGTGGAATCCGCCGCCGTACTGCGAGGCGTTTTACAGCGTCATCCGGAATATCATGCTCCTCTGAAAGCCCTTTGTGATGCCGGCAGATTTATTATTTCCGGGACGGGCGATAATATCATCGATTCCAATATGGTTCTGGGTGAAACGCTGGTAAGGAACTATCTTTACGGTATAAAGTATGCCGAAAAAGCTTTCGGTCGCCGCAGTTTTACGGCAGTGAGGCTCGATGCATTCGGCAACAGTGCTCAAATGCCGCAAATCATGAAAAAGTGCGGCTTCAAACGTACTGCCCGGCTCACCTATGTCGAGCCGGATAAACAGATATGGAAAGGGCTGGATGATACGGAAATATTTTCGGCCGATCTTCCGGAGGCGGGACGGGCTTATGGTGCCCATAAACTGCCTCCATGTGAATATTGCAATGGCAACGGGTGCAAAAAATGCGATGCAACCGGAATGACTTTGCGTTTGGTTGAACCTCCGGAAATTGACTCGATTGATCCGGATATGGAAGTCGGAGAAGTCGTTTTTCTGCCGGAAGAATTGCTTCCCAATATAAAAATAAAAGAGTGGTTCAAAGCCATGCAGGAAAAATTTGACACTGAATTTACTCTGCATGATGATCAGAATAAGTATATTCCGGAATTCGCTGCTGAAACTCCGGGAGTTTATCACTCATGCGAATTAAATCCGGCATCTACCGGGTGCTATGTCAGCAGGATTAAACTCAAACAGACTTGTCGCCGTCAGGAAAATGAATTACTTGCATTGGAAGTTCTGCTTTGGGCCGCCAGTCAAAAAGGCTTGCGTTATCCGGCAGAAAAGATCGAAGTTATCTGGCAAAAACTTTTTCAGACCTTGTTTCACGACTCTGTTACCGGTACTGTCGTGGATGCACCGTATCAGGAGTTACGCAATATCAGCACCATGATCGACCGGATGCTGGCAGATAATTATCAGGCGGCCCTGAAAAAATTGACCGTCGCTGACAAGGCGAAATTCACTATTCTTAATTTGCAGTCTGCTCCATTTACCGGCATGGCTCAAGTCAACCTGTCGCTCAATGAAAAGCAATGGTACAAAATTTCCGATGATAAGGGAAATGATTTGCCGGTGCAAAAAGTTGAGTACACGGAAAAAGGCTGCAAGGTCACATTTTCGGTAAAAGATGTTGCTCCATTTTCGGTAAAGGTGTGTAATTTTGAGATCGTATCCAAAACCGAAATGGAAATAAGTGAAGCAAAAGTTATCAGCAATCATCGCTTCCGGATTACTGCCGATGAGCATGGGTTGCTGGAAATTTTTGATTTGAAACTGGATAGGATAATCAGTAAAGCTGCTCAATACCGTCCGGCAGAGATCATATTTGAAAGTGATGAAGGTTCCCCATGGGCAACGCTTACGGCGTTTCAGGCACGTTCTGCAAACGTGGTGACGACCTTTGATCGGATGGAAAAACTCGTTTCACGCCAGTCACTTTTTTTCAATATCCGTGTGTCGGGATTCGGTAAAGACTCTTTTCATCCCTTTGAGGCTGTCTTGGAAGTCACGTTGGCGGCGAATTCCGAATTGGCAGATTTCCATTTGCACGTCAAGCGTTATGATTCATTCAACAGCCGGATCAGAGTGGCATTTCCCATGCCGTTTGCCGGAGAAAACTATGGTGAAATTCCTTTCGGTACACTGAAACGGGAATATTATACCCCGGATTTCTCACTCAACGGCACCAATGGCGACTGGCCGGTGGTCAATTGGGGTGGTACACAGAGCGACAAGGTTTCTGTTGCTCTGTTTAATCGGGGAACGCCATCGTACAAATGGGAAGAAACTGATGATGGCGAATTGATGCTGCTGTCAATACTGCGCAGTCCTATGATCCCCACCTTTTTGCATGAGTGGAAAGAGTATGTCATGACGGACTTTGACGGTATGCGTGATACGGGGGAACACGCTTTTGACTTTGCGCTTACTGCTTATGCGGAAAGTTTTGCCCGAAGTACTGTAACTGACGATGCGGCGGCTTACAGTGTCGGAGTAAAAACCGTGCCGGGCGTGGTTACTTTGCCGGAATTCCCGAAAAAAATTGACGGCCCCGGCAGGATCGCCGCTGTGAAAATGGCTGAAAACGGTCAGGATACCATCTTGCGTCTTGCTGAATATCAGGGGGCAGCCGGCAGATGCCGGATCAAAGTACCGGAAAAGGTCACTGCCGTCAGTAAGTGCGATATGCTGGAAAATCCACAGGAAAAGGTCACGGTCAATAACGGTGTGGCGGAAATAAGCCTCAAACCGTGGGAGATCGCCACGATCAAACTTTCCTGAATAAAACAAAATGAGTTGCGGGGGAAGACAACCTTTTTGAAAGAGGCTGTCTTCCCCCGATTTTAATGCGGCATATATTTCAAATGTGAAATACCGACCGATTATTCGGTTCTGCCGGTATAAGCATCCGCCGCCGCCGCATCGAAGTCAACGGCAAAAAATCTGGCCGCCGCCGCATGACGGGCTGCACTCAAAGGACGCTGATCACCGACAAACTGAACGACCCACAAGGTGAGTTGTTTCTTGTCGGGATTGACCAGACAACTGGTTCCTGCGATGAGCGTGTTTTTGCAGTATTTTGCAGCATATAACAAAAAACCTGCAAATGTCATAAACTCTTGCAGATCAATGTTTAATTTGGTACACCCGGCGGGATTCGACACGAGCGAAGCGAAGTGAGCCGGAGTGCAGCGACGGCAACCCGCTAAAAAAAAATCCCTCGGGTGCGAAGCATCCGAAAGATGTAAAAAAATAAAAATCAGCCTGCAAACTCGTTTGCGTAAATTCCCGGCGGGATTCGACACGAGCGAAGCGAAGTGAGCCGGAGTGCAGCGACGGCAACCCGCTAAAAAAATCCCTCGGGTGCGAAGCAACCG
>JAFVZG010000100.1 GCA_017508285.1 Lentisphaeria bacterium | reverse complement strand
GGTTCGGCGGCACCAAACTCGGCACCGGCGGTCTGGTACACGCTTACAGCGATGCGGCGAAAGCAGCTCTGGAAAACGCCGAATTCGTCGAATTGGTACCGATGGAAAAAGTCTCCTTTGAAATATCCTATCCGCTTTACTCCCAATGCCGGGCTTTTCTGGACTCAGTGGGATTCAAGCTGATTTCGGAAGAGTTTTCCGGCAATATAAATATCCGCGGCACCGTAAAAGCCGGTATTGCCGCGGATATACAAAATTTTCTCAACGAATTGGGAAACGGCAGGATCATCTGCCGGGTGGAAAAAGAAAAGTGATTTCCGGTTATTTGCCAAGTTGGATATTTTCCAGCTTGACACTGCTTCCGGGAGTGACCCGAATCGCCCCGCGGATATAGGCAACTGCCGATTTTTTTGCAGGCGTTTTAACGGTGATCGCCGGAAGTTTGTCAACTTTCCCGTTGGCAATGGGCACTTGCACCCAGGTCGTTCCCTGCCACGCATTGCTCTTGTTGTAGAGATGCAAACCGATGATCAGACGGCCTTTGCCGGTAACATTACCGGTGAATTTGAATACATCACCATCTTTGGCAGACTGCAAACTGCTCATAAGTTCAACGACTTGCCGCCTGCCGGTAACGATTTCCAGCACGCCTTTATCTTCTGCGCACTTCAATGCCCTTGACATATTGCCGTACTGCCAGCCGGGAATGACCGGAGCGATCTTCAAATTAGCGGCATCAAGCCCGCCGGGAATCCGGAGTTTGAGTTCTTCGATATTGACCTTGCCGGAAATCACCGATATCCACGGCCGCACTGAAGCCGCATCAGCCCGATTGATCTTAATGGTGGCTTTGACCGTTTCGCTCTCTTCGGCATCGACCCGGATCAGTTTACTGCCGGCAGAAGCTTTCCACTGATTCTTTGAATTATAGATATGACAGCCAAGAGAAATATTGCCGCTGCCGGAAACCTCTGCGGAAATTTCAACTTCCATATCCGGCAGAACAGCGACACCGCCTTTTGCCGGATAGAGCTGGATGCGCATTTTACC
Source organism: Lentisphaeria bacterium (assembly GCA_017508285.1). Taxonomy (GTDB): domain Bacteria; phylum Verrucomicrobiota; class Lentisphaeria; order Victivallales; family Victivallaceae; genus UBA1784. Next base: position 8,238 of record JAFVZG010000100.1, on the reverse strand, counting down.
CTGAGGAGCGACAGTGTAAACACCATCTTTTTCGGTAACTTCCTCCGGTTTCTTCTGACCGGAAATCTTCATTTTGGCAGCTGCCATCACCGGAAAAGCGAGCAGCACAGCAAGGATCAACAACGCGATTTTCTTCATTTTACAACACCTTTTACTTTTTTTGACAAACTCATGATTGAAAATCTTTTCCGTCACCTTGTTAATTTAACACTCAAACCCCGATTTGGCAAATCTAAAAAACCGTTTTTACTGTAATTATATTATACTTCCGGATCGCAGCCGGATAATTTTCAGTTTTTTTAAGGAAAGCCATTGACACCGGAGGTTATATAGAATATATTATATATGTCTTAAAAAAGAAAAATGGGGCTTACATGAACAAAACTTCCGGAAATATCAAGTGCATCCGCTTGAAAAATGAATTGGCTGACCGTATCCTTGCCGGGGAATTTGCCTTCGGATCCCGTTTCCCCGGGGTGAACGATCTGTGTAAAGCATACAAAATCAGTTATGTCACCGTATGCAAAGCGGTAAAATTACTGGAATCTGATGGATTTCTGCGCTGCCAGCCGGGCATCGGATATTTTGTCTGCTGCTCCGGCAGTCAGCCGGAAAGCAGCCGCAAAGAGGTCAATGTCATTTCCACTCCGGGATATTACCGGGATTACCGGAAAGATTTCGACTCAGGGATGGAATTATTCAAACTCAACGGCTGGAAAATAAATCTGCTGCTGCATCATGATCTTTATGAATTGAAACCGGCTATCAATACTCCGGGAAGCTTTTCGATAATCACGGCATTCAATATAAATTGGGAACGCTTCGCCGCAACTTTCGGGCAGATATCCCGGCAGGTGATCGTGCTTGGCAGATTATCCGGCAATCCGGAAATAACCAGCATTGTTGCTGATGAGTGCGCCTCGATCCGGTTGTGTATGGATCACTTCAGGCAAACCGGCAGAAAAAAGGTGGCGCTGGCAACATTGCTGCCGCGCAGTGAATTGGCAGCAATAAGAATTGCCGCATGGCGCAATATCATCAATTCTTACGGCTTTTCCCTTGCCTGGATGCGCCGTCATCTGCTTACTCTCGATGCCGACAGTGAACAATTCAACAAGGCACGCAACAAAGAGTTGATCCGGCAATGGCTCTCGGAAAATCTGGAAGATACCGAAGCGATCATCCTCCCATCCCCGATGAAAGACTTCGTCGAAACCGTAAAAGAACTCGGCATCGCCATACCGGAAAAACTGGCAATAACAACTATCGGCTGGAAACAGAACTTCCGCGACGAGTATCCGGAAGTTTTCACGATGGACAACAATTACGCCGATCACTTCCGCTATGCTCTGGAAATTCTGGAAACCGCTTATCCGCCCAAGATCCGGTTGCCGGATCGTGGTACTTCTGTCAACCGTCAAAAATAATCACCGATTGAATAATACAGCAACCTGAAAAATCTGTAAGGAGAAAAAATCATGTCGAAATCCAACTCAAAAATGTTCACACTGATCGAATTGCTGGTCGTCATCGCGATAATCGCGATTCTTGCGGCAATTTTGCTGCCGGCACTCAACTCGGCAAGGGAACGGGGCAGAAGTGCCAGCTGCATCAACAACTTGAAACAGATCGGTTCTGTAATGATCCAGTATACCGATGAAAACGACGGAATGACCCTGAGTGTCAACAAAAATGACGGTATCAACGGTCAGACCTGGCTGCTCAGATTTTACAACAATTATATGAAAGACCGTTCCATCTACATCTGTCCCAGTGATCCGCGGGAAGCCCTTCAGGCATGGAAACTGGGAGATTCTTATGGTGAAAACTTCTCATCATACGCGATGAACAGAGCCTATAACTACACCAATATAAAAACTGGAGCTGCGATCAAGTATCCGTCATCGGTAATGATGTTCGTCGATGCCGACGGCAAATATTTCCTTCACAATGACAATGCAAAACTGACAACTTACACCTGTAAAGATCTCAACTACTTCGGCTGGCGGCACGGCGGGATGAAACGGGTCAATGCCGCAATGATCGACGGTCATGTAATGGATACGGAAATCGTCTATCATGACGGCTCGGATAATGGTTACAAAGCCCCGTTCCTCTGGGAATAATATAAAATCAGGAGATACAGCAACAATGAAATATGCTTTTATTCTATTGCTGATGACCGCAGGCAGCATGCTGTACGGCGGATTCCGGCTTACACAGGATGGGAAAGCTCATGCCAATATCGTCATCCCGGCGAATGCTCCGGAAATGGTGAAATATGCGGCAAATGAATTGGCGGATTTTGTTTACCGGATGAGTGGAGCGAAATTACCCGTTTCCACGGACAAAAAAGCGGGCAACCCCATTTTTATCGGCTTTGACACAGATAAATTTGAGGTCGATCAATTAAAAATTTTCTGCGATGGCAAATCTCTCATGCTGACCGGCGGCGGCGAATTCGGTTCGCTGAAAGCGGTTTATGCTTTCCTGCGCGACCAGGGGATCTTCTGGCCGTATATGGCAGAAATATGGCTGGAAATACCGCAGAAAAAAACCATTGCATGTCCTGAAATAAATCTGGTAAAAAAACCGCATTTCCCGGTGCGCGATCTGCACAATTTCCCCAAAGATCACGCCCGGCTTTTCCGCTGGATGGCTTTTTCCGGCTGGCGTTACCGTTCACAGAATCCGCCGGGTACGCTGCAATTGTCTTCCATGCTATCCCGGGGGATCCGTCCGTCATTCGGCTCGCACTGCTGGGCTTTCTGGGCAACCAGAAAGGCACTCAACGAACACATCGAATGGAATCCGCTTCTAAATGGCAAACGCACTCCCCCGGCTCTTTCCGGTCCGCCGTGGTGGAGCCACAGCCAGTTGTGCATCGGTAACGCCGGATTACGCAAACACTTCATCAACAATATGCTGGCATATATGAAAAAATATCCATCCGCCAGGATCCTGCCGTTGGAAGCCAATGACGGCGGCGGTTATTGTGAGTGTGATTTGTGTCAGGCATACGGCAAAAACGGCAGTGACCGGGTGTTCCGCTTCGTCAACGAGGTCGCAGAGGTATTCCGCCTTAAACATCCGGAAGTGAAACTCAAGGTCAATGCTTACGGCAATCACGAAGATATTCCGTCATTCCCGGTGGCAAAAAATGTCTATATCTGGGTTTGTTACAATGAACGCAACTATACCCGTCCCATCACCGATCCGGTCAATGCCAGATTTTACCGCCGCCTGAAAGAGTGGGCAGAGGCCTGCCCGGGGCAGATCGTTGCCCGGGACATGGGGGTAAAGGTATTTTTCAAGGATTGGCCCCATCCTTATGATGATGTACTGGCAGAGGATATCAAAACTTACCGCAAACTGAAACTGGCAGGATTCTTCAACGAGGGGCTCTTCCCGACTCCGCTTACTGAATATCTGCGCATCAATCTGGCATGGGATCCCGATCAGGATGTCAAAGAATTGACCGGGAAATTCTGCAAAGGTCTCTATGGTGCTGCAGCAGAACCGATGTACCAGTACTATCGGCTGATGAATGAGCGCATCGCTCAAACCGGTAAAAATCTGGATACCATGACCACCATTGCCGAATTCACCGCCCCCATTGCCGTCAAAGCCCGCAACCTTTTGGAACAGGCGGAAAAAGCCGCGGCATCTTCTCCGCGGCATCTCGCCAGGATCCGCTTTGAAAAAGATAATTTCACCAAACTTGCCGGTTCAGTAAATATGTGGTTTTCCTGCGATAAAGATATCATCAACGATACCATCCGCGCTGCCAATAAATTGCCGAATGGAAGTTTTGAAAACGGAATGAAAGATATCACTTGCAGTACTCCGCAATATTCCGGTTGCGGCAAATTCAAATACAGCATCGTCAATGACCATGTTTATCATGGCAGAAAAGCCGGCTGCATCACTATCGAAAAGGCCGGTTGGGGCAGGATGATCATGACTGCAGAAAATCTCTCTCCCGGCAAAAAATATGCCATCGCCGCAGCTGTCAAATCGCTCGACGGGGCAGATTTGATGCACATCTGGTATAAAAACGGAAAACAGCGGGCGATCCATTACCGTCTGGGCGACACCCGCGGCAAATGGAGCCGCTTTGTCGCTGAAAATATCACCGCCGATTCAGAAGGGACTATCGATGTCTATCTGACGATACACAACGGCCCGGATTCCGGCAAAGTTATCTTTGATGATGTCATCATCGTTGAACAGGAATATCTTCCCTGCCGCTGACGGGGCTGAGGCGAAAAAAATGATCATAGCCATCAATACCGATTGTATCAAAGCGGATCTGAAATCCGCTTTGAACTGCATCTCAGAGAGCGGATTTCATCACCTGATATGGTCCTGGCACTGGAACGATGATTACCTCTTCACTCCTGAAGATATTCTCCTCACCCGCCGTCTGCTGACAGAAAGAGAGTTGAGCATCACCAATATCCACGGTTCATGCGGCAACGGTACTGATCACGATGACCACGGCTGCGGCTGGTATCTTGCCGACCCCCGGCGCCGTGCCGCCGGCGTCGCACTTGTCATCAACCGCCTGCAGTACATGGATTCTCTTGGTATCCGCGGAGCATTGACTCTGCATGTGCCGTGTTTCAATGATCTGCAGGATGAAACTTTGAGAAAACGGGTAACGGTACACCGGGATATGACCCGCCGTTCTCTGGATGAAGTTATGCCGTATCTGATCAAATACGATATTCCGCTGGCTCTGGAAAATATGCCGCATGATAATTATGAGGTGCTGACTTCATATATGAATGATTATCCGGAAGAATATATCGGTCTTACCTGCGATACCGGTCACGCCAATATTGCCGGGAAAACCGGTGATTTTTACCGTCTCAAATCAAGAGTCCGGGCATTGCATATCAATGACAATGACGGCATATCCGATCAGCACCAGATCCCCGGTGACGGCAATGTAAATTGGGATGAAGTGACCCGTCACATTGCCGCCATGCCTTTATGTGACGGGAAACTGGAATTTGAATTGTCGATCGCTGCCGAACAGCTGCCGGAAGCATTTGAAAGATGTTCCAACTTTGCCGAAAACTATTTTCCCGGCAGATAAGATCCCATTTTCAAACGGCATCACATCACTTTTCAAGATATTTATCCAGTGTCTCACCGATCCGGTTTCTGACCTCATTCATCACGGTGATATCCGGATTGGTTTTGCCCATGACCGGAACGACTCTGGCGATCTCCTTATCCAGCTGGTCCCTGATTTGAGGCGGCAGTTTCCGGGTGAGGTACATCATGTTGAAATCCTCCACCCCATCGCGGAAATACTCCAGACGGGCAGAGTAGACCGGCTTGTCATACCCCGGATAAAGGATCCAGACATCACCGTTTTTCTCAAATGTGCCGTATTTCCAGTTATAATCCATACTCCACTGCAGATAACCGGTAAAGCCATTGGCATAACACAGCCACGGAGTCACCCGGGGGATGGTCGGTTCACCGGTCAGAGCGAAAGTCGTGCCGTTGAGATAGATCCAGAACTCCTTGCCGTCGGCAAGTGCTTTATCCACCACCGCTTTAGTGTTTTTTGCCCACCATTGCCCGAATGGACCGGTGGTGATGATATCATTGTACTTCAAAACCATCGGATCCGGGGCGGAAACGGTCATCAACCGGATCCCCGGAGCGTGTTTATGCACCATATTGACGGTCTTTTCCATTGCGGCATAGTGACCGCCGGTCATTTCATCCCACATGTAGATAAAGGAACGATCCAGAATACCTTTGGCTTTGACCTGCCGGTAGAAACTGGCAAGATAGTTGGTAAATTTCTGATTGAATTCTTCCGTTTCAAGATCAAGATTCAAAAACTGCACCTTTTTACCCGGTTTCCAATCCCACGCACCGAGAAAGAGGTAAGGTGCCTGAAACATCGGCTGATGATAAACTTTCAACGCTTTTTCTGCCAGAGCAAGGTCATCTTTGAAACGCAATTCTTTACCGTCAAAGATCTCCCGCAGCTGCTTCTGACCGCCGTAATAAATTGAGCCATTCATGCCGTACTGAGCCAACTTCTGCAAAACCTCTTCGCGGTGTTCCGGCAGTGAACTCCACAACAAACCGTGTGCAGTATAGCGTGAAACCTGCGGCAATTCAAAGCCCCAGACCTTCAACTCCACCGGAATCACGCACTTTTTACCGGAAATTGTCAGGGCAACACTCCCTTTATAAACCCCTCCCGGTGTTCCAGGAGGAGCAAAAAATGTCAGATGGCAAACCGTATTCTGACCGGCTTTAAGTTTTGCTGGCAACGCCTCCGGCACCGGGCGGAGCTTATCGGGGAAGCGGGTTTCGCCGTAAAAAAGAGCCCGGGGAGTGGCAACTTTTTGAACGCCGAGCAAATTGGCGTAAAAATTCTTCGCCGCGATCTTCCGGTCACCGGCGGCAGTCAGATCGGAAAACTCCACCTTTTCAAGCACCGCCTTACTTTGCGGCTTGAGGATTATCTGGATGGATTCCCTTTCATTGGCGGCACTGGATAATGAGATTTTTTCCGCCTTTTTCACCGGGATATTCATTGCCGGGTATACCCGTTTCATCGGGGATTCCTGCCACACTGCCACTCCGGGAATACCGGCAAATGACGCAGCAAGCGGAGAAGGTTTTTCATAAACATCTGCCAGATCTGCCGGAGTATATTCCGGTTTGGCGAAGTTGAGTTTGACCGCCAGTTCTTTTGCGGCTTTCTTATGAATATCACTCAATTTGCCGCCGTCAAGCAGGGCAAATGCCAGACGCATACCCAGTTTATCCCCCGCCTTGTAAAAGGGGAATTCCGGCTGATAAAGGTGGTTGAAGTTGACCGACCGGCACCATGAACCGGGACTGTAGACCGGCGCGATCCCCAGTTTATGACCGTACTTCAACGGCAGATTGACATCAATAAGCATCAATAAACTCTTGTTCCTTGCGGGGATATGCAGAATGAAAGCCCGGCTTCTGACCGTTTCTGCCGCCGACGGTTTGGCTGAGGTCGCAAATTTTTCAAGCGTGCCGTCATCAAATGAAACTTCCGTGATCTCTTTGGTCAGACGGGTCAGCGGAAAACGGATGACCCCGTGGTCACGGCTCTCTTTTACCGTAAGGATATACTCGAATGTCACCGCATCAAGATCATCAAAAAAGGTGATCTCCCTGACCGTATCGAAATCGGCATTGGCAGTTCTGGTAATGATTTTACTGCCGTTGACTTTATACTCAAGCGGCTTCCATTTGGTTTCCGATTGATCCTGATAGATGTGATCGGTATTCCCGCTTCTGCCGTGATACCAGATGATGCTCTCGATGACCAGCCCGAAATTCTTGCCGGCATCATCTTTGCCGGTAAGGTTGAAGGCATAGTTGCGCTTATTGAGCAGATACATGGAAATTTTGTCGTTCCCTGCGCTCAAATTACCTTTCAAATCCCGGATCTTCACCTCGCCGAAAAGTGAAATTCCAAGAAAAAAGAGACAAAACAACACCACTGTATTTTTCATTTGCACACCTTTTGAATTATTTTTCAGGAAAAATCATTCAGAGAACCATATTGCGGGAACTCGGAGTCTCTGCCGGCACACCGAAATCTGCCGCCGGAGAAAGATATGCCCGATCTTTTGCAGATTTTTCTGAAGAGGTCACATGACCGTCTGCCATCAACTCATTCACGCTCTTGTTGTGACGCTGCGCAATGATCCACGGGTTGCCGCTGTAAAACAATGTTTGCACAGAATTTGAAGCGTTGTAGTAAATAAATGCACTCAAAGTCTGACCGGATGAACCATTATGTTTGCCGCCGCCGTCAATAAGCAGCACGGTGGATGACGGTTTGACAAGCCGCCCCGCTTTTGCCCAAGACATATTGGCATTCATCGCATAGCCGGAAACAAAGTAATCCGTACTCCCGTCGATCGCCTTGCCGGTGTAGTGCCCGGTCGTCGCCTGAGGTTCCGAAGGGCAGACAAAAGAGCCGCCTTTTGAATAATAGGTCTCAGCAGCATTATTTACATTGTTGTAAGCCATCCCCAGAAACGGTTTGAGTGAAGTTCCCCAACGCACAGTATTACTGCCGGTATCCAGACCTCCGCAGGCAGGGAAATAATCTTCGTGGGCATCCACATAACCCAGAAACGCATTATTCAACTGCTTGAGGTTATTGATACAGCTTGCCGCCCTGCCCCGCTCACGGGCAGAATTCAACGC
>JAFVZG010000099.1 GCA_017508285.1 Lentisphaeria bacterium | reverse complement strand
TTCAAAACAAAAGTGTTTAAATAGAATAGTCGGGGACACAAGGATCGGAGAGTTTTGATTTGGACAAAAATCCTTGAGAATTTATTTTTCTCTACTTGAAAAGCGAAAAATCAACTGTTTTTGAGCATAAACGCGGTGTCCCCGGGAAAGGCAAAACGGAGAATTTTGGCTGCCTTATGGCGTTCCCCAGTTCTCTCAATTCTCCAAACAGAGAATTAAAACGAAAAGCAAGCCACTTTGACTGGCGTATTCTTTATAACATTTGCACATCTTTACTCCCGACTTGTCCTCCGTAGCCTTGGCAAAGGAGAAAGGGAGCTGCTTCGCGGGCGGCGCAAGCCGACCTCTTCACAAGCGACTGCAAGGAGCGACTTCTCGAGCAAGGCTTTCCGGAATGGTGAAGATGTGAAGAAAAGGCTGAGCCTTTTGAGTGAAGTTGCGCTTTTGCGCAGTGAAGTGAAGCCTTGCGGCTTCGTTATTTTTTTTGCCTTTGAAAAAAGGCAAAAAAAATGGTGGCCGGTCCCAGAATCGAACTGGGGACACGGGGATTTTCAGTCCCCTGCTCTACCGACTGAGCTAACCTGCCACTATTGGAGCGAGTGACCGGAGTCGAACCGGCGACAATCACGTTGGCAACGTGATGCTCTACCAACTGAGCTACACTCGCATTCTCACAACATTTCTTAATATAGCATCCGACCATATGCTTGTCAAGCGTCAAATGCAAAAATTTTTACTTTTTTCTCTTGAAATACGCCCCGATCACTTGCCGGACATCCGCAAATCAAGAATAAACGGCACTTCCACCTCTTCCGGAGCAATACTTCTCTTTGCCGCCTTTGCTTTCTCCTGCTGAATGAAAATATAAAGTTCCGATGTCGAATTTTCCCCCTCCCGGATATCCGGAATATCCAACCCGCCATCCGCCAGCAGAATATTTTCCGCCTCATCCAATTTTCCGGTATGTGCCAACGCCCCGGCATACATGAATTTGACCAGTTTCTTTTCTCTGACTTCTGACGGCAGCGCGCTGAACAACTCCGCCATCATCCTGTATGCTTTCAATTCCAAAAGCATTTTCAGCACTTCTTTGATAAAAGATGCGTCACTGAGCGCCAGTTTGCCTGCCTGACAGATCAACTCCGCCGCCTCCTGAATCTTTCCCTGTTTACGGCGGATATTCGCCAACAGGTGCAGAATATGTTTGCCGCTGTACTCTCCGTCAAGTGCCGCGATCTCCTTTTCTGCTCTTTCAAGATCGTTTCTGCGGTAGTAATTCAGCGATTTGAAATACGCCGTCTGCCAGGACTTTTCGGCCTCCAGCAATTTCCGGAAAAAGTTATCGCTCACCATGTAGGAATCCGGCGAAGCCACGCTCATTTTGTTTTCTTTCAGCAGCTCCACCCACGGCAACTGTTCGCTCTGCACCTCGCCGAAGTCAAGATGTCCGGTCAATTTTTCTCCCAGGCGCAACTCTTCCAATGCTCCCCAGCCGGAACCTTTCACGACCACTTTGCCCGGTTTCAAAGCAACGCTCTGCCGGGTGCCGGTCAGCAATTCATCCAGCTGACTTTCCGGAATGACCTTATCGAGTTCAGCGGTGACATTTTTCACGGCATCATCCCAACTGCCGAAGACCTTATCCGGAGCCATCGGCAATGCTCCGTAACCCTCCAGCCACTCCCACGCAGTTTCCGGCGGCATCGGCAGACACTCCTGCTGGGAACGCGCCAGACCTGCCTGCAATTCGATATAAGCCTCCAACCCCGGTCCCAGTAATTTGCGGTTCCAGTGTCTTCCTCCCTGCGACTGCCCCCAGACAAAGAGTTTGCGTCCCCGCAATCTCCGGGTGGAAACATGGCAAAATCCGTAACCATCCGGATAAAACAGCGTTTCATACCGCCGTTTATTTTCCGGAATATTGTAGAAATGGTCTTTCACATAATCAAAATTTTCCGGGTAAGAGGCATCGAAGCCCTCGCCATCAGGCATCGTCAATTTGGCAAGTGCGTGTGAACCGCCGCTGTACCAGTTGGCGAAGACCGTTTCCGCCGGAACCACCACCCGGCTGCCTTTTACTTCCGGCACGGCGATATTGCTCCACCAGTACATCGGAACCATTGTTTTACCGGGGTTCCAGATCCTGCCGCGGATGTAGAGGAAACGGGAGTCATCCGGCAGGAAACAATCGTACTGAAATGGAGTTTCCCGGTCTCTCTGGTACTCGTAGATCCGCAGCACCGGGAACTTCTCAGTTTCCACCACTGCCGCAAATCTTGGCGACATCGTCTGTTCATCATGCCCCCGCCTGCCGCAGTTGAATTCCACCCCTCCGGCGAACCAGGCGTTGCGGATAGCAAGGTTGCACGGCAGCAATTGCGTATTGGTCAACAGCAGATCCCGCTGATTTTCCTTATCGAAAAGTGACCACAATCTGCCGCCGAGTTCCGGGAGGAATACCGCCTTGAGATAACGGTTTTCCAATACTGCAGCCTTGAATGTCAATGTTTCCGGCGGATGATCGTAATCATCCTGCAAGGTGTACGGCAATCCGTCACTGAACATACCGAAGCCGATGAATAATCCGTCATCCTCATCCAGTTTTGCGGAAATTTCCGACTTGATCAACTCCCTTATCGCCGGGAACCATGATGGCTTGCCGATCCGGCGGCCGGTGATATTCAATTTTTCAAAATACAGCTCACTCATAAACCCGGTTTTCCATTATTTTCTGGTTATACGGATGATGGACATACCGTGATGTTCCGGCAAAATCAGAGTGTTGCCGGAAAGCTGCGCCGGCTGCCAGCCATTACTGAAAGGTGTCCGGTAAACTGCTTCTGAACCGGCGGTCAATCCTTTCAGATCCAGTTTGACGGTCAACTCTTCTGCCACGGCATTTTCGTAAGGAGCAGCCACCGTTACCGCCGTAACGATATACTCTTTGCCGTCATTGGAAATAAAGACATCACCGGCAACTCCGTCAGGCAGAGTCAGCGGATGCGGCTCAAAGCAGTAACTGCGTTTGCGCAGCACTTCAAGCATCGGCACACAGCGGTGGAATACCTCTTCGATCTCCGGAGTGACCGACGGAAAATCGTAAACACTGCTGGATGCCCCGATTGAGTAAAGCCACGCCCCGGCACGGAGGGCAAACGCAAAGATCAATTCCACCTGATGAACCGACCGGGGATACTGATGAACCAGCAGCGGTTTGACCAGACAAAAGTATTTCAACAATTCCGATACCCCGCAAGAACCCTCTGCCATCAAACCATCCACATGCCGCTGAACCTGCAGGTCAAATGAACCGTTGCCCCAGACGATCTTATTTTCCTTATGGAGCAATTCTGCCAGACGCTTGACATTGTCATAGTAGGTACTGTCAAGATTGGCAACCGGTTTATTATTGATACCGGTCTGCCCGTCGCTGTGGGCGAGATCTTCGACCGGATAGCAGAGCTGGTCGATGAAAACACCGTCTATTTCCGAATAAGTACCGGGAAGTTTTTCAATAATATCAGCGATATGTTTGCCGAAAGAGGTCTCTTTGCTGCTGTTGCAAAGACAGCACTCCCGCCATGCCGGGTGCCAGACACCTTCACGGTTGATCGCAATGGCATCGGGAAATTTCTCTCTGGCGTAAGGCAGGAAGCAATCTCCGGAACACTGGATATAGTAAAGAACCTTGATATTCCGGTCATGGAGTTTGCCGATGAATTCACGGATCTTTTTACGGGAAATTTTTCCCGGCGGCGGCGGCAATTCCGGATAATCGTGAGTAACCACGCACTCCCACTCATCCTCTTCAGTCAGCCAGTCGCCGTATTTGGGGAAGTGGTTGTGCAATTCGGTAAATTCCGCACCGAATTTCTGCATGAAATCCAGTGTTGCATCAGTGGAAAGCGGATTGGTCAACCCGAATGACCCGGTCAATTCACGCCCCGCTTCGTTTTCCGGTTCAAAAAACTCCCGGTGTTTGTTAAAAAACCACTCCATACCCGGACGGTAACACCCGGGCACCGGCAGCAGGTAAAGTTTCCATACCACCGGATGGTCGCTGCTCAAATATTGTTCGGAGTCAAGCAGATGCAAACCGGCTTTGTCATAACGGAAATAGATGATCCCGCTATGAAAATCCCCCGGAGCAGAGACATGCAAGCCGTAGTTTTGAAGCGGATCGTAAAATGCCGCCTGACGCACATTGCCCCAGCGGGAGTAGTCATCATTACCGTAAAATGAGGAAAATTGCCGCTTGTGGTAGTGGGTGACTCCCATCTGCCAGAAGTCATCGGCGACCACTTTGTCAAACCGGTTCACGCCGCTGAGGATGGAACAATTCCAGCAATGCAGATCGGCAAAATCGATATTTTCCGGCGGCGGAATGATCTTTTCCAGAGAGATCGATCTTCCGGCTTTACCGGCGGGCAAAGTTGCGGTGATCTCCCAGAGCAATGCGCCGTCGGCCGGCGTGACTTTTTCCTCAAACTTCACTTCCTGCTGACCGCTGAAAATTCCGGAATATCCGGTCAGATCATCATGCAACAGCAAGGTTTTTTCCATATTTGCCCAACGCCTGCCATAGACGGTAAGCACTTGATCGTCAAGGGTAATTTGTAACATCTGCCATCCTCAAATCATTTTTCCAGCATTTCTGCCAGTTTATTTCTTACAGCCTGAAGTTTGCGCTGACTGACTTCCGGGAACTTCTGTTCGCCGGTGGGCTGCAATTCCGGCATAACAGCATTCAGCCATGCAGGAAGCGGTTTACCGGGAAACTTCTGCCGGTACAAGGTAAGATAGTCGAAATCATCCAACCCTTCTCTGGTAAGGGTCATCCGTTGCGACGGCATGGTTTCTCCGGGTTTGTTTCCGGGGTAAAACCAAATGTAATTTACCCATACATTGTAGAAAGCCTCCGGGAATTTGCCCCGGTAAGGTGCTGAATAAGCGTTGATCTCAGAGTAGAGATAACCGGCGACATCATATTTGAAGGCAGTGAAATACTGCAATCGCAATGCCGCCGCCGGATGCCGGAAGTGTTCCATCGCGGCATAATTGTAGCACCAGACCGCCTTGTTTTTCTCTGACGGCGTCTTGCGGATGCGGTAAAGTGCCTCAAAACTGGAAAGCCAGAGATCGACATCTGATGCCAGCGCATTATCCATGTGACCGATGAAAACACCGGGCTTCAATTCCGGTGCGCTTTTGCGGATGGTGGCGGTGGTCTTGGCGATCTGCGGATAAACTGCCCCGTAAGGCTCATCCCAGACTACGACAAAGCAGCGGTCAAGCCATTTTTTCTCTTTCAGGTGATCGGCATACTGCCGGGCAAGCTGTGCGATAAAATCCTGAAATTCAGCATCATCCGGGGTGATCTTTCTGCCGAAAATTCTGTCAAAACGGTGATGGTAAAATTTCATATGGGAACCCATTTGAAACTCGACCAGCTGCAAAGCGGTAAATTTATTTTCATTGAAATATTTTTCAGCGGCAAGATCAAAATTTTTCCAGTCGATCTGCAGTTTTTTGCCATCCCATGAAAATTTTGGGGATACCCCGAGAAGCCGCGGACTGAGACGGTACTCCTGAGCGATGCGCTGAATAGCACTCCACTCTTTGTTGTGGTCATCACGGGAAAGTTTACCGAAATGCTCTTTGATATACGGGGATTTCAGACAGTACGCGGTCTTGAAAAAGGGGCGTTCCGGCATGGTAAAGTTGTAGACCCGCACCTTTACCGGAATACCCTCAACGGTCTTGCCGTTTACCTTCAGCGGCAGAACCCCCTCATAGATACCGGCGGCGGCACTTCTGGGGATGTCAAGCTGCATTTGTATGAAGTTGTTGACGGAGTTGTGGGCTTTGAATTGCGGATAAAGGATATCATTGAAACTCTCCTCCCGCAAAGTCCGGACAAATCCGGGATAGGTGATCTTCATCGCCGATGCGGAAATGACCTTACCATCTTTGGAACGCAAGTCTGCCGGAAAAAGTTCCAGAGAGGATAATTTTTTCTCCGAAGTCACGGTCAAATGGAGTGCTTCAGCTTCGCCTCTGGCTCCGGAAATTTCAAATGCCCCGCACTTTTCCATATTTGCCGGAGCCTTTTCATCTTCCCGGTAACGCTCACCGAAGTTGTTCCAGACAGCGAGATCGTCTTTGCGCTTCAACTGCAGAGCATCTCTGGTGTAACTCTGACTGCCGGAATCATTGCCGTAGGTATTGAAAAGCACCGGCGGAAAACTTCCCAGACTTTTCTCCGGATCAAGATAAACACTCACCGGCGCCACCCGGATGGAAAAGATTTTTCCCAATGCCAGATCACCGAGCGGTTCCCGGCGGAGAATGATATAGAGATACTCATCCTGTCTCACCAGCAGATAATCATCGGAGTAAAGCGGGATCGTCACCGGATTGGCTTCACCGGTATTCCAGCGCATGGCGATAAGTTTATTCTGATGGAGCCGGATATTCAACTGAAAATCCCAACCGGCACTGCCGGGCATTCTGCCGGTGTTTTTATTGTTGTCAACATCGGAATAAAGAGCGATCGTCCAGACGGATCTGCCGTCATAACTCTTCAACTCCGGAATATTCAGAGCAAACACATACCGGTCAGGCCGGATAAGCACACCGATCTGCTGAATTTTGGCTTTCGGAGAACGATTCTGCCACAACACCGGCACATTCAAAGTTTCAGCAGCAGACAATCCGAGCAGGCTGAACGCCGCCAGATAAAAAAGCAATCTTCTCATGGCTCAATAATCTTTCTGTTTTCAACGGGAAAAATCAATGCTCGTAAGGAATGGTCAAATCGGCTTTCATATACATCCAATTTGTCCCGAGATAGGCATCCGTCAGAGTACTCTTGTAATCCTTGGTTATCCTTTCAGTATTGCCCCGTACAGAACCGTCAAAACGGGCACTGTTGATCTCACTGCCGGTGGAGTATTGCCACTGGAGTTCCGGAGCAGATGCTTTACCGTGACGGTAGCGCAGATAATGCTCACTGTCGGAGCCGTGGTCATAGTACATGAAACGCCAGAAATACGCATCCGCCCACATGATGCAGGATGTCTTGTAAATAAGAGATATCTTGGCACCTTTTCTAATGACATCAGCATTTACCCCGTAACTGTTATGCCCGCTCCAGGTATCCTGACTTACCGTATCTGACGGACAGAGGAAAAAGCTGCTTCCGCCCGCAGCCGGAACAACTCCCTCATTGAATTTGTAAAGTTTGTAATGGGCATTATCCGCAGCCGTGGAATAATAGGGAAGATAACCGTCAAAAGCATCGATGTAAGAAAGGCTTATCGTTGCGATCTGCTTCAACTGGTTCACACATGAAGCGGTGTGCGCCCGGCTTCTCGCCTGATTCAATGCCGGCAGCAAAATTGCCGCCAGAATAGCGATTATCGCAATAACGACCAGCAATTCAATCAAGGTAAATGCGTGTACGGGGGACAAGGAAAACTTTTTTTCACGGGAAAAAAAGTTTTCCCTTTCCCCCGCGCCCCCTTTCTCTTTCAAAAAAAGCGGACTTCTTTGTTGAGTTGCAACCGCACTTTTTTGTGCCAAATTGACCAAACCACAATGTTTCATTGTAAAACTCCTTCCTGTTGAGTTGTTTTAAGTGTTTTAACCGGTGCAGTTGATTCACGCACGATCAATCCGGGCTGCAGCGGCAAAAATGCTTCACACTTTTCACCGTTTATCGCCCGGTAAAGATGTTTTACCGCCATCACCCCAAGTTCGTAAGTCGGCAATTTCAATGTGGTCAATGCAGGAGACGCATAGAGAGAATTTATCGTATTGTTGCATCCGGTGATTTTGATATCACCCGGTATGGATATATGCTGAACTTTCAATTCATTCATCAGTTTCAATGCCAACTCATCGGTCAGGCAGATCACCCCATCCGGGCGGGATGTCATAAGTTTTTCCGCAGCACTCTTTGCCGATTCATCCGGAGCAATAAAGTCACAGGTGATGACATTGGAATTTTTCAACCTCACCCCGTGCTCCAGACAGCACTCTTTCACCCCTCTGGCGAAATCTGCCGAAATAAAAATATTTTCCCCGGCATAGAGCAGAGCCAGATCCCGGCACCCCTGCCTGATCAGATGCTCTGCCGCCAGAGTACCGGCATACTCAAAGTCGATCCGCAAAGCGATGTCCTTGAATTCCGGCAGATAGTTTTTGACAAAGAAACAGGGACGGCTGGAATTCTGCAATTCCCGGATGGTCAGAGTGTCGATCTGGTAGGCACCGATAAGAAATCCGGCATAACGCCCGGTCAGCTGGGAGATTTTTTCTTCGTGAAAAGTGCGGTTCCCGGCGAGGATATCCAGTGTCAAACCGTGTTCCCGGCAGCCGGCATCGATGCCCATGATAAGTTCTGCCGTGACCGGATTGGTCATATAGGTGGTATCGTAGATAAGCAGGGCGATCTTGCCGCTGCGGTGGGGATCGGCGTTGCGGATAAAGGTGCCTTTGCCCTGGATACGGTAGAGGAATCCCTCGCTTTCCAGCTCCTGCAATGCCTGACGGACGGTATTGCGTGACATGTGGAACTCTTTGCACAACGAAGGCTCGGAGTCGATTTTCATACCGCCGGTAAACTCTCCGCTGCGGATCCTCTCAATAAGATGCTCTTTCAAAAGCTGATATCTGGGGGCTGATTTTTTTTCGTTCATTATTCCGTCAATCCTGCCAACTTGTCTATACAACTTTGCGTTTCCCTTTAAATATACTTAAAACAAAGAAGTTTGTCAATAGCAGAAGCCGCTTTTTCTGCAAAAAAATCATTCCTCCGCTGAAAATTGTTTGAACAGGTTTCATCATCCGCAGAAAAAAAAACGGGCTGCCGCCCGCCTCTTGCCGAGGGTTGGCAGCAGCCCATTACGGAAACAGTCTGTATTCTGTTTATCAGTAGTTGGCAGCTTCGATCTCAAAGTATGCCTGAGGATGTTTGCAGGTCGGGCAAACTTCCGGAGCTTTTTCGCCGATGTGGATGTGACCGCAGTTGCGGCACTCCCAGCGCTGAGGACCGGTTTTGACATAAACTTCGCCTTTTTCGAGATTTTCGACCAGCTTGTTGTAACGCGCCTCATGGCGTTTTTCGATCTCGGCGACGCGGGCGAACTGACGGGCGATATCAGAGAAACCCTCAGCCTCAGCGACTTCGGCAAATTCTCTGTACATCTGGGTCCACTCTTCATATTCACCGGCGGCGGCAGCTTTCAGATTTGAAAGGGTGTCACCGATACCATCCAGAGCCTTGAACCAGAGTTTGGCATGCTCTTTTTCATTGTTGGCAGTGGCTTCAAAGATCGCGGCGATCTGCTCGTAACCCTCTTTGCGCGCTTTGCTGGCAAAATAGGTGTACTTGTTGCGTGCCTGAGACTCACCGGCGAAGGCATAAGCGAGATTGGCGGCGGTTTTGCTTCCTTTGAGTTCCATAATTTCCCCCTTGTTCAGTTTTTTGCGGGATATTTATCCCATTTATTTGGTTGACTTTTTTTATCAACGGAACGAATCCGTACTTTTACTTTTACAACTTTCACAGATCCCGGTGTAACGGATCTCCATGTGCCGCACTTCACCGGGCAGCTCCCCGGCGAAGACCCCGACATCCTCCTGCAGAGCGAAGTCACTTATTGAACCGCACTCTTCGCAGATGAAGTGACCGTGGGGCACCGTACTGCAATCATATCTGGCACTGCTGACATGATCCAGACGCCAGATCAGATCGTGACCGGCAAACTCATTCAGTATCCGGTAAACACTCTCACGGGTGACAGTAGGAAGTTTACTGCGGACACTCTGCCAGACACTATCCACATCCGGATGGCAGCGGTTGTTGAATACGCACTCGTAAACTGCCAGCCGCTGAGGAGTGCACTTCCATTTGAATTGACGGCAGATCCGGGAGAAGTTTTCCTGTTGTGCCTTATCCATTGTGGTGCCTCCTGTTTTATTCTGTCTGTAAATAAATATAGCAGTTATTTACATTAATGCAAACGGTTTTTTCATTTTTTTTTGAAAATTTTTGAAAAAAATCCCAAATTTTGTGAAACATACATACAAGACCGAATGAACACATTTTATGGCGAATGATTTGTCAAAAACATGAAACGATTTGATTGCACCCGGTGGATGCAGCGGGCGGCAATGTCGTGTTTTGCGCCGAGTACGGTGCGGGAGTGTACTACCGTACTCGACCGTACCGGCAC
The DNA here is from genome assembly GCA_017508285.1 of Lentisphaeria bacterium. Classification (GTDB taxonomy): domain Bacteria; phylum Verrucomicrobiota; class Lentisphaeria; order Victivallales; family Victivallaceae; genus UBA1784. The sequence continues at coordinate 40 of JAFVZG010000099.1, read as the reverse complement.
AGAAGCAAGGCGCGAAAGTGCCCGCGATGCGCCACCGACG
>JAFVZG010000098.1 GCA_017508285.1 Lentisphaeria bacterium | reverse complement strand
TTTCCGCTCTGTTACCGCTTTTCCCGAACAAAATCAACGGCATTGCTGCATTTTGTTCTCCGGGGGAAGATTTGCAACTTGACAAGTATACATTAAGCATATATATTATGGTTGTGAAGGTTTCAGACCGGACAAAAATTGTTTTTTTTGATGCCAAGCGGGACGGTCTGCCCGCTTTTTTAGTCCCTTGATTATGTGATGAAATTCGGGAGGAACAAATGAGTAATGAATTATTGACCGTGATCGAATATTTGAGCCAGAACCGCAGCATCAGCCGCGAAAGTATCATCAAGGCTCTGGAAAATGCCATCCTTTCCGCTTCCAAAAAAAGTATCCATCCGGCAAGCGAATTGCGGATCAAAATCGACCCGCCCACCGGCAAGATCCAGGCATGGGCTACTTTGGAAGTGGTCGACCATGTGCCGATGAATAACGATCAGATCGTGATCGGCAGAGTTCAGGAACTTTATCCGGATGTCAAAGTCGGCGACCGCATCGAATGGGAGGTCACCCCCAGCAACTTCGGCAGGATCGCCGCTCAGGCGGCAAGGCAGAACCTTACCCAGCAGCTCCGCCGCGCCGAAAAAGAGAATGTGCAGGAGGAATTCGCCGACCGCCTCGGTCAGATCATCTACGGTACTGTCAAAAAAGTTGAGGCAGGCAGCGTGCTGATCGACTTCCAGAAAGCCGAGGGCATCATGCCGCTGCGCGAGCAGATCCGCGATGAGAAATTCGCTCCCGGCGACCGCATCAACGCTTTGCTGATAAAAATCGATATCAACTCATCCGGCCCCAGTTTGATCGTTTCCCGTTCCGCACCGGAATTCGTCACCCGCCTCTTTGAAAGAGAGGTCAGCGAGATCCACGACGGCGTGGTCACTATCAAAGGTGTCGCCCGTGAAGCCGGTAAACGCACCAAAATCGCCGTCGCTTCCAGCGACCCCAAAGTCGATCCCGTCGGAGCATGCGTCGGCGTGCGCGGCACCAGAGTCAAACGCATCACCGATGAATTGGGCAGCGAAAGGATCGATATCGTTCCTTATGATGAGGATCTGGCAGCCTATGTCACCAACGCCCTGCTGCCCGCTCAGGTGCAGAGCGTCAAAATCGATGAAGCCAACCACGCCCTGCTGGTGATCGTCAATGAGGATCAATCCAAGGTCGCTTTCGGCAGAAAAGCCCAGAATGTCCGCCTCGCCGGTAAACTGGTCGGCTGGACGATCAAACTTTGCGACGAAACCAGCAAAGAACGCGCACCCTCTATCGAGGAGCAGATGAAGATCGCCGCCGGTAAACTCGCCGAAGCATTGAATATCGATGCCGCGGATGCCGCCAAACTGGTCGCCAACGGTTTTGTCACCATCGAAGGACTCAAAGCCGCTGATGATGCCGCGCTGGAATCCGTCGAGGGTATCGACATCGATGCCCTGCGTGCCGCGCTGGAGAATATCGGATGAGCAGCAGGAGGGCATTGAATCATGGAAATAACAGTAAAAAGTCTCGCTAAAAAGTATGGCGTTTCAGCCAGAGATATCGTCAGGGAACTCAACGATCAGGGCTTTGATGATATTTCTGATGTGAATGATATCATTCCGGAGGATTCCATCGAATTGGTGGAATCCTACTTCAACGACCTCTACGATACCGAAGAGATCGCCGCGCCCAAAAGCAAACGCAATTCCGGCAAGCCGCAGCGCAGCAAAGGGCAGGAAAAGAATATGCCGTCAAGCAAAGATAACCGCAATCAATCCGGCAAATCCGCTTCTCCTGATACCGTCACGCTGCCCTCTCCGGTGATCGTCAAAGACCTCGCCGAAGCCATCGGCAAACGCCCCAATGAGATCATTACCGAATTGATCAAACTCGGTGAACTTGCCGGTATCAATCAGGCGATCAGCGACAACAATGCCAAAAAGATCTGCGCCGCTTTCGGCGTGGAATTGATCTTCGGTGCCGCCCCCAAAGCCGCAGCACCTGCCGCACCGGTCAAAAAAGCTCCGCCCGTTGACCCGGCCATGCTCAAAGAACGCCCCCCGGTCGTCACCTTCATGGGCCATGTCGACCACGGCAAAACCTCTTTGCAGGATACCGTGCGTCACACCAATGTGACCGCCGGTGAAGCCGGTGCCATCACCCAGCATATCGGTGCATCTTCAGTGCGTTTCAACGGCAAGGATATCACCTTTATCGACACCCCCGGACACGCGGCTTTCTCCAAAATGCGCGCCCGCGGTGCCGACTGCACCGATATCGTGGTACTGGTGGTTTCCGCCGCTGAAGGCTTCAAACCCCAGACCGTCGAAGCGATGAATCACGCCCTCAGTGCCAAAGTGCCGATCGTGGTCGCGATCAACAAGATCGACCTGCCCGATGCCGATCCGGATAAAGTGCTGCTCAACATGCAGCAGAATGGACTTACCAGTGAAGATTGGGGCGGTGATGTCGGAACGGTGCGGGTTTCCGCTAAAACCGGCGAAGGTATCGATGACCTTCTGGAGCGTATCCTGCTGGAAGCCCAGATGCTCGAACTCAAAGCCAACCCCAAAGGCCCCGCCGACGGCGTGGTGCTGGAAGCCCAGTTGGAACAGGGTTTCGGCCCGACTGCCCATGTGCTGGTGCAGGATGGCACGCTCAAAGTCGGTGACTTCGCCCTCTGCGGCGAACATCACGGCAGGATCCGCACCCTGATCAACGACAAGGGCGAAAGAGTCAAATCCGTGCCGCCGGGTTTCCCGGTGAAGATCGTCGGTTTATCCGGTATCCCGGAAGCCGGTGACCGTCTGGAAATCTGTTCCTCGGATAAAGAGGCGCGTCAGATCGCCGCCGAAAGAGTCGCCGCCAAACGGCAGGAAACTCTTGCCAGCAATGCCATCAGTTCTGCCGAAGACCTCTTCAGCAAACTGAATAAAGAGGAGGTAAACTCCCTTAATATCATCATCAAATCCGACGTGCGCGGTTCCGGTGAGGCGATCGCCCAGTCGCTTGAACAGCTCCCCAGCGAAAAGATCAAAGCTTCGGTCGTTGCCAACGGCGTCGGCCCCATCAGTGAAAGTGATATCGATCTTGCCGCTGCCACCGGTTCTCTGGTGGTCGGATTCCACGTGCGGGTCAATCCCGGCGTGAATGATCTGGCAAAAAAACGGGGCGTGGAGATCCGCCTTTACAGTATCATCTATGAATTGCTCGAAGATATCACCGATGCTCTCGCCGGTAAACTTGAACCGGAACGCAAAGAGAAAGTCAACGGTCAGGCCCGCATCCTGCAGATATTCGAATTGAGCAAAGGCCCGAAAATCTGCGGCTGCCGCGTGGAAAGCGGCGTGGTCAAAGTCGGTTCAAAAGCCAGAGTCTGGCGCAACCGCGAATTGATCTACAACGGTGAAGTCGCCAGTCTGCGCCACTTCCGGGATGATGTCCGGGAGGTAAAAGCCGGTCTGGAGTGCGGTATCCGTCTGGATAACTTCGCCGACTTCATCGAGGGCGATGAGATCGAATTGTACGAAATCGAATACAAAAAGGCAACCTTGTAATGGCGGAAAAAGTAGACCGGTTGACCAGAGTCAACGAACTTATCAAACGGGAACTTGCCAACTATCTGGAAAAGTTCCCGCTGGAAACGGCTGAAAATATGCTCGTTTCCATCACCGCGGTAAATACCAGTGTCGATCTGCGCAATGCCACCGTCTCAGTCAGTATATTCGGCGGCAAAAACTCCGACCGGCAGGATATTTTCCGGGAATTGAGTGCCAAAAGAATGGATATGCAGAGAGTTTTGGCTAAAACTCTGGCTTTCAAGCATACTCCGGTGCTGGCATTCAAGCCCGACCGGCGACTGGAACTCGGCGACCGGGTGCTGGCTCTGCTCAATGATCCGGATGCCCCTGTGGAGAAAAGTGATGAATAATTTTCCCCCGGAAGAGATCTGTCAGGCATTGCTCAGCGCAAAGAAAGTGTTGATAATGACCCATCAACGCCCGGATGGTGATGCCATGGGCAGTTCTTTCGGAATGCGCGCTTTTCTCCGGGGAAACGGTATTGATGCCGATGTCCTTATCCCCGGAGCGATCCCCCGCAGATATCAGGGATTTTTTACCGGATTCCTCAAAAATGTGACCCAAAGTGAGATGGAGAATTACGACCTCTTTCTCGCTCTTGACTGCGCCAACGGCGAAAGACTCGGCTGCGGGGAATTCACCGTTAAAGAGCTGCGCTGCCGCAACTTCGTCTGCATCGACCACCACACCGGCAACTCCCTTGCCGCCGGTAAATCGTGGATAAGCAGCAGCGGCAGCACCTGCCAGATGATCATGGAGTTGATCGATCACCTGAAATTGCCGCTTGGTCAGGAAGGCGCGACCGCTTTGCTGACCGGCATGATGACTGATACCGGGTGTTTCTGTTTTTCCAACACCACCGGCAGCAGTTTCCGGGCGGCGGCTCTGGCTGCCGATGCCGGAGCGGATATCGAAAAGATCGCCAATCAGGTCTTTTTCAACAAACCATTCGACCAGCTCAAATTTGAAGCGGATATGGTGGAAAACTTCCTGCAGATGACCTGCAATGGCAAAGTCGCTTACGCCTGCATTACCGATGAATTGATGGCAAAGCACAACTTCGACCTCCGGGAAGATGAGGGGTTGATCGATATCCTGCGGGGTCTGGAAGGGGTCAAAATAGCGATCCTCATCCACCACCGCAATGACGGATGGCGGGTTTCCATGCGCAGCAAGGACTCCGCTTACCCGGTAAGACCGGTGGCAATGAAATTCGGCGGCGGCGGCCACGATCTGGCAGCAGGATGCACCATCGATCTGCCGGAATTTGCCGATGTGGAAAAGGTGCTGATCCCCTGTTTTGAAGCAATGCTCACTGAAAAAGGCAGTTTATGAAATTTATCGGTCCTCATGTCTCTATTTCCGGCGGCGTGGAAAATGCCCCGGTCAATGCCGCCGCTTTCGGCGCCACCGGATTCGCCCTTTTCACCAAAAATCAGCGGCAGTGGAGCGCACCGCCGATCTCTGCTCAAAGCGCGGAAAAATTCAAAGAAAACTGCCGCAAGTACGGGTTTACTCCGGACTCCATCCTGCCCCATGACAGTTACCTTATCAATCTGGGACAACCCGATGAGAGCAAAAGAGCCAATGCCGTAAGAGCCTTTACCGATGAATTGCAAAGATGTTCACTTCTCGGTTTGACCATGCTCAACTTCCACCCCGGCAGCCACTTGAAACTGGTTTCCGAAGCAGAAGGATGCCGGATCATTGCCGATTCAGTGCGCCGCGCCCTGCAGGAAGTGCCGGGAGTAAAGGCGGTTTTTGAAAATACTGCCGGGCAGGGAAGCAATCTGGGATACTCTTTTGAACAGTTGGCTGTGATGCTGGAAATGGTGGATATGCCGGATAGATGCGGAGTGTGTATCGACAGTTGTCACGCCTTTGCCGCCGGATATGACCTTGCCAGTGATGAGGGTTTTGAAAAGTGTTTCGCTGAATTTGACCGCCTTATCGGCATGGAGTATCTCTGCGGTATGCACCTCAACGACGCCAAAGGCGGATTAGCCGGTCATCTTGACCGCCATGCGCCGCTTGGCAAAGGCACTATCGGGATGGCTTTCTTTGAAAAAGTGGCAAAAGACCGCCGTTTTGACAATATCCCGCTGATACTGGAAACGCCGGATGAGAGTTTGTGGCAAAGTGAAATAAGCACTCTGTTGAAGATCGCTTCAGAGTAACGCCAAACGCCGCCGGAAGATGGATCGCCAACATACAACAAAAAGTAGGAGAATATAAAATGGGCCGCTGCTTTGATATACGCCAGAAAAAAATTCTTGACTGCCTGCAATGTGAACCGGAATTGAAAGTTTCCGATCTGGTGACTCTGACCGGTGCTTCCATTGCCACAGTGCGCCGTGATCTGCTGGAAATGGAGAAAAACGGCTTGATCGTCCGCACTTTCGGCGGTGTCCGCGCCGTTGACCAGAAGTCTCTGGTGGCAAGAACCTTTGAACAGCGTTCAGCATTGCAGAATCCGGAAAAACAGCGGATCGCCGCCAAAGCCGCCGAATTGGTTTTTCCCGGCATGACTATCGCCATTGACAGCGGCACAACTTGCATGAATTTCGCCGCTTTTCTGAAAAATAAAGCCCCGCTGCGGATCGTTACATCCGCATTGGCTGTCATCGAAACCCTCGGCGGCGTGCCGGGTATCGAAATCAATCTGGTCGGCGGCAAATTCCGTCTGGATAATCTGGATTTTTACGGAGCAGTTTCCATCGGCAACTTCAAACAGTTCCATGTGGATATCGCTTTTATGGGCTGCGATGCCCTGCTGCCGGATAAGGGGGCATTTTCCCACGATCAGGAATCCGCCGCCATCAGTCAGGCAATGAGCAGCTGTGCTTCCAGACTGATCCTGCTCTGTGACAGCAAAAAGATCGGTAATTCCGGAGCATTCCTTGCCTTTCCCCCGAATAAAATCGATCAGATCGTCACCGACTCCGCCAGTAAAGTTCTGAGCGGTGCCGGATACGATATCATTGTCGCAGATGCATGATCTGCCGCATGGCTGAATAGTTGTAAATCTGCGGATTTTGTGCTATATTATACAAAGTTACTGCAACTGGAAATATGGTAGGGCGCATGAAAAAAATTTTACTCCTCATCACATCCGGACTTCTGACAGCGATTTTCAGCGGCTGCGGTCATACCCCGGTGCGGGAAACCACCCTTATGGCGGTGCCGCCGCTCAAAGCCTCTGCCGGTGCCGCCGCACAGCGCGCCGGGAACTTCAAAAAGATCATCGCTCCTCTTGCCGTAAAGGGAATCACGGTCTATCCCGCCGCTTTTGCCGGAAGATTGGAAAATTCCGATGTCATCAACACCATTTTGCAATATGGTTTCAACCGGGTCTACTGCCACCTTACCAGCGAGCAGGAACTCAATGAAGATCTGCAGAACTTCATCGTACTTGCTTCAGCAAAAAATCTGCCGGTCGAATTGGTCTTTTCCCAGCGTGATTTCTACCGCCGCTATTACGGCAACCGGTTGATCCGCAATATCCTCATCCAGTACCCCGACCTTTTTGAAGCGGTGACTGAAGCGGTGAAATTCAATGCGGAACTTCCCGAAAATATCCGTATATCCGGTATAACCGTCATTCTTTCGCCTCACCTTTTCAACAGCAGCAATGTTGCCAGGATCCGCGGTCATCTCTACCATTGGGGCAAAGAGCGTTACGGCATCGGTCAGGATAATGATATGCTGATGCGCGAAAGCCTTGAATATGCCAAAAAGATCGCCAAGATCCCCGGTCTGCCGGAATTGACCATCGCCGTGCCGGATTTCTTCCACGAAGCGGCAGAAGAAAAGAAACTTTCTGTCGGCAGGATCGGTGATTTCGCCGCCATTGCCAAACGCACGGCGGTCATCAGTTCGGCAAATCTGCCCAGCAAAATACCCGCTTCTGTGGAAAACGAATTGCGCAGTATGCCCAAAAAACAGCAGATGCTCACCGTGATCCGCCTCGCCGGACACACCTCTATGGATAGCGGCAGACTCCGCCGGAGAAACTGGCGCGACTTTCAGAATTCCGTCAATTACACCATTAAAAAATTATCCTCTCAGCCGGGATTCGGCGGGATCATCATCTCTCCGCTGGCTGTGGTGGAGTATCTGCGTCAGGAGAAGTAATTATGCGCTGTCCCAAATGCAGTTGCAATGACGATAAAGTTATCGACTCCAGAAGTGTGAAAGAGGGATTCGGAGTGCGCCGCCGCCGGGAGTGCCTCGGCTGCGGATACCGCTTCACCACTTTGGAAAGCGTCAGTTCAGAAGAACTCAAAGTTATCAAACTTGACGGCACCAGAGAGGAATTCGATATCGCCAAACTCCGCCGCGGCATCGACCGCGCCTGCTATAAACGCAATGTCTCATCGGCTGAGATCGACCGGATGGCGGCTGAGATCGCTTCGGCTATCCAGCAGGATTATGACAAAGAGGTTCCAAGCTGCGAGATCGGCAGCCGGGTCATGACCGCTTTGCGGGCGGTGGATGAGGTGGCATTTGTCCGTTTTGCCTCAGTCTACCGTAAATTCACCGATGCCGCCGACTTCATTCAGGAGATACGGGAGTTGAAAAAGTGACCCGCATCCATCTGGTAAAAGGCAGAGAAAAATCCCTGCAAAGAAAACATCCGTGGATCTTCGACGGAGCAGTCAAAGAGAAAAATGCGGCGATCCCCGCCGGAGAAACGGTGGTTGTCTGCGATCATAATGATAACCCTCTGGCAATCGGCGCGTGGTCACCGGCATCCCAATTGCGTATCAGGGTATGGAGTTTCGACCCGTCAGAGACGATCGACCGGGAGTTTTTCCGCCGCCGGATCGCTCAGGCGGTGAAAATGCGGGAAAATCTCGGTCTGCTCGATCCCGATGGCGGCTGCCGCCTTATTTATTCGGAAAGCGACCTCCTGCCGGGGATCATCGTTGACCGCTACGGTGAATTTGCCGTACTTCAGTTGCTCAGTGCCGGAGCAGAATTTTTCCGCGATATCATCGCCCAAACCCTTCTGGAACTGCCATTTATCAAGGGGATCTTTGAGCGTTCAGACTCCCCGGTACGGCAGAAAGAGGCTCTTGCGCTGCGTGCCGGTCATCTGGCAGGGGAAACTCTGCCGGAAAAGATCATTGTCAGGGAAAACGGTCTGGATTTTGAGGTAAACCCCGCTGCCGGACAGAAGACCGGATTCTATTTCGATCTGCGCTCAGCAAGAGAAAAGATCCGGCAGCTTGCCGCCGGTAAACGGGTGCTGAATATGTTCTCATATACCGGCGGATTCGCCTGTGCCGCCTTTGCCGGCGGTGCCGTCAGCGTGGTCAATGCCGACTCCTCCGCCCCTGCTCTGGAACAATGCCAACGGAATCTGGAACTCAATGGCTTTACCGGCAGTTACCGCAATATCTGCGGCGATGTTTTTAAGCTCCTGCGCAAGTTTGAGAGTGAAAATGCCAAATTTGATATGGTGATCCTCGATCCGCCGAAACTTATCCCCGGCAAAAGTGCCATGATGCGGGGCTGCCGCGCCTATCAGGATCTGGCGCGTCTGGGCTTCAAACTGCTTGCACCGGGGGGAATACTGTGCAACTTCTCCTGTTCCGGAGCGATGAACCCGGAATTATTCCAGAAGATCACTGCTGACGGAGCATTGGAAGCTGGAGTAAATGCCGCTGTCATCGCCAGATTGGAGCAGGCTCCGGATCATCCGACTTTGCTCTCAGTGCCGGAAACCTTTTACCTCAACGGTCTGGTTTCCATATTGACTGACTGATTCAGCGCAGCAGATCTTCATTAAAGGAAAATGCCAGTTTTTCCTGCCACACCTGTCTGCCACGGTGAAAAAGAGTGAGCTGTAATTTATTTTCCGCCACACCGGACTTCAGGAGCCACTCTGCCTTTTCTTTTGAATAAGAGTTGCCGGTGATCCGGGAAGTTTCACGGAAAATTTTATACGCAATGACCCTGCTGGGATCATCCGGCTGCAGCGCCACCGGAACTCCCGGACAATTTTCCAGCAAAGCCACCGTCAGTGCCGATATAAAGTAATCCGACACCTCAGATGCTTTCTGCGCCTCATTGAAGCTGCCGGTGGTATTTACCAGTATATTCCCATCCGGCGGGTCACCGGCAGGCAGAAACCATGAACACCCGCCGGTAAGAAAAGCCAGAACCAGAGGCAATATCCTGTATCTCTTCATTTTTCCCTGCCTTCCTGCGCCCCGGGCAGGGTGCTGCCCCGCCGCAGAATGCAAACGGTATTGCACCTCGGACAGCGGCACAGCGATACCGGCTCTTTGGGCACAAAAGAGAGGTGGCAGGTATTGCAATGGAATAATCTGCGGTTGCTCAACTGCCACTCATTGCGGCGGATGCGGCGGTACTCTCTGAACCACAGACAGGCGATATAACAAAGCAGAATTATCAGCGATAAAGAAAAAAATTCTGCAAATCCGATCCCGATCATATTTTCTCTCCTGCAGCTGCCCAGTTTATCAGATAAATTCCCGGTTTCATACCGGCACTTTTGAGAATATTCTGCGCTTTTTTATCCAGTTCCCCGTCACCGCATGAGCGGAGCAATTCACTGCGGAGCAGAAATCCGCTGCCGGTGATCCGGATCATCCCCGGCCGCTGTGCTTTACCTTTAAGTTCGCTCAAGCGCGGCAGAGTGACAATTCTGCCATCGGGCATTATCACCTGAGTCACCGGCGTTTTTTTCGGTGCCGGAGGAATAACGGCATAACGGATGGAAGCGGGGAATACGCTGTCTTTCATCTCCACCGCCGGTATTGCCGCCGGGTATTCCGGTATCGGCGGCAGAGTGATGCCGGAAGTATCCAACTCATACTTGTGTTCGCCGAGCAGGGTGCTGAAACTGCCGCCCAGTGTGCCGTAAGTATACGCCGGATCACGGCGGCTGATGATCTCAAACAATTCCGTATTAAGTACCGGATCGATCATCGTGATCACCGTATTCTGCTCTTTGCTCTCGTGAAAATCATATTCGTAGTCAAAGAGTACTCCGATCGCCGCCGCCACCGCCGCCACGGTCAGTACCGCCAGAAATACACTGCTGGAATTTCTGCCTTTTTCAAAAGCCCATTTACGGCGGATATGTGTTTTTTTATTCAAAGCGGGTCTCCGAGCGGATGGTGAGCGGCTGAACCGCGATAAAACTTTCCATACGCGCCGATTCGGCGATCGTCATGATTTCCGCCAGCACTCCGGCAGGAACCACCTTGTCAGCGCGGATCACCAGCACCTTTTCGCGGCGGTCATCACTGAGCAATTCCCGCCGCAGCTGGGTGGTATCCACCTGACGGTCGCGGAAATACAGACGGCACTGCCCGTCACTTTCCGCCGGAGGAACAATGGTCAGGATCGCTCTGCCCAGACCGGCTGCCTGCGGCACATCGGCTTTGGGAAGATCGACCCGGATGCCGGAAATACGCACCACCGACGATGAAAGCAGTATGAAGAACAACAACAGCAGAAAAAGGTCAAGTATCGCCAGACACTGACTTACTTTCCACAGCGGCTTCAACCTTGTCCGGTACCGTCTGACGGTCTCTCCGGTGGGATTCATGCGTTTTCCTCCGCTTTTTTCTCCTGCTGCTGTCTCTCAAAGAATCCGGTAAGTTCCAGTGCCGCCTTTTCCATATCCAGCGTCAGAGTTTCCACCCGCATCGTCAGATAGGTGTAACCGACATGGCAGGGGATCGCCATCGTCAGACCGGCGGCAGTGGTCAGCAGGGCTTTTGCCAGCGGTTCTCCGATGGAACCGGCATAAAAGTGTTCGCTTGCCCGGATCGCTTCAAAGGCATCCAGCATACCCAGCACCGTTCCCAGCAATCCCAGCAGTACAAAAATGTAACTGAGCATACCGAAAAGCGGGATCGTGCGTTCCAGTTTCGGCAACTCCTCCATCGCCGCATCATCAATGGCGGTGCGGATATTGCTGTCACCGCGCTCATGGGCAAGAATACCGGCAGTCAGCAGCCGCGCCACCGGGCCGGGGGTATTGTCACACAGGGTCAATGCTTCCACCACACCGTTGCGCTGCAAAACATTGACCAGACCGCGCATCAATTCACGCACGCTGATCTCATCCCGGTGAAATTGAAACACCTTGCACAGAAAAATAAAGAGTGCCAGTACCGCACACGCCGCAATCACCCACATCACCGGGCCGCCGTCACTCATCAACTTTACAAAAAACATATTTTATCTCCGTTGTTTCAATTGTTTACGGAAGTTATCCTTCATACGCACGGCAAATCCCGGCTCCGGGATCATCAGGCTCCCGGTACGCTCGATCAGCCGCAAACCCCGCTGCAAAGCACCGGATTCACCGGTGACTGCCAGAATATGCAGCGCCGCTTCACAACTTCTTACACACCACTGCGGTTCCGGGATCAATCCCTGATTGATCATATCCTGTGCCGCATAGATCGTCTGTTCATAACATTTCAGTGCCTCAGCTGCCTTGCCTGCCTGTTCATTGGCGATACCGGCTTTGCAGTATGCCTGCAGTCTCAGCTGCGGGAATGCGGTCTTTTTGGCAAGTTCAAGGAAGTTTGCCGCGCAGTTGCTCAGCACATCCGGAGCGGGCAGGGTCTTGCCCGCCAGATCGCAATCTCCGGCACGGCCGGCGGCGATATCGGAAAATACCGTTCCCGGTGCGGCGGCGGCGGCGGCAAGAAAACCGGCTTTGGCTTCACTCAATTTCTCCTGCCGGAAAAGTATATCACTGCTGCGCAGCATACTCTCGGCACGCAAAACATCTCTGCTTGAATTATGCAGCTTCTTGAATAGTGCCATTGCTCCGGCACTGTCACCGCTTTTATCCAGAAAAACAGCCCGCAAGAGCATCGCCTCTTCAGCCACCGGGGCACCTTTGAAGTTTTTCTCAAGCTCCTCAAGTTCCCTGACCGCTCCGGCGTGATCTCCGGAATATCCTCTTTCTGAAGCGTTGCGCAGCACCAGCGCGGCAAGCGCCTGACTGCGGGGATACTTCTGCTGCAGAAGATCGGCGGCGGCATCGGCTTTGACGGTATTGTTGATCGACGAATAGATATCCGCCGCCATAAACAACGCTTCCGGCGCCCGGAAAAACTCCGGAAATTTCACGGCACAATCGGCAAATTCCGCCGCTGCCGCCGGATAATCGAAGGACTTATACGCCATCAATGCCGCCATGAATTTTGCTTCCGGCACTGTTTCAGTGTCACCGGCTTTGACGGCGGCGAGGAACTTCTCTCTGGCACTTTCATATCTGGTCTGACTTTCCAGCAATCTGCCGTTGACCACAGCAGCGGCGGCGGCGTATGCCGGAATGGAACTTTTTTCCAGTTTATCCGCCCATTTGCCGCCGGAAACCAGATCCTTATTGCGGAGATGGAAATTCATCAATTCCAAAGCGGCTCTTTCCGCCTCTTTGACCAATTTGGCATCAGCAAGCTGCTGCCACAGCAGCGACAACTTTGCCAGAGCCTGATCCTTCTTGCCGTTTTTTTCCAGAAATGCCGCGTAACGCAGCTGCCAGGGCAACTGTGCTGACAGCGGCAGATTGGCATTGAGAAAATCATTGCACCGTTTCAAAGCGGCAAAATCTTTCACAGCTTCGGCGGTCGTCACCGCCCCGGATACCGCCCGGACTTTTTCATCCATGGTGAAATTCCCGGCGGCTCCGGTGTAATACAGCTCCAATGCCGGAGCATAAAGTTGTTTCTCATGCAGTTTATTTGCCGCGTAAAGCAGCAGATCCATCCGGTCTGAAGCATCGGGATAAAGCCGCAGATAACTCAAAACTTCGCTCACCTCTTTTTCCGGCTCGACCGGAAGCAGGATTTTTATCAACTGCCGGTGCAACTGCCGTTTAACTGCCGGGTCAGAGGCAAATCCCAATGCACCGCGGAGTGCATCCACCGCAAAACGGTAATCTTTTTTGCGGTACGCCTCATCCGATGCCCGGGAAAGCAATTCCATCAATCGCACATGGGGAACCGGCGGCATCTTATCCAGAAATTCCCGGAAATTCTTTTTCAGATTGGCAATATTGCCGGAATTCACCTCGGCAAGATACAAAAGCAGCTCCACATCTGCATTGCGTTTTTCCACCGGAATGCTGCCGACCGTGGCAATGGCATCCGGATAACGCCCCAGACGGATGAGAGCATAAATATTTTCATTGATGGCAGATATGTGCCACGGCGAATCCTGCTTCTTTGCCAATTCGCCGAAGATCCGGCAGGCTTTTTCCACCTGTCCGGTTTTCATGTACATCGCCGCCAGACTGAAACTGGTGGCATCCGCCGCCTGCGGGTCACTTTTGAGCAATGCCCGGAAAAACTCCTCGGCTTCCTGATACTTGCCCTCAGCGGCAAGCAGATCACCGGGCAGAGTACCGGCAGAACGCAGCGGATAACGGCGGCGGAATTCATCGTAGATCAGCCGCGCCCCGGCGATATTGCCGTTGTGAAGATAAGCCACACCGAGATTGAGCGCGCTTGCCGCCCAGCCATCCGGATCATTTTCCCGGTCAGCCAGCACCAGCGCACTGGTGTAACTGCTGATGGCATTGCGGTAATCTCCGGCATAAAATGCCGCATCACCGAGGCGGCGTTGAGCCGCTTCATCGGCGCAAAGTACCGCGCTTGCCGCAACTAAAGCAGTCACCGTTATCCGGCGCAGAGAACTACCCACCTGTCAGACTCCTTATTCAGCCGTATTTTCCGCAGGATTTTCCGCCTTTTTGGGAGCAGCGGCGGCACGGGAAGCGGCGATCGCCTCTTTGATACGGGCATTGATCTTCTCCTGAAGTTCGGGATTTTCCGCCAGCACCGCCTTGGTCTGGTCACGGCCCTGCCCCAGCTGTTCGCCGTCAAAACTGAACCATGAACCGCGTTTTTCCACAATGCCCATATCAGAAGCCACATCCAGAATGGAACCGGTCTTGCTGATACCTTCATTGTACATGATGTCGAATTCCGCGATCTTGAATGGGGGTGCCATCTTGTTTTTGATGACCTTGACTCTGGCACGGTTGCCGGTCACGGCATCACCGACCTTGATCGCAGTTGATTTGCGGATATCCATACGCACTGAAGCGTAAAATTTCAAAGCGTTTCCGCCGGGGGTGGTTTCCGGATTGCCGTACATCACACCGATCTTTTCCCGGATCTGGTTGGTGAATATCACGCAGGTCTTGCTCTTGCTCGCCGCGCCGGTGATCTTGCGCAGAGCCTGAGACATCAACCGCGCCTGCAAGCCGACATGGGAATCACCCATCTGCCCTTCGATCTCCGCACGGGGCACCAGAGCCGCCACCGAGTCGATGACCAGCACATCCAGAGCGTTGCTGCGGATCAGGGCGTCAGCGATATTGAGGGCATCTTCGCCGCAATCGGGCTGGGAGACCACCAGTTTATCCACATCCACACCGATCTTGGCGGCGTAAACCGGGTCAAGGGCGTGTTCGACATCAATGATCGCGGCATTGCCCCCGGCAGCCTGAGCATTGGCGATAACATGCAGACACAAGGTGGTTTTACCGCTTGATTCCGGCCCGAAGATCTCCACGATCCTGCCTTTGGGCAGGCCGTAGATACCCAGAGCGATATCCAGAGACATACTGCCGGTGCTGATGACCGGCACATCGGCTACAGAGGCTTCCGCCCCCAAGCGCATGATCGTGCCTTTACCGAATTCTTTTTCGATCTGGCTGATCGCCAGAAGCAGACTTTTTTCCTTATCAACAACGGAAATATCTTTGTCAGCCATAGTATTGCATCATCCTTTCTTTCCAACTTAAATATCCAGATCTTTGACCTTTGCCGCGTGCTTTTCGATATATTCGCGGCGGGGCTCCACCACATCGCCCATGAGCAGATTGAAGATCCGGTCGGCGTTGATGGCATCTTCCATCGTGACCTTGATCATGGTACGGGTATTGGGATCCATGGTGGTCTCCCAGAGCTGTTTGGCATTCATTTCACCGAGACCTTTGTAACGGTTGATCCGCAGACCGCTGCCGCTCTGACCGCTGTTGCGGATGGTGAGGAAAAGATCTTTCAGAGAGTATGCCCCTTTAATACTTTTGCCGTTTTTGTCGGAAACTTTGAAAAGTTCTTCGCCGCCGTCAGTGAATATCTGAGACGGATGGATTCCATATTTGGCAAGATCGGCAACGATACCGACACAATTTTCCGCTTCAAAGATACTGACCGTGTCGATACGGCGGGCAAGACCTGCTTCATCAAAACTGCCGACTGAACGCAATCTGGCTTCAGCTTCGGCAATGATCGCATGCTGTTCATCACCGGTGTAGGCGAAGTAGGAACTGGAAGTACCGTCATGCTCACGGACGGTGATATGCGCCACCGGGCAGCGGCCGTCTTCACGCACCACTGAGAAGTACTCAGCAGCCTCCAGACCGCAGCGGGCAAGACCGTTGCCTGCCTGAGTGGCACGGTTGTAAATGGCGATGAAATCCCGCACTTCGTCGACGGAAATGACTTCACCGTTTCTCTCAACTACCATATCTTCCAGACCCAATTCGACCAGATAACGATTCAACTGGTCATCGGTGTCGATGTAACTGAATTTGGTTTTGCCCTTGCTGACCCGGTACAACGGCGGTTTGGCGATGTAAACATAACCGGCTTCCAGAAGCGGTTTCATCTGACGGAAGAAGAAGGTGAGCAGCAATGTACGGATATGCGATCCATCCACATCAGCATCTGTCATGATAACCACCCGGTGGTAACGGGCTTTGCTCACATCGAATTCCTCACCGACACCGCAGCCGACAGCATAGAAAAGAGATTGGATCTCTTTGTTATCCAAAACCCGGTTGATCCGGACTTTTTCCACATTGAGCAATTTACCGCGGATGGGCAGGATCGCCTGATACCGGGGATCACGGCCCTGTTTGGCTGAACCGCCTGCCGAGTCACCCTCCACGATGTAGAGTTCCCGTTTTTCCGGGTCTTTATCGGAACAGTCGGTCAATTTTCCTTTCATGAATGCCGCACCTTTTTTGCGGACACTCTCTCTGGCTTTGCGGGCGGCTTCACGGGCCTGGGAAGCAAGCATGGCGTTGCCGACGATGCGTTTGGCGATTTCCGGATGTTCTTCCAGATAGGAGCCCAATTCTTCGCTGATGACTGAACCGACGATGCCGCTTACTTCCGGATTGCCGAGTTTGGTTTTGGTCTGACCTTCAAACTGGGGATCGGGCACTTTGACGCTGACCACCGCCGAAAGTCCTTCGCGGATATCTGCCTGTTTGACATCATCCTTTTCGAATTCTTTCTTCATGAATTCGTGACCGTAGTTGTTGATGGTACGGGTCAGGGATGAGAGGAAGCCGGAAAGGTGGGTACCGCCGTCAACGGTATTGATGTTGTTGGTGTAAGCAAGTATCTGCTCGGTGGTGCCGTTGACATACTGCATGGCGACTTCCACATCGATACCGTCTTTTTCCCGGTGGAAGTAAAGCACTTCCGGATTGAGGACTTCGCGGTCGCTGTTGAGCATGGAAACGAATTCTTTGATACCACCTTCAAAGTAGAAAAGTTCCTCCCATGCCGCACCGTCAGTCACCTCTCTTTCATCGCAGAGAGTGATGCGGATGCCGCGGTTGAGGAATGCCAGTTCCCGGAGACGGTTCGCCAAAATCTGACGCACATAAACGGTCGTCTGGAAGATCGTGCCATCCGGCTTGAAACTGACTTTGGTACCACGCTTATCCGTGGGGCCCAGATCGGTAAGCTGCTGGGTGGTGATACCTCTCTGGAATCCGATCTGATGCTTTCTGCCGTCACGGTTGACTTCAACTTTGAGCCAGTCACTCAAAGCATTCACGCAGGAAACACCGACACCGTGAAGACCGCCGGAAACTTTGTAACTGTTGTGGTCGAATTTACCGCCGGCATGGAGTACGGTCAACACCACTTCCACCGCAGGTTTGCCTTCGCCCTCATGCATATCCACGGGAATACCGCGACCGTCATCCTGAACGGAAATGGAGTTGTCTTCATGGATCGTCACTTTGATATCGCTGGCATAACCGGCAAGAGCTTCGTCAATGGAGTTATCCACCACCTCGTAGACCAGATGGTGCAGACCGCGCTCACCGGTGTCGCCGATGTACATCGAAGGACGCACCCGGACGGCCTCAAGACCCTCAAGAACGGTAATTTTGCTGGCACTGTATTCGGCAGCATTGTTGGCAGGTTGCTGAGTATTTTCGCTCATGAATTTTTCTCTTTCGTATAGGTTGCGTTAAAATAATTATACACACCGATACAATACACCGGAAAAGGGCTTTTTTCAAGTGCTTTTTCTCTTTAGAGAAAAGAAAGGCAAAAAATTGCCGCCGTATTTATAAAATCGCCCGCAATCTGACAAGAGGGTGCTTGAGGAAAGCGACCGTGATTTACAGCCTTGTGGGAGACTGTGGGAATTTTGTGGGAGTTTTGCGGGAGCAGTCTGTATGCAGAGTGTTCCCCAAGAAGCGACGAAGCGTGAGCTGAGGAGCGAGGGGGTTCCGGGGGAGGCTTCCCCCGGATGCGGCAGTCGTGCCAGCCAAACGCCACAAAACGCGCACAAGCCAAAAGTACAAAAGTGCCGGCGGCACCGCGGGGGGGG
>JAFVZG010000097.1 GCA_017508285.1 Lentisphaeria bacterium | reverse complement strand
CGTCGGTGGCGCATCGCGGGCACTTTCGCGCCTTGCTTCTGTGCCGGTGCGGTCGAGTACGGTCGTACACTCCCGCACCGTACTCGGCGCAAAACACGACATTGCCGCCCGCTGCATCCACCGGGTGCAATCAAATCGTTTCATGTTTTTGACAAATCATAATGTAAGTGATATATTCTATATGTCGCCATAAAATGTGTTCATTCGATCTTGTATGTATGTTTCACAAAATTTGGGATATTACCAATAAATACAGAAGGAGCGCAAAACATGCACTGGTATTGGATCATTTGCGGTATACTGATGATTCTCATGGAATTCGGTATGCCGGGATTTGTCATCTGTTTTTTCGGTTTATCGGCACTGATCACCGGAGGGTTGGTATTTGTTTTCCCTGCTCTTACGCTGGTCTGGCAGCTGTTGATATTTGCGATCGGCGGGGCGTTGCTGGTGATCGTCAGCCGTTGGGTCGCTCCGGGGGTATTCCGGGGCAAAGTCAACAGGGAATCTCTGGATATCGACGGCGATGATGTCGCCGGAGGAAGTTGTATTTGCCGTGAGGATATTGCTCCGGGATTGCCGGGGAAAGTCGAATTCCGCGGCAGTTTGTGGCGGGCGGAATCAGATAAAAGTATTGCTGCCGGAGAAAATTGTGTGATCGAAAAGAGAGATAACCTCACCCTGACGGTTCGGCCGTCGAAAGGTGAATGATATAACTTGAAAAGCAGGAGGAAAATTTTTTATGCCGGGATTGTTTACTGTAATTATCGTAGTGGTCGCAGTTATCACCGTTTTCGCCAAAACCATGCGGATCGTGCCGCAGAAACAGGCGTGGATCGTGGAAAGACTGGGTAAATATCACTGCACTCTCAGTGCCGGGATGCACATTTTGCTGCCCTTTATCGATAAGGTGGCTTACCGCCGGGATTTGAAGGAGTGTGCCATAGATGTTCCTCCCCAGCAGTGCGTTACCAGAGACAATATCATCGTTGAGGTCGATGGTTTGCTCTACTTGCAGGTGGTCGATCCGATCAAGGCTTCTTACGGGATATCTGATTATCTTTTCGCCTGTTCGCAGTTGGCGCAGACGACATTGCGCTCCGAGGTGGGAAAGTTGGAACTTGACCGCACCTTTGAGGAGCGTGCCACCATCAATACCGCTATCTGTGCCGAGGTCGACAAGGCTTCCGATCCCTGGGGCGTGAAAGTGACCCGCTATGAGATCAAGACCATCAAACCGCCCATGTCTGTGCTGGATGCTATGGAAAAACAGATGCGGGCTGAACGCGAAAAACGCGCTCAGATCGCCGAATCAGAGGGCGAAAGACAGGCGAGGATCAACCGTGCCGACGGTGAGAAGTGCGAAGCCATTGCCCACTCTGAAGGTGAAAAACAAAAGCGGATCAATGAGGCAGAGGGCAGAGCCGAAGAGATCCGGCTGGTCGCAGAGGCTACCGCCAATGGTATCGCCACTATTGCCGCGGCGATCAAAAATGACGGCGGCAGTGAAGCGGTCAATTTGCAGCTGGCTGAAAAATATATCGCTGAATTCGGCAAACTTGCCAAAGAGAGCAACTCCATGATAATCCCGGCAGACCTTGCCAATGTTTCCGGGTTTATCAAGAGTGCCGCAAAAGTTATTGAAACTGCCAAAAATCAGTGAGATGACCGCACTTTCAAAAACAATTGAAAGATAATAT
>JAFVZG010000096.1 GCA_017508285.1 Lentisphaeria bacterium | reverse complement strand
GATGGCATCGCAGACCAGGTCGCTGTTGAGAGCTTCGAGGATGGTTTTGCCGGGCAGGATCTCAGAAGCCATCGCGGCACTGTGAGTCATACCGGAGCAGCCGAGAGTTTCCACGAGGGCTTCCTGAATGACACCGTCTTTGACATTCAGCGTCAGTTTGCAGCAGCCCTGCTGGGGGGCGCACCAACCGATACCGTGGGTAAGACCGGAAATATCGCTGATCTGTTTGGATTTGACCCATTTGCCCTCTTCGGGGATGGGAGCCGGACCGTGCTTGACGCCTTTGGCGACGCGGCACATCTGCTCGACTTCATGCGAGCACTGATACGGACAACTCATTTGTCGCTTCTCCATTTACTGTTGTTGTTTAATTTGAACTTTCAGGAAAAAATCCATAAAACCATTGTTTATAATATAGCATGATGTCAGGGATTTTTCAAGGAATCATCTTCGCGGTGCAGCAGTTTTATCCCGCTGCTGCTCAGGCGAAAGGTTCTTTATTCAGCCGGTGGATGCTGATCTCGTCGATGACGGCGTTGCCCCGGTTTTCCAGAAAGAAGAGTACCACATCGGCGATATCTTCCGGCATGATCATCCCTTCCGGAGTCAGATCCGGGCGCGAAAGTTTCACCATATCGGTAAAGACCCCGCCCGGACAGATCGCATGGATACGGATATTTTCCCGGTAATACTCTCTGGCAAACGCCTTTGTCCACCCTAAAAGAGCATGCTTGGAAGCGGTATAGACACTTTGCATGGGATAACCGGCATGGGCGACTACCGAAGCGATATTTATGACCGTCGCCTGATCTGATTTTCTCAGAAACGGCAGCAGCTCCTGCGTGAGAAAGAATGGGGCTTTGCTGTTGATATCCATGATCCGGTCAAACTCCTTTTCGGAAATATCCTCAAAGGAGCAATTCTGCGCCACCCCGGCATTGTTGATGAGTATATCGACCTTTCCGAAGGCACTTACCGCTTTTTTGACCGCATTTTTCCGGAATTCCCGGTCGGTGAGGTCTCCCGGCAACACCAGACACCGGGAGTATTTTTCCACGATTTTTGCAGTAATTTGCAGTTTTTCAATATTATTGCCGCCAGCAAGCACCAGATCGACTTTTTTCTGAGCCAGTTTTTCTGCGACCGCCCTGCCGATGCCACCGCCGCCGCCGGTAAGCAGAGCGACTTTGTTTTCAATACTCTGCACCATGAGCTATCCTCACTTGAATGATTTGAGCAGTTGGGCTGCAAAGAGCAAACCGCGCGGCACATGGAAGAAGGTTTTCCACTTGCCGCCTTTGAGGCTGTGGGTCACTTCGCCGCGACGGTTGCAGTAGGCGAACCATTCGCCGTATTCCGGATCGGGGAAGTGGCTCCAGGTATACTCGTCGACCTTGGCGAACCAGTCGGCAAAATGTTTATCCCCGGTGGCTTTGTAAGCATGCAGACAGGCTAAGGTCGCTTCATTATGCACCCACCAGAGTTTCATATCGTGCTGCAATTCAAGGTGCGGTTTACCCAGCGCATCCATAAAGTAGAAGATACCGCCGAATTCCTTATCCCAGCCGAAATCCAGTGTGTTGGCAATGATTTTGCTGATCGCCTGCACTTTGTCACCGGAACCGGGGAGGCCTTCAAGATAGTTGAGGAGGAACCACATCGCTTCCAGCACATGCCCGGGATTCATCTGTCTGCCGATACTGCTGTCAAGATCCGGCTTGCCGGAATTTACCGGCATATTCTCAAAGACCAGACCGAATTCCGGTGAATAAAATTTATTCAGCACCATGTCGATGGCGGTATCCATGGCAGAATCGAACTCATTGCTGTTGAGGCACTCATTCATGATCAGACCGAGGTTTGCCATCATCATGTAATGGCCCAGAGAGAGGTACGGGGTTTTGCCGGCGAGAGATTTATTCCACTGCAGGGCGCTGTTGCCGCTTTTGGCGCGTTCCAGATAGTTATTCATCGCTTCGACGGCGGCATCGGCGTAAAGCTGTTTACCGGTGATCCGGTAAAGTTTGGCTCCGCCCATAGCGGCAAAGCAATCCGAAAAAAGACTGTAGGGAGCCATTGCCGGAACTCCTTCACGGTTGAGCGCAAAGTAGTAACGCCCCGCTTCATCCCTGCCGTGACGGTAGAGGAAGTCAAAACCTTTTTCCGCGATATCCACATAGGATTCTTTGGTGTAACCGGCAAGATACAATTCCGAAAACATGTAAACGATTCGCCACTGCATCCACATATATTTGGTGGTGTCGTAAACCGAACCATCCCGGTCAAGACTGGTGAAGTAACCGCCGTATTCCCGGTCGACACAATTTTTTTCCCAAAAGGGAACCACCGAATTCATCAATTCGTTTTCATACTTGGAAGCGTACTTTTGCCAATCCATAAAATTTTCTCCTGCCCAGTGTGATTGAAACTGATTCACATTCTCATACTATACCACAAAAATCATCATAAATCGGTAAATGTTCCAAATTTTGTGAAACATACATACAAGACCGAATGAACACATTTTATGGCGACACATAGAATATATCACTTACATTATGATTTGTCAAAACATAAAACGATTTGATTGCACCCGGTGGATGCAGCGGGCGGCAATGTCGTGTTTTGCGCCGAGTACGGTGCGGGAGTGTACGACCGTACTCGACCGCACCGGCACAGAAGCAAGGCGCGAAAGTGCCCGCGATGCGCCACCGACG
>JAFVZG010000095.1 GCA_017508285.1 Lentisphaeria bacterium | reverse complement strand
TCCGGTGTCCATGGCGGAGCAAAAACACTCGTTCCCTTCCCGAACACGATAGTTAAGGGCTCCAGCGGCGATGGTACTGTAAATTTGACTATGGGAGAGTAGCACGATGCCGGGAATTTTTCTTACTGCCAACATATTCGCACATGTTGGCAGTTTTTTTGTCTTGATATCGGGTAATAACAGGCTTTTTTGTGGTAGGATGGTATAATATCTGGCGATCAAAGCACGACAACGGAGTGCTGCGATATACCGCAACCCGCCGAGCGGGCTGTATGCAAACGCTTTGCAGACTGAAACGCCCGGTTGGTGCAACCTGTATTAAATAGCCCATTACACCTGATTTACAAGCGGACACGGCTGTGAAGGTGAGTCGTTTGAGAAAAGGATTTTTCGCTGATATTCGCCGGGAGAACAGCCGTATTGACGGCGGAATGAGTTGCCGAAATAAAATGGTGATTTCCAACCGGTCAATATGGCCGCATCCTTGACCATGCAGCCCGGGTTGCTGAGTAAATCGGCGGCGTTTTCCAGACGGATACGGATCAGATTCTGCCGGATCCCCAAACCGGTTTTATTCCGGAGCAGCAGATTGAGATACTGGGGGGATACCCCGGCAAAGCGCGCGATGTCTCCAACGCTTAAATCGGTATGGAAGTAATGATTTTTCATATAATCCAGTACTCTTTCCGCCAAATCTCTGCGGGTCAGGTCATATTCTGCCTGCCACTGGAATTTTTTTATGATCATTTGCAAATTACCGCAAATTGCCTGCACCATACTTTTGCGGATATCGGCAAAATCTTCATTTTCGGGCATCCTGGCGAGGGTATCCAGTAATTCCGGTAAAAAATTATATACTGTTTTGTCGGAAGACACATCAAAAGACCACGGTTCCATCCGCACAAATCCCGGAGTTACGGCAAATGCCCAGTCGTATCTGGTTGTGCAATGGATTATTCCCGGAGCTTGAATGAGCAATTCATCCGGGTCACTGCAGAATTTTATTTCCCAATGTCTGTGTAAGTGATAATCAAACTTTTCTGCCGGTATTTTGCCGTCTGGCATCGTATGGAACCTGACCGGAAGATTCCGTTTGGTAAATTCAGCAAGATACTCAATGACCCGGAGGATTTCTTTATTTTTCATAGTATTTCTCCATTTATTTGTCAATATAGTATCATCTGACAGTTTTTGCAAGTATCAGGAAGGCTGTTTTCATTTTTTATATACTTTGCGTAAATTTTTATATTCAGTTTTTATTGTTTTCTTTTTTTTACAGTATATATTAAATTGGTAATCGGAAAAAATTTTACGAAAGGATATTCATTATGACAGACCAAGAGCTTTACCGTCATGCCAAGACTGTGATTCCCGGAGGGACCGGATTACTGAGCAAGCGCCCGGAGATGTTTGCTCCGGAGTTTTTCCCGACCTATTTCAAATCGGCTTCCGGATGCCGGATCACCGATATCGACGGCAGGGAATTTATTGATTTCTCGATTTGCGGTATCGGAGCAAACTTATTGGGTTTTAATAATAAAGCAGTTTCCCGCGCGGTGATAAATACGGTCAATGCCGGAAGTTTTTCCACCTTGAATCCACCGGAAGAAGTGGAACTTGCCGACCGTTTATGTGCTATTCATCCGTGGGCATCGTGGGCGCGTTTCGCCCGCAGCGGAGGTGAAATCGGAGCGGTGGCGATCCGAATCGCCAGAGCCTGTACCGGAAAAAGCAAAGTGGTCATCATCGGTTATCACGGCTGGCACGATTGGTATCTTGCCGCCAATCTCAATAATGCGGATGCTCTGGGCGGTATGTGGTTGAAAGGTTTGTCTCCCCACGGAGTTCCGGAAGAGTTGAATGGTACAGCCTTTGCCTGTATCCACGGGGATACGGAAGCATTGAATACTATTTTCAAAGAGTATGGTAATGAACTTGCGGCAGTGATCATGGAACCTTGCCGCCATGAACCGCCGCAAGCAGAGTTTCTGGCAGCGGTGCGTACCGGATGTGATCATTACGGTGCGCTGCTTATCTGTGATGAGATCACGGCTGGCTGGCGCTGCTGTTTCGGCGGAGCGCATCTGAAATATGGTTTGGAACCGGATCTGGCGATATTTTCCAAGGCTCTGGGCAATGGACATCCGATCGCAGCGGTCATCGGTAAAAAGCAGTTCTTTGACGGAGCATCCAAGGCGTTTTTGAGCAGTACCTACTGGACTGAAAGGATCGGGCCGGCAGCGGCTCTGGCGACCATTGGAGAGATGGAAAAAAGTAATGTTTCCGGGTATGTCAATGATTATGGTGACCGGGTGATGGCGATGTGGCTGAAATGCGCCGGAAAAGCCGGATTGCCGGTGAAATTGACCAGCAGTTTCGGCTGTCTTGCCAATTTCGCATTTCTTACTCCTCTACCCAATGCTGTGCGCACCTTATTCACCCGTAAGATGCTTGATCACGGATTTCTGGCGGCGATGGCATTTTATCCGACCCTGGCGCATGGTGAAAAGGAATTTTCTCTTTATGCGCAGGCGGTCGAAGCGGTTTTTACCGATCTGGCAGAGACCGTTGCCGGTGGCGAAACAGCCATCCGCAAGGCTCTGGCAGGTTTTCCGGAAGCGCACACCACTTTTGCCCGGCTGGTCAAATGATCTTCGCCGGATCAAAGCGGCCGGATGGTGACAGTTTGTCTGCCGCTTAAAGAACAGAATGGCAATTCGTGACCGTGCGGCAAGCCGCAAAAGACCGGACATGCTACCTGGGCAGTGAAGTTTTGCAGCACTTTCATCTGCTGACCTGCATCACCGCAGTTGGTGAAGTGACCGAATACCACGGCGGCGCACCGGTCAAAAGTTCCGGCAAGGCGCAGTTGAGTCAGCATCCGGTCGATCCGGTACGGTTCTTCGCCGATCTCTTCCAGAATCAGGATCTTTTCTGCGGTTTCCGGGAAAAACGGAGTACCGCAGAGCGATGACGCCACCGCGATATTTCCCGGCAGCACTTTTCCGGTAATTTCACCTTTTCTCAATGCCGGCAGCCGGAATTCTTTTGCTTTGCCCTCGACAGCTTCCGGCAGAGAATCTATTGAAAGCTGATCTGCGGCTTTTGCCAGAAACGACATCATCGGAGCCGCCAGATTGCCGGAAATTCCGTGCTTTGCCATTGCCCAGTGTATTGCGGTTATGTCACTGAATCCGGCAAACAGCACCTCTCTTTTCCGCAATTTCTGCCAGTTGATCTTATCCAGTAATCTTCCTGCTCCGCTGCCTCCGCGCACTGCCCATATGATATCGACCGTTTCATCGTCAATGGCGGCATTGATATCACCGGCGCGGGCATCATCATCTGCCGCCAGATGTTCCAGAGTGCAGCCGGAAAAAACATTTGGCATGACCGTCACCCGGCAGCCGCCGGATTCCAGCACCTTTTTCCCGGCATCAACTGTTTCCGGCGCGCACGGACCGGATGGGGCAACCAGGGCGATGCGGTATGGTTTGGCAAACTTGAACATGGCTGAAAAAGCTGATTTCAGAGCAGGTGTCCCATGCGCTCTTTTTTGGTTTTGAGATAAAATTCATTTTCGGCGACCGGGTCGATCACGATCGGAACGCGACTTTCGATATCCAGACCGTAGCCGTCGATACCGATTATTTTTGCCGGATTGTTGGTCAAGAGCCGGATACTTTTGATACCGAGGTCAAGGAGTATCTGGGCACCGATGCCGTATTCGCGCAGATCGGCGGCAAAGCCGAGTTTTTCATTGGCTTCGACAGTATCGCAGCCCTGTTCCTGAAGTTTGTAAGCGTGAAGTTTGTTTTCCAGACCGATGCCGCGGCCCTCCTGACGCATGTATACCAGCACTCCGCATCCTTCGGCGGCGATCATTTTCATTGCGGTATGCAGCTGGTCGCCGCAATCACAGCGTGCTGAACCGAATACATCACCGGTCAGACATTCGCTGTGGACCCGTACCAGTACGGATTTTTTATCTTTGACATCGCCGCAAACCAGTGCCAGATGGGAGGCATTATCAGTTTTTGAACGGTAGAGATACATCTGGAAATTGCCGTAAGCGGTGGGAAGTTTCACTGACTCTTCGCAGGTGACCAGCTGTTCGGTTTTGCGGCGGTATGCCACCAGATCGGCGATGGTCAGGATCTTCAGCCCGTGTTTTTCCTTGAACTCCATAAGATCCGGCATCCGTGCCATCTCTCCGTTATCTTTGGTGATTTCGCAGATGACACCGGCGGGGGTGAGCCCTGCCATCTTTGCCAGGTCGACTGCTGCTTCGGTGTGACCGGTTCTCTGAAGCACCCCGCCGGGACGGGCGGCGATGGGGAAAATGTGACCGGGAATACCGAATGCATCACGGGAAACCGCCGGATCGATCAGTGATTTTACTGTATTGGCGCGGTCAGCGGCACTGATGCCGGTCGAACCGCTCAATGCATCCACACTCTCGGTAAAAGCGGTTTTGAAGTGGTCAGTTGAAGGCGGCCGGAGAATGCCCAATTCTTTGGCGCGCGCTTCTGTGATCGGAGCACAGACCAATCCTCTGGCGTTGGTGATCATGAAGTTGATTTTTTCCGGAGTGATCAATTCGGCGGCGCAGACCAGATCACCCTCATTTTCCCGGTTTTCATCATCGGTAACGATGACCATTTTACCATTTCGGATATCTTCCAGCACCGCTTCGACGGAGTCAAATTTGAATTTCATATTACAGCCCTTCTGTCTGAAAAAATGAATACACGCAGGGCAGGATGCTGAAAATCTTCTATCATCCAGACTTTACTGTCGGTCGTGGAGTTGCACCACATCAGCCTTGCGGCTCGCGGACTTTACCGCCGGTCAGGAATGGCAGAATAATTCTGCGTCACCTTGCCCTGAAGAAATTTTTGTCAATAATACAATATATACCATTTATCTGCTAAAAGCAAATCGGTACGGTTTATTTCCTGCCGAAACGCCTTTCCAATTCCCGCAGGGAAACATCTATCATCGTCGGTCTGCCATGGGGACAAAGCGTCCCCTGACGGCAATTTTGCAGCTCTTCCAGCAGATCATTCATCGCCGCAGCTGAAAGCTGATCGTGGGCCTTGACTGCCGCTTTGCAGGCAGCTTTGGCGGCGAATTCCGGCGGCACCGAAGTGGCTGGAATGTGGTTATCCAGCAATTCACTGAGCATATCGGTCAGCCATTTTTCCACCGGCTGGTGGGCGCAGGGAGTAAGCGGCAGGGACGACACGATCACGGTCACTCCACCGGCACTTTCCACCTCAAACCCCAGTTTTTCAAAGAGTTCTTTATTGCCGAGCAGCACTTTGATCATTGAGCGGGGCAATTCAACGGTTTCCGGGATCAGCAGCTGTTGGCGTTCGGCAGAACCGCTATTCAGCTGCATGGTGATTTTTTCAAACATGATTCTTTCGTGGGCGGCGTGCTGGTCGATCAATACCAGACCATTGCGGCTTTCTGCCAGAATATAGGTTTGATCCACCACTCCGATGATACGGTGGGGCCAGATGCCGCTGAATGCCGCCGGGGATACCGCTTTTACCAGAGGTGATATCTGCACTTTTGGGATTTCGGCAGCAGCGATATTTTCTTTATCCGCATTGACCGGTTGAATTTCTTTTTCCGGGGCAACCGGCTTGGCGGAGATATTATTTGCCGGTAACATGATGATGTCATCGTCATCATCGCATTCGATTTTTTCTGCCGTCTGAACCGGAGAAATTTGCGGCAATTCCGGCTGCGTTGCTGACGGCGGCAGATAACTTATTTCCGCACTGTCCAGCACCATGGAAAGCGGCAGTTTGCCGGAAAGCGCAGAAAATGCTCCGTTTTTTTCTTTATCCGGCAGGTTTTCCGGAGCGCGCATTTTTCTCAATGCCGCACTTACTGCCGCACTTACGGCTCTGCTTATGGCGTATTCCGTTTTGAATCTCACCTCCCGTTTGGCAGGATGCACATTGACATCCAGATCTTCAGGCGGCATTTCCAGAAAGAGGATTACCGGATTGTATCTGCCGGATTCTGCGAGCGTGCCGTAACCATCTTTGATCCCCCGGTATACTGCGGGGGCATCCACCGGGCGGGCGTTGATAAAGACCCGCTGATCCCGCCGGGATGGGCGGGTGAATCCCGGCGCTCCGACACAGCCGGAAATATGCAGATCACCTTCAGTGTGTTCAAAAAACAGCATATTATCGACAAAGTTTTTACCGAATATCTCCCGTAAACGGTACTCCACTTTGCCGCTTGCCGGGGTGTGCAGGGAAATTTTGCTGTCGATGATGAGTTTGAATGATATTTGCGGGTGGGCGATCGCCAGCATGGCGAAGATCTCTTCGATATGGTGTTCCTCTGTTGCCGGAGACTTGAGGAATTTTTTTCTTGCCGGAAGATTCCAGAAAAGATCTCTCACCTCTATTCTTGTTCCTGGTGCCCCGCCGTGCGGACGGCTGGAAATTCCGCCCTCGCCGTCGCAGCATACCATTATCCCGCCGGGGGCATCGGCTTGACGGGTGAATAAGGTGAAGCGGCTGACCGAGGCGATCGACGGCAGTGCTTCACCGCGGAAACCGAGGGTCAGAATGTGATTGAGGTCTTCCTCATTCAGGAGTTTGCTGGTTCCGTGCTGCTGCAAAGAGAGCAGGGCATCTTCTTCATCCATGCCGCAGCCGTTGTCGGTGACAGAGATCAAACGGCTGCCGGCTCTTTCCACTTCCACAGTGATTTCGGTGCTTCCGGCATCAATGGAGTTTTCCACCAGTTCCTTGACCACCGAAGCGGGTCTTTCGATGACCTCTCCGGCGGCGATCCGGTTGCTGAGCAATTGGCTCATTACTTTGATGCGGCTCACTTGTCACCCCCGTAATTAAAGCATGCACAGAGATGATCACTTTTACCGCATCCGGCAAGTTCCGGAGCGGTATTGCCGTCGCATACGGCGATTTTTACCGGACAGCGCGGCGCAAAACGGCATCCTGAAGCATATTCCGCCGGAGACGGTACCACTCCGGGAATGGTTTGCAGTCTGCCGCAATTTCTGCCGAGACGGGGAACTGCGGATAACAGCAATTCAGTATAAGGGTGACTCGGTGAATTGAGCAATTCCGATGCAGGAGCATATTCGACGATCCTGCCGGCATACATCACTGCGATCCGGTCGGCAAGGGCGCTGACCACCCCGAGATTGTGGGAGATCAGCAGGATCGTCATGCCGCGTTCTTTCTGCAATTTTTTCAAAAGATCAAGAATTTGCGCCTGAACCGTCACATCCAGTGCCGTAGTCGGTTCATCTGCAACCAGTAATTCCGGTTCTCCGGCAAGTGCCATGGCGATCATGACCCGCTGCTGCATGCCGCCGGATAATTCATGCGGAAAGCTCTTGAGCCGGTTGGCGGCATCGGGGATACCGACGCTTTCAAGCAAGCCGGTGATTTCGCGGTCGATATCTGTTACATCCCGGCGGTGCAGTTCCAACACTTCTGCGATCTGTTCCCGTATGGTCATCACCGGATTGAGTGACACCGACGGTTCCTGGAAAATGTAAGCAATTTGACCGCCGCGGAATTTTCTCAGCTGCTTCTGGGATAATCCGGCAAGATCGACCATGCCGCCACTGGAATTGAAGTTGATCCCCGCTGCGGAGATCTTTGCCGCCGGCGGCAGTAAACCGGTCAATGCCAGACTCGCTGAACTTTTGCCGCAGCCGGATTCCCCGACCAGCGCAAGGACTTCTCCTTTGCCGAGGGCAAAAGAAATATCTGACACCACTTCGGCTTTACCGAATGAAACGCTCAGATTTTTTACTTCCAATACTGTGTTTCCGGAGTTTTTCAACTTCTCAATATCCATCGGTGATATAAAAATTTATCGATTTCAAAGAAAATATAGCATCTTTTTTGTCAATATTCCACAAAAAAAACAGATTTGATTGGAAAAAAACGCAGTTCGGGCTATATTAAGTTACAAGGAGAATTTTTTTGGAGAAATTTTATAAAAGCAACAGGGTTTTCTGATGGAAAAGGTTTTTATCACCGGACGCGGACTTCTTACTCCGCTTGGCACCGGGCTGGAGGCCAATACTGCCGCCTTGCGTTCCGGAAAAAGCGGTATATCTGTAGTTCCGGAATTCGTTGAAAAAAAATTGGATAGTATTGTCGGCGGTCTTCCGGATCAGGATCCGCAAACCGATCTGCTCGATCGCAAAACCAAACGCTTTTGCCCTCCGTCAGGAGTGATGTCCGTTGTCGCCGCCGCTGAGGCTCTGACTGAAGCCGGGATCCCGCTGGATAAGGTCTCAGAATATCACATGGCTCTGGTCGGCGGTCAGGCAAGCAGTAATACTTTTGAGATCCATGCCAACGCTCAGGGCTATATCGACCGCAACTTCAATATCCGGGCTGTTTCCCCTTTCGCTGTGCCGCGGATCATGCCATCAAGCAGTATAAGCATTTTATCGCTGCTTTTTGGAATAAAGGGAGAGAGTTTCGATGTTTCCGCTGCCTGTTCCACCAGTGCACTTTCGGTTATACAGGCAGTGCGGCTGATCCGTTCCGGTGAATACGATATGGTACTGGTCGGCGGCGCCGAACAGGTCGATTGGACCGGTGCTCTCGGATTTTGCGCCTGCCGCGCTTTAGCCACCAAATTCAACGACTCTCCGGAACGCGCCAGCCGGCCATTTTCTGCCAGCCGCGACGGTTTTGTCCTCGCCGGTGGAGCCGCGTACATGCTTTTGGAGTCAGAACGCAGCATCCGTGCCAGAGGTGTTAAACCGATTTGCGAAATCAGCGGTATCGGCGGGAACAGCAGTGCTTCTGATATGGTCGTGCCGGATGCCGATGCCAGCTGCGGCGTTATGATCAAGGCTTTGAAAAATGCCGGATTATCCATCGCCGATATCGGCTATATCAATACCCACGGTACCGCAACCCCGGTCGGCGATAAAGTCGAGATCGAAGCGATACGCCGTCTGGTCGGCAGCGGCAAATCACCTGCTGTCAACAGCACCAAGTCACAGACCGGACACATGGTCGGTGCTACCGGAGCCGCCGAAATCATTTTCAGTTCTCTGATGATGGAACATGGATTTATTTCTCCATCGGTTAACTGCGAAGACCTCGATCCGGCATTCGCCGATATGGATATCGTCAGAGAATACCGTGAATGCACTTTCGATCACGCAATTTCCAACAGTTTCGCTTTCGGCGGTTCAAACGCCAGCGTGATTTTAAGCCGGGTCAAATGATAAATACCGGTAATTTTGTTGAAAATTTGCTTTTTTAACCAATTTTAACTTGCAATCATCCGGCTTTGGTGATATATTTAGTGCATTGTCATTTGATGCGTCTCCATCGTCTAGAGGCCTAGGACACCGGGTTTTCATCCCGGCAACACGGGTTCGACTCCCGTTGGAGATGCCATTTTCTTTTTAAACGCGCGTTCTGTCGTTCCCAATCCCTGCAAAAAGCAAGCAACCGCTTTGGAAAACTTTGTTTTCCCCGCTGTTGCTTTTTCTTTTTGCCTTTGTTCATTTTTTGCGTTTCCGCAAAAAATGGGATTGCTCACTTATGTGTGGGTTGCCGTCGCTTTGCTCCGGCTCGTCGGGCTTTGCCCTCCGTCGACTCCCGTTGGAGATGCCATTTTATTTTTAAACGCGCGTTCTGTCGTTCCCAATCCCTGCAAAAAGCAAGCAACCGCTTTGGAAAACTTTGTTTTCCCCGCTGTTGCTTTTTCTTTTTGCCTTTGTTCATTTTTTGCG
>JAFVZG010000094.1 GCA_017508285.1 Lentisphaeria bacterium | reverse complement strand
TTTGGTCAGACGGGTCAGCGGAAAACGGATGACCCCGTGGTCACGGCTCTCTTTTACCGTAAGGATATACTCGAATGTCACCGCATCAAGATCATCAAAAAAGGTGATCTCCCTGACCGCATCAAAATCGGCATTGGCAGTTCTGGTAACGATTTTACTGCCGTTGACTTTATAATCAAGCGGCTTCCATTTGGTTTCCGATTGATCCTGATAGATGTGATCGGTATTCCCGCTTCTGCCGTGATACCAGACGATGCTCTCGATGACCAGCCCGAAATTCTTGCCGGCATCATCCTTGCCGGTAAGATTGAAGGCATAGTTGCGCTTATTGAGCAGATACATGGAAATTTTGCCGTTCCCTGCGCTCAAATTACCTTTCAAATCCCGGATCTTCACCTCGCCGAAGAGTGAAAATCCAAGAAAAAAGAGACAAAACAACACCACTGTATTTTTCATTTGCACACCTTTTGAATTGCTTTTCAGGAAAAATTATTCAGAGAACCATATTGCGGGCAGTCAACGCTTCAGTCGGCACACCATAATCTGCCGCCGGTCTGAGATCGGCACGCACTTTTTCCGATTTTTCCGAGGAGATCACATGGCCGTCTGCCATCAACTCATTCACACTCTTGTTGTGACGCTGCGCAATGATCCACGGGTTGCCGCTGTAAAACAGGCTTTCCACAGAACTTGAAGCGTTGTAGTAAATAAATGCGCTGTAAGTCTGACCGGATGAACCATTATGTTTGCCGCCGCCGTCAATAAGCAGCACGGTGGATGACGGTTTGACAAGCCGCCCCGCTTTTGCCCAGGACATATTGGCATTCATCGCATAGCCGGAAACAAAGTAATCCGTACTCCCGTCGATCGCCTTGCCGGTGTAGTGCCCGGTCGTCGCCTGAGGTTCAGAAGGGCAGACAAAAGAGCCGCCTTTTGAATAGTAGGTATCAGCAGCATTGTTTACACTGTTGTAAGCCATCCCCAGAAACGGTTTGAGTGAAGTTCCCCAGCGCACTGAGCTGTTGTTGTTATTAATACCGCAGGCAGGGAAATAATCTTCGTGGGCATCCACATAACCCAGAAACGCATTATTCAACTGCTTGAGGTTATTGATACAGCTTGCCGCCCTGCCCCGCTCACGGGCAGAATTCAACGCCGGCAGCAAAATCGCCGCCAGTATTGCAATAATGGCGATAACTACGAGTAACTCAATAAGGGTAAACCACCGGTGGTTTACCCCAACGCGTTGGGGTAAAAATCTATCCATTTTGTATCTCCTTTATGTTGACGGTAATCTTTCAACTGCACTATAAAATATAGTAAATCAATGAAAAAAATACAACTTTGCAGGAAACTTTTTACTCAAAAACTTGTATTCTTGTATTCAAGATGCTATTTTAACAGTAATAACGGAGGTTTTCCATGCTGAATA
Organism: Lentisphaeria bacterium; assembly: GCA_017508285.1. Lineage (GTDB taxonomy): Bacteria > Verrucomicrobiota > Lentisphaeria > Victivallales > Victivallaceae > UBA1784. The sequence goes on along the minus strand of JAFVZG010000094.1, from coordinate 3,389 downwards.
AAAAAGATACAGTTTGCGCCGCTTTATTGCGGGAGTTGACCGGAGGAACATTGCCGCCGGGAGAATTCATCCCGTCACGCAATCAGTTGATGCGCCGCTTCCACTGCTCAAGAACGGTCATAGAGCGCGCCGTTGCCGAACTTACAAACCTCGGCTATCTATCCGGCAGGCAGGGGAAAGGCACCATCGTTACTTCTCCGGAAAATGCGCCGGGAAAAATCCGGAAAATCAATGTGGTCTCTCCTTATGAGGCAAAAAGTTTCCGTTCTCCATTCAGCTGTCTTCTGCTCGATGCCGCCGACCTGACCATGCCGATAGAGACCATCGCCTCAGATCGCGCCGATGGCGAATGCGAAACGCTCTGCCAGCTGGATAGTGTATCCGTATTCATCAACCCCGGCTTTGAGCAGCTGCCATTGATGAATTATCTGAAAAGCCGCCGCATCCCGCTGATCGTGATAAACCGGGAATTCAACGGATTCAACCGGATCTGTACCGATGTGATCTCCGGATTCAAAGAAGGATTGAAACTCCTGATGACTGCGGATGATTCCCGCCTGAGCCTGATATCCAGAACCCCGTCGCTCAATTATCCTTATCAGGAGCAGAGGCTGCGCTGTTTTTATCAGGTATGCGCAGAATACAACTTGAATGTTTCTCCCGACAGCACCCTTACAGCTCCATTCACCGAGCCGCAAAATGATATCGCTGCCGCCGGGAAACTATTCCGGAACCTTCCTGCCAGAATCTGCGTTTTAAATAGTGATTTGCTTTTGCCGCTGCTGCAATACGCTCAAAATCTCCGGCTTCAACCGGGCAGAGACTTCCAGTTGCTGGCATTTGAATACTCCGCCAATGCCGCCGGGATCCCCGGAATAACCATGATCCGTCAGCGGTACGATCTTTTTTATCAGGAACTTCTGCGTTTTCTGGATTTGTGCCAAAAACCGGGATTCAAAGAATTTATTTCGGTAATTCCTCCGGAAGTCATCATCAATTAAATACTTCAGACTTCCGTCATATATAAAAAAATCAAACTTTTATTGAAAATTTTCCGGATACCGTCTCTTTTTCTGTTGATATTTGTAAAATCAGGGTGTATATTTGAAACGAATGTACTATTTTTACCCTATGACAGAAAGACGAAATCAATTATGGGCATACGAATCATCGGTACCGGTCGCTGTATTCCGGAAAAAATCCTTAACAATGCCGATCTGGAAAGAATGGTCGACACTTCTGATGAGTGGATCGTTACCCGTACCGGCATCAAAGAGCGGCATATCGCAGAATCCGATCAGACTTCCAGCGATATGGCTGCCGTCGCGGCACAAAATGCTCTGGAAAATGCCGGTATCACCGCCGACATGATCGATCTTATTATCGTTTCCACGGTGACGCCGGATCATCCTTTCCCCAGCACTTCCGCGCTGGTTCAGCGCAAGATCGGCGCCCCCAAATGCCCCTGTTTTGACATCGAAGCGGCATGCTCCGGTTTTCTCTACGCTCTCAATACCGCTTACGGCATGATGGCTTCGCCCCTCGGTTACAAGCGGGTGCTGGTGATCGGTGCGGAAAAGATGACCAGTCTGGTGGATTGGAGCGACCGCTCGACCTGTGTGCTTTTCGGCGACGGTTCAGCGGCGGTCGTACTGGAAAATGACGGTGATCCGGATACTCCGGATTTCTATGTTGCCGGAGAAGTTGCCGCTGACGGCTCAGTTTCAGACATTCTGATCGTTCCCGGCGGCGGCAGTGCCTGCCCTCCGACGGTCGACAGTGTCAATGAGAAAAAACACTTCATCAAAATGGGCGGTCCAAAAACCTTCCAGCTGGCAGTCACTTCCATGGTCAGTGCCTGCCGCAATGTTCTGGAAAAAAGCGGTGTCGATCCGCAGGATGTGGTTTGGGCGATCCCCCATCAGGCAAACCGCCGGATCATCGATGCCGTTGCCAATAAACTCGGCATTCCCGAAAAAGTTTACCTCAACGTCGACCGTTTCGGCAATACTTCCAGCGCATCCATCGGTATCTGTCTGGATGAATTGAACCGGGAAGGAAAGATCAAAAAAGGCGATCTGATCCTCACCGCCAGTTTCGGTGCCGGTCTGACCTGGGCAGCCCTGCTTATCCGTTGGTAAACCGGTATGCCGCAAAAGATCAAGCATTATTCGGCAAGAGAGGAAAAGTTCAGTGCATATTCCCACCTTGCCGGAGTTTTGCTGGCAATCGCCGGGGGATCGCAGTTTATCCGGCTGGCGGCAGAGAAAAATGATACCCTTTTTACCGGCGGATTGATTTTTTACTGGGTCTCTCTGATCCTGATGTTTGGAGCTTCAGGATTTTATCATCTCTGCCGGTCTGAAAAACTCAAAGTGCATGCCAGAAAAGTGGATCACTGCGCCATCTATCTGCTTATCACCGGCACATACGCCCCGCTGATAACCGGAGCAGTAAAAACTGCCGCAGGATATATCGTACTGCTCACGCTTATCGCCCTGACACTTCTGGGTATCGCAGGCAAACTGCTGTTTGCCAATAAATTCCACTTTCTGGAAGTAGTTCTCTATATCGCCATGGGCTGGGCGTGCATTTTCATTGCCCGTGACCTGATCGCCAATATGAGCGGCAAAGGATTGCTTTTGCTGCTCGCCGGAGGGATCTCCTATACCGGCGGAGTAATCTTTTACATCGGCAAAAAAGAGTTCTGCCACGCAGTCTGGCACCTTTTCGTGCTTGCCGGAGCGATCCTGCAATATCTGGCGATCCTGACCTTTTAACATGGTGGTGATTTGTCTGCAAGCAAAACGCAGACTGCAACTCACGGAAAATTCCCGCGATACGGTAAAAAATACACAAAAAAAGCAGGTGTTTCCACCTGCTGAATGACGATTGGAGGCGTGGATCGGAATCGAACCGATCTAAACGATTTTGCAGACCGCTGCCTAACCTCTTGGCTACCACGCCGTCGTTGTAATCATAACATAACCCCTCAAAGATGATTTGTCAAACCATTTTCTCAAAAAAAACCGTTTTTTTTACACTGCACTTGAAAAAAAACTCATTAAAGGATATATTAAATGATTTGACAAGATATTGCAATTCCGCTCTAATAAGGAGGATTTCATTATGGCGGCAAAAAAATTCCGTATCGAAATTGCGACAGATGAATGCAAAGGTTGTTACCGCTGCATCGCCGTCTGCCCGAAAAAGCTCATTGCCCGCGGCAAAGAACTGAATATTCAGGGGTACTTCGCTGTAACAGTGGATAATCCCGGCAACTGCATCGGTTGCGGTTCATGCTTCTATCAATGCCCCGAACCGGGTGCCATCACCATTTACGAGGAGATCTGAATCATGGCTTACAATAAACGCCTTTTGCTCAAAGG
>JAFVZG010000093.1 GCA_017508285.1 Lentisphaeria bacterium | reverse complement strand
TTCCGGACGGACGATGAATGATTTACTCATTTTCTCTCCTGTAATTTTTTTAGGGTTATATACACGATGTTTATATAATATAGCATTAAGAACTTTTTACTGCAAGGAGCAGAATGAATTTTTATCACAGAGCAACTGTCTCGGGCGGCTGTTTGCATGCTCCCCCAAAACGCCCGCAGTCTGATAAAGGGTGATTCTGCTTGAAAAATGACAACCGTGCGTTACAGCCTTTGGAAAATTGTGGGAATTTTTGGGAAATTGTGGGAAATTGTGGGAGCAGTCTGCATGCAGAGCGTATGCCGGCAGACGCTCAGGGGAAATGTATGATTTTTATAAGGCGGATGACTTGCATTTTATCTTTATTAAGAGTATCTTATTATCAGGTATCGTGAAGCGGAAGAAATAACAACATTCAGGGGATGCGGATATGCAGGAAAAAATCAGTGAATTGCGTCGGAATATGCGCCGTATTGAGTTGCGGGTCAAGGAGTTCTTCTCCAAGCAGATACCGACGGAAATATTCCACTATACCTTAAGTCAGATGCGGGCGATAGATACTCTTTACGCCCTGAATCACGACAGCAGCAACGGCGTTCATCTGAAAGTGTTGGCTGAAAAGCTGAATATCACCCCCGCCGCCGCCAGCGAAATGGTGGATACTCTGGTGCGTAAAGGAGCGATCATCCGCAAAAACGACCCTGCCGACCGCCGTGCTGTGCGCCTTTTTGTCGGTGAAAATCTGCAGAAACGCTTTGAGATCTGCGAAAAACAGCTCGACGAATTGACCACCTGTTTTTTTTCCACCCTCTCAGAAGATGAGGGCAGGATCTTTATGGATGTCATCCGCAAATACGCTGAATTTACCGATGATCCGGAGAATTTCCCGGAGGTGGTCAAGTGATCTGTTTCTCCGTTTCCGCTCTGGAAAAAAATCCGGTCGTCAAATCCGGAACTCTGCCCCCGGAGTTTCTTGATCTTGCTCCGGAAGATGATTTTGCTGCCGCCGGTGATGTCTCTTATGATCTGACCGCCGCGCTGGTTTCCGGCGGGGTGTTGATCACCGGTATGCTCTCTGTTCCCCTGACTGCCCGGTGCGGCCGCTGCCTGAAAGATATCTCATTCACCCTTTCCAGCGGAAAAATCCACCTTTTTCTGGAAGTTCCGGAATCAGTGGAAGAGCTGGATGCCGGTGAGGAACTGCGCGAAGAACTGCTGCTGGCTCTGCCGATGAATCCCCTCTGTTCTCCGGAGTGCGCCGGTCTTTGCCCGGTTTGCGGCAAAGATTTGAATAAAGGCAAATGCCATTGTGATACCGGCAGTGCCGCCGGAGCAGTTTCGCCGTGGAGCGCATTGGATGATTTGAAGTTGTGAGATGGAAAAATTTATCACTTATTTCCTCGAACACCTCTCCATTGAACGGGGTTTGAGCCGCAATACGATCACCGCTTACGGCACTGATTTGCGGAATCTTGCCTCATTTTTGCAGGATAACGGGGTGGATGACTGGCGGATACCTGATCGGGATATGCTGCTGGATTTTCTGGATTTTCTCCGTGACCGCGGGATGGAAAGTTCCTCCATCGCCCGCCATCTGGCGGCATTGAGGATGTTTTTCCGTTATCTTGCCAATGAAAAACTTATCGCCGGTGACCCCTCGCTTCTGCTGGATACCCCGAAATTGTGGCGGATACTGCCGGATCACCTCTCTCTGGATGAGGTGGATGCGCTTTTGGAGGCTTTTCCTGTCAATGGGGATGCTCTGGAACTGCGCAACCGGACGATGGTGCATTTACTCTATGCTTCCGGTCTGCGGGTATCGGAATTGACGGCACTCAAAGCCGGAGATATCGACTTTGACAACCTGCTTTTGCGGGTCGTCGGCAAAGGCTCCAAAGAGCGGATCGTACCGGCGGCACCGGGAGTATTGAAACTTCTGCACCGCTACATCTGCACGGCAAGAGTGGAGTTGAGTGAAGCGATCCCGCTTTCACCGTGGCTTTTTCTTTCCCGCCGTGCCCGGAAACTCGACCGGGAAAGAGTCTGGGCGATCATCAAAGAGGCGGCATCGCGCGCCGGGATAAACAAGAATATCCACCCTCACACACTCCGGCACAGTTTTGCCAGTCATCTGCTTGCCAACGGTGCTGATCTGCGGGCGATCCAGGAGATGTTGGGGCATGCTGATATCGGCACTACCGAAATATACACGCATGTCGACCGGAGCCATCTGAGCGCATTGCACCGCAAGTTCCATCCCAGAGGGTAAAATCATGGCGTTGCTGATCAAAGATCTTATCATCGATACGGTGAATTTGAAAAAAAACTGGCAGCATGATCTTATTGCATTGACTGCCGGTAAAACCGGTATCCCGGCAGCAAATATCACTGCGGCGGAGATATTGTCGGCTTCCATCGACTCCCGCCGGGGGAGCCCGAAACTGCTTCTGACATTGAAAGTCGAAGGTGACAAAATACCTGATTCCGCACCGGAAGAGTTTGCCGCATTCAGAGCCGCTGAACCGGATATACCGGAAAAAACATTTTTGAAGCATCCGCTGGTGATCGGTACCGGCCCGGCAGGGATATTTGCCGCATTGGTTCTGGCGCAGGCAGGCTGTGAACCGGTGATCATCGACCGGGGAAAACCGGTGGAAAAACGCACGGAAGATTACCAACGGTTTCTCAGCAGCAGGATACTTGATCCGGAAAGCAATCTTCTGATCGGGGAGGGCGGTGCCGGAACTTTTTCTGACGGCAAACTTTATACCGGCACCCGGGATCTCCGGGCGCAATGGGTGAAAGAGGTCATGGTCTCATGCGGAGCACCAACTGAAATACTCTGGCAGAAACGCGCCCATACCGGCAGTGATCATCTGCCGCTTATCGCCGCCGGGTTGCGGAAAAAAATCGAAGCACTCGGCGGTAAATTCCTCTTCAATACCGAAGTGGTTTCCCTCCACACTGCCAATGGGGTCTGCGCCGGAGTGAAAACCGCTTCCGGTGAAGTGATCACCGCTCCGGCGGTACTTCTTGCCCCCGGTCTGGGCGGCAGATATCTGGTGAGAAATCTCACCGGCAGCGTGGCATGGAGTTTGAAGCCGTTTCAGATCGGCTGCCGCATCGAACACCCGCAGGAATTGATCGACCGTGCCATGTATCACACCACCCGCCCGGAAGCCCTCGGTGCCGCTGAATACCATCTGATATCCCGCCGTTATCCCCGCCACACTGCCTCATTCTGCATGTGTCCCGGCGGCGAGGTGGTCAATGCCACCGCCTGGGAAAAGCGGTCGATCTCCAACGGGATGAGCCGTTTTGCCCGCTCGGAAGAGTTTGCCAACAGTTGTTTGATCTGTACTTTTTCTCCGGAAGAGACCGGTTCACTTGCCGACATCGACCGTCTTTACGAAAAAATTGAGATGGAGTGTTTTGCTTCCGGCGGCGGGGATTACACTCTTCCGGCGCAGGATGCGGCGGCATTTTTGCGGGGCGAAGCGGGGTTGAAAAACCGCCGCACTCCGACGGCGGTCGGGATCGGACCCGGCAGGATCGACCGGATCATTCCCGGTGAATTGCACCGGGCTCTGGCGGCGGCGTTGAAAGATTTTGACCGCCGGGTACCCGGATTTATCCGGCACGGCAAATTCATCGGCGTGGAAAGCTGTGTATCTTCACCGGTCAAATTCCTGCGGGATGCGGAAACTTTGCAAAGTTCTCTGCCGCATCTCTTTTGTGCCGGTGAAGGCTGCGGTCTGGCAGGCGGTATCATCTCTGCCGCCTGTGACGGCATCCGCTGTGCCGAAAAAATGCTCCGTCTGCCCTGAAAATCCCGCTTCTGAATCCGGCGAAATAAGCATAATTTTGCCTGTTCCTCTTGTAAAAGACAGGCTTTTGTGTTATGTTACATAACAGACAGGTTTCAATTGACCCTTGCGGAGAAAAAAGTAATGCCGGAAAATCGCCGTCTCTTGCTGCATATCTGCTGCGCCCCTTGCGGCGGCGGCTGTGTGGATCGCCCGGAAATGGGCACCGGTGATGACCGGGAAGTTACTTTGTTTTACTCCAACAGCAATTTGAATTCGCAGGCGGAATTCGATAAGCGGCTCAAAGAGGTTGAGCGTTTGGCGGAAATATACCATCTGCCGCTGATCGTCGATCCCTACGACCATGAGGCATGGCTGCAGGCCGTCGCCGGTTTGGAAAATGAACCGGAGTGCGGGGCAAGATGCCGCAAGTGTTTTGAATTCAACTTGAAACGGAGTGCGGAAATGGCATCAGGCGGAGCATTTGCCACCACTTTGACCGTCAGTCCGCGCAAATCGAGCAAAGTGATCTTTGAGACCGGAAGCCGCTGGGAGAATTTTGAACCGCGCGACTTCAAGAAAAAAAACGGTTATCTGACCGGCAGGAATATCGCATTGAAATACGGTTTCTACCGGCAGAATTATTGCGGATGTGAGTTTTCCATGCGGGGAATTCAGGAAAATAAGGAAGATTAATTATGAGTTTCATGGAAAATCTGATCGAAAAAGCCAATGTATTGGTGGAAGCCCTGCCTTATATCCAGCGGTTCCGCCGTTCATTGATGGTGGTGAAATTCGGCGGCAGTGTGATGGAAGAGCCGGAATTGGTCGCCGGTGCCATGCGGGATATCGTCATGCTGGAAGCCATCGGCATTACTCCGGTGGTGGTTCACGGCGGCGGCAAAGCCATCTCTGCCGCGCTGAAAGAAAAGGGTATTCCGGTGAAATTCGTCAACGGTCTGCGTTACACCTGCGGCGAAACCATCAAGATCGTCGATGATGTGCTGCACAATCAGGTCAACTCCCAGCTGGTGAGCCTCGGCAGAGATGCCGGCGGCAAAATGGCGGCGATCTCCGGCAAAGAGGTGCTGCGCGCCGAAAAGACCCTGAGCAAAGACCCGGTTTCCGGAGTTGAAGAGGATATCGGTTTTGTCGGCAAAGTAGTCGGCGTGAATACCTCCCCCATCCTTGAAGCTCTCGCCGAAGGGAAGATCCCGGTGGTGACACCTCTGGGTTCCGGTTTGGATGGCAATATCTACAATATCAACGCCGATACTGCCGCCAGCAAGATCGCAGAAGCCATCCACGCCCGCAAACTGGTATTTGTCAGTGATGTGCCGGGAGTTCTGGAAGATAAAGATGATGAAAATTCGGTCATTCCGACCATTCATACCACCGATATTCCCGATCTGGTCAGCCGCGGGATTCTTTCCGGCGGCATGCTGCCCAAGATCCAGGGCTGTGTCAAGGCTCTGGAATCCGGGATCAATAAAGTGCTCATGATCAACGGCAAGATACCGCATGCCCTGCTGCTGGAGATCTTCACTGAATCCGGAGTCGGCACCCAGATCGTCCGGCCGGATTCCCGAATGTAACGGAGAATATTTTTCCATGAGCGGCAACAGTTTCGGCAATATATTCAAAATCACCACCTTCGGAGAATCCCACGGGGAAGCTCTCGGGGTGGTTATCGACGGAGTTCCCGCCGGGTTGAAGATCGACCGGGAATTTATCGCCCGCCAGATGGCGCGCCGCCGTCCGGGGCAGTCAAAGATGACTACCGCCCGGCAGGAGAGCGATCAGGTGGAGATACTTTCAGGTGTGCTCGATGACATTGCCACCGGCACTCCGCTGGCGATGATCATACGCAACACCAACCAGCGGAGCAAAGATTACAGTGATATCGCCGGAATTTTCCGTCCGGGGCACGCCGATTACGGTTATTTTGCCAAATACGGCATCCGCGATGTACGCGGCGGCGGACGCTCTTCCGGCAGGGAGACCTGTGCCAGAGTTGCCGCCGGAGCAGTGGCACAATTACTGTTATCCTCTTACGGGATAGATATTTGTGCTTATGCTTCGGAAATCGCCGGTGTCAGAGCCGAATGTTTTGACCGCGCGGAAATTGAAAAAATCCGGTGCGTTCCCCCGATGCCGCTGCCGCAGTGAAAATGGCGGAAGCGGTCACCGCCGCCGCTGCTGCCGGTGACAGTGTGGGAGGGATAGTAAATTGCACCGTCAGCAATGTTCCTGCCGGTTGGGGTGAACCGGTTTTTGATAAACTTGATGCGGTTCTTGCCCATGCCATTTTCAGTCTCGGCGGGGTCAAAGGAGTAGAATTCGGTTCCGGATTCGCCGCCGCCAAAATGCGCGGCAGTGAAAACAATGACCCCATGACCGCCGGATTCCGTCTGGCATCCAACCATGCCGGCGGCATCGCCGGGGGCTTATCCACCGGCGCGGAAATCAGATTTTCGGTGGCGGTCAAACCGACCCCGTCGATCTCTCTTGAACAGCAGACCGTCGATACTGCCGGTAAAGAAAGCACCATCCGGATCACCGGCAGGCATGATCCCTGCATCGTGCCGCGGATAATTCCGGTGATCGAAGCGATGACCGCCATTGTACTGGCGGACTTCGCCCTTTTGAATGAATCAGCCAAACTCAAACCATAACCAACCAGGGAGATTTAATCATGTATATCGGCAGAATCGTCGCATTCGGCATGACCAAAAACGAAAAAGTGTGCGCTATGTACCGGGTGTCATCCCGTTCATTCCCCAACCGTCAGGCGGTGGAAAACAACGGCAAGATCGCCATCGTGCCCCGTCCCGGCGCAGAGAGCGACCTCGCAAAGAATCCTTACATCAGTTACAACTGCCTCCGGATCGCCGGTGAATGGGCGGTTGCCACCAATGGTTCCCAGACCGATCCCATCACTGAAAAGATCGCCATGGGCATGCCGGTGCGTGATGCCATTGCATTGGGCTTGCTGGCGATGGATTACGAAAAAGATTCTCTGGATACCCCGCGGGTCGTGGCGGTCGCCGGAAGAATTTCCAAACTCGGTTATCTGGGTATCATCCGCAAAGACGGCATACTGGTTCGTGAATTTGCGCTCGAACCGGGGGTTGCCCGTTATATCTCAACCTACGAGAAAAATTCTCCCAGCGACGGCAACGTTGACCGGGAATTTGATGCCGCCTGTCAGGATTGCGCCGCTCATTATGTGGTCAACGGCGGTGTTTTCGCTGATTTTGAACAGCCGGTGACCAGTGCCGCCGCCATGGATAACGGCGAAGGCTTCTCACTGGCAACGGTGATCTGCTGATATGCGATCGGCAGTTGCGGCAGAAGTTGCGGGGGGAATGGTTGAATTCTATTTCCACGAGGGAGATGGTTTCCGGGTGGAAAAAGAGGCGTTTTCCCCTTTTGTTCTGCTGAGTGCCGATGCCGGAATACCCGGAGATATCCGGATCGAAACGCTTTCCGGCGGAGGATTTTTCTGCCGGATGGCGTTTTTTGCCTCCTTTGAAGAGTACAATGAACTTCTGCCGCAGTTGAAAAAACTGCCCGGAGTAATGGTTTTCAACAGTCTGCTCCAGCAGGCTCTGACCGTCAGTAACTGCCGTCTCTTTGAAAATATGGAGTTTGATTCTCTGCGGCAGATGCAGTTCGCCGTAACCGGTGACGGAGAAAAGATCACGGCGGTGAAGATCGCCGATACATCCGGAAAAACGGAGGAATTTACCGGCGATGAAGCTCAGATCATCCGGAGTTTTTCTCAGGTGGTGACGGCTTTTGATCCGGATGTGCTGACCGGATTCAACTGCTGCCGGGAAGATCTGCCGCTTTTGACCCGCCGGGCAAAAAAGCTGAAGATCGCGCTTGAGTGCGGCAGGGATGGCAGGGGATTTACCACGAAGCAATCGCGCTACTCTGCCGGGGAAAAGCAGTACAGTTACCAGAGATTTTCGCTTGCCGGCAGACATGTGGTCGATTTGCTCCATCTGGTGCAGCTGTATGATGCCGCCCACCGGGATCTGGAAGATCACGACCTGATATCACTGCAGAAATACTTTGCGCTTCCCGGCGGAAGTGTGCCGGAAATACTGCGGGAATTGTCAAAAATACTGCTCCCGGCATACTTCTATAGAACCCGTTCTCTGCCGCTGGGATTTCAGGAAAGTATCCTGCGCGGTTCCGGCAGTGCGCTGGATGCCCTGCTCTGTGCGGAATATCTGCGCTTGCGCCGTGCCATACCCCTGCCGGAGTCTCCCAGACCATACGCCGGAGCGATCTCAAGTATGGAAAAGGCCGGAGTCTTCCACCGGGTGCGCCACTGTGATGTGCGCTCGCTTTATCCTTCTCTGCTGCTGAGTTTCAAAGAAAACCCCTGCCGGGATGAGGCGGGAATATTTCTGAAAAAACTGGATGAATTGCGCACTTTCCGTCTGCGTGCCAAAGATCAGGCAAAAACTCTGCCGCCGGGAAGTGCCAGACAGCAATTGGAATCATTGCAGAGTTCTTTCAAGATACTGATAAACTCATTTTACGGCTATCTTGGCTTCGCGCAGGGGGCATTCAATGATTACACGCTGGCGGAAAAAGTAACTGCCGCCGGCAGAAATTTGCTTAATAAATTGATCTCCACCCTTCTTGAAAACAATGCGGTGGTCATCGAAGCGGATACTGACGGTATCTATTTTCAGATCCCGGAAAATGACAATAATGCTCTGGATGATGCACTCAATGCTGTGCTCCCGCCCGGAATAGAGTTGGAATTTGATGCAGAGTATTCCGCGATGTACTCCTACAAAGCGAAAAATTATGCCCTGTTATCCCCGGATGGCACGATCCATCTTACCGGGGCGGCGTTGAAATCCCGGTCGCTTGAGGGGTTTCAAAGGAAATTCATCTTTGATATCGCTTCCGGATTTCTGCACAATGATCCGGAAAGAGCCGTGCGCAGTTACCATTTCTGGAAAAATGCCATAAGCAATCACACTGTCGCTCTGGAAGATCTGGCAAAGAGTGAGATTTTGAGCGATTCACCGGAAAATTACCGGAAAAAACTTGCTTCAGGCAAAGGGCGCCGTTCTGCGCCATACGAATTGGCACTGGCTTCCGGCAGAGAGTTCAAAGCCGGTGACAAGGTCAGATTCTATATGACCGGCACCAAAGCCAAACTGCCGGTGGTCGGCAACTGCCGGCTGCTGGCTGACAATCAGGGCGAAAGAGATGAAAATACCGCCTGGTATCTTGCCAAACTGGATGAGATCGCCGGAAATTTCGCCGTCGCCGGTATTCAAGAGCAGTAACTGCCGCTTTCTTTCCTGACTTTTGCCGGATTGCCGTATCCGGTCTCTGCCGCCCCGGCTGACATTGCTGCGGCGGCACAACTTTTTTCTCCTCAAAGCAAAAAAAAATTTATTGATTTTACCACTTTGATACTTGCAAAATATCAGATAGATGATATATTGAAACACATACAAGATATTGTGAGCGATTTCGCCGCATTTTACTACATATTGTGTTAAATAGATAAAAAAAGAGTTATTGAAATGCGGTTCGGATTGCGCAAATTGACCTTATTGGATTATCCGGGATACCTTGCCTGCACGGTTTTCACCTGCGGCTGTAATTTCCGGTGTCCGTTTTGTCATAATCCGGTATTGGTGACCGGCAGCGAATCTGATCTTGAATGCAGTTTCGCTGATATACTGGAGTTTCTGGAAGAGCGCGGCAAACGCCTTGACGGCATCTGCATCACCGGCGGTGAACCGCTGCTCCACCGGGATACCCTTTTGCTTGCTCAGGCGGCAAAGGCTCTCGGTTACAAAGTGAAGTTGGATACCAACGGCACTTTTCCGGATCGTCTGCAAGAGTTGCTCGACGGCGGTTTTGCGGATTTTGTGGCGATGGATATAAAAAATTCGCCGGCGAAATATGCGTTGACCAGCGGAGTTGACAATTGGGCGCCGGTTCAGGAGAGTGTGAAAATGCTGCTTGGCGGCGGGGTGGATTATGAATTCCGCACCACCGTCACCGGCAATCTGCATGAAACGGCAGACTTTACCGCTATCGGTCAATGGCTGACCGGAGCAAAGCGTTACTTTTTGCAGGGTTTCAAAGACTCCGGGGATATCCTCGGAGGGGATGCGGAAAAATTCGCTGTGAGCGATGAGAAACTTAAAGAATTTTTGACGGAAGTAAGAAAATTTATTCCCGTTGCGGAGATCCGCGGCAGGTGACAAAATATTTATAAATGGTTGTTGACAGATAGAGAAGAAAAACGAAAGGACGGAAAAGGAAAAATGTATCAGGTACAGAAGCGTAACGGAAAAAACATCGATTTCGATCTCAAAAAGATCGCAGACGCCGTGAAAATGGCGTTTGAAGCACAGGAAAAACAGTACAATCAGTCGATCATCGACTTTATCGCCTTGAAGGTAACTGCCGACTTTGAACCCAAAATCAAAGAGGG
>JAFVZG010000092.1 GCA_017508285.1 Lentisphaeria bacterium | reverse complement strand
TCATTCCATCTCCACGGAAAGATCTATACCGATGAATTCGATATCCGCACCTGGAATGCCGCTCCGTCATGGGAAAAGGAGATCATGAGTATATCCTGGGGATTGATGATCGACTCAGCTATGTGGCAGAGTGCCAACCGCAAACTTGCCGGAATCATGTTCGCAAGGGATATGGGCTTCTGGTATCTGGATATGGCTCCGGGATGGTTCAATCATGAAGCCATTTTGCAGGATATCAAATCAAGTGCAAAAACCGGACAGATGCTGGCGGAAACCAGACCTTCGGCATGGCATCCGGATGCGGCACTGGTGATCGATGATGATGCGATGTTCCTGCGCAACCTCCCCTCGCCGCAGTGGATGTTTGATATGACCATGCTCATTCCGGAACAATTCGCATTTGCCGGTTCCGCCGGAGTGCCTTTTGCCTGTTATTCACTCAACGATCTGCTGGCTGACCCTGAGTTGGCAAAATCTTTCAAAGTGCTGATTTTCGGAGCGATGTATAAGATCGATGCCAGGCGCGCCAAACTGCTGGAATCTTTGAAAAACAACAACCGGACTTTGATCTTTCTTTCCGGTACCGGCAGACTGCAGGGCAGCGAAGTTACCGGATTCAAAATCGTTGCCGGCAAGCGTTCCAACAATCATCATGTCATCGCCGAACCGGAGATGAAATTCAATGTCATTTCTCCGTGGATGAATAAAAAAGATGTCCACCCGCAGACCAAACCGGCGTGGTACGACAATATGAGGATCGTTTACGCCGAACCGGGTGACGGAGTGAAAGTGCTTGCCCGTTTCGCCGCTAACAACAAACCGGCGATCGCCGAAAAAAATCATGGTTCATGGAAAGGAGTATATATCGGAGAATCCGGCGGATTGTCACCGGAGTACTTCAACCATCTTGCCAGACAAGCCGGTGCTTATGCTGCAGCAGAGAGCGGTTATCAATGTGAAACCAACGGCAACTTTATGATGGTGCATTGTCTTAAAGGCGGTAATACCACCTTCAAAATGCCTTTCAAAGCCGATGTGGTCAACCTTTTCAACAACCGTACTTACTCCGGTGTCACGGAAATACCGGTCGCCGGAGAAGCCGGTTCCACTTACTGGTTCAAATTGACACCGTCTGAAAACTGAGTTATACGGCAAATTATTACCGGGCAATCTTGAAAAAATTGCCCGGTAATGCTAAGTTATAGCTGAGCACAATTGAAAAACAATAACTCTAACTGAATGTAAAAATGAACCAAGTAAAATTCCTTGTCTTTGCCGATCTTCATCACTACCCTGGAGTCTTTTATACCGATGCCAGAAATAAACTCCGCAAAATAATGAAGCGTGCCGAAGAAGAAAAAGTCGATTTTGCGGTCAGTCTGGGAGACTTCAACCACTCCTGCGGTACATTTACGGAAATCTTTGAGGATATAAAAAATTATCCGGTACCGCTTTACCATACGATGGGCAATCACGATACCGACGGTGCCGCATTGAAAGAGGTTCTCAAGGCATACAATATGCCCAAAGAATACTACTTCTTTGATGTCAACAACTTCCGTTTCATTGTGCTGGATACCAACTATTACGGTACCGGCAGCGGTCAAACCCACTTCCAGTACCGCAACTATTTTGACTTCCCGGGAACCCGGGAAACCATGCCGCAGGAAGAGATGGATTTTCTTGCCGATGCCATTGCCACCGCTCCCGGTCAGTGTGTGCTTTTCAGCCACGCTTCATTGGAACGGCACGCCCTCGGCGGCAGCGGTACATTCAATCAACCGCAAATCCGGAAAATTATCAGCAATGCCAATGCCAACGGCAGAAAAGTGATCCTCTCATGCAATGGCCATCACCACCGTGATCATATCCGGATTCTGGATAATGTGGTCTATTTTGATGTCAACTCTGCCAGTTTCGACTGGCTCAATCTGGCTCACGACCTCTTCCCGAAAGAGTTGTGCGACGACTATGAACTTGCCAATCATCAGATCATCTGGGATGATCCTCTCAGCGCGATCGTCACTTTGAGCGATGACGGAACTGTTAAAATCGATGGCAGCAAAAGCAATTTCCTGCACGGTATCACCAGAGAAATGACCCCGAATGTCGTTTGCGATGGTGCCGGTCGTCCCTGTGTGGCTGAAATACAGTCGGCGCATTTCAAATTGTTGTGATCTCAACATCTATTTTTAACATAAGATTACCTGAAGGGGGCTGTTGCAAAACTGCAGCCTCTTTTGTTTTGCAGGGAAACGGCGAGAGTGCGTAAATTACCGCAAACTCTGGCTGGCTTGATCGGCGTTGACCACCAAAAATGGACTAAATGGACATTATGGACTGAATGGACATGCGGGGATGATCCATCGGCAAACGGCAAATTGACGACAACGGAGGAACAGCAGCCATAACTCAGACTGCAGAAAAGATGCACCGTGCCTGTGAAGGACGGTGCGAAAGGGGTTCGGGGAGAAACTTCTCCCCGATGGCAAGTCGCGGATGCACTCGAAGATCCCACCTGCCGTCGGAAAAGGCGGCAGTGGGTCTGAGTGCAGACGCAAATTCCCCGGCTGACCACGCACAAAAAACTTCTCAATACCAAGTACAAACCCCGCTTTGGCGGGCGCCGGGGTGCAGGG
>JAFVZG010000091.1 GCA_017508285.1 Lentisphaeria bacterium | reverse complement strand
CTGAAAAGCATTCATTTTTATGAAGCACGCCAGTCGGCGTATGAAGCATTTTGCGGCATTGCCGCAAAATATGAAGCACCGCAGATGCGGTATGAAGCAAAGCCTTTTCAGGCTTCATATTTTTTTGCCTTGAAATCAAGGCAAAAAAAATGGCGGAGAGAGAGGGATTCGAACCCTCGGTACCTTGCAGTACACCACATTTCCAATGTGGCGCCTTCGACCACTCGACCATCTCTCCGCATAAAGCAGTTGGCATATAATATAGCCCGTTTTTTTCAGTTTGCAAGCGTTTTGTGCAAAAAACTGTCAGTTTTCTGTCAACTGGCGGCGGGGGCGGCGGAATTTTACCGGGCTCATCGCAAAATTTACCGATTTGATAAAAACCGGCAAAGTCAAGATAAACAGCACTCCTCCGGCATAAAATACCCATTCCGTTCCCCGGTGGCGGAATACTTCTCCGCTTAAAACCGCCGCCAGCATGACGCCGAGCGATTGGAAGCAGGAGGCGAAACCGAATGCACCGCCCCGTTTCCTTTGCGGAGTTACTGAAGAAAGCACCTTCTGGAATACCGGCTGCAATCCTCCTGCCGCCAGATACAAAAGCACCCTCGCTCCGCAGAATATCCATAAATTTTCTGCCCATCCCTGCAGCAGTAATCCCACTGCAGATATCAGCAGTACCGGGATCAGTATCTTTACCACCGGCAGACGATCGACCAGATAACCGCTGACGATTCCGGAAATTATTGCTGCTGCGCAAACTGCTGCGCTGGTGATCCCCGTCCACAATGCCGCTGAATTTTTATCGGTCAAAGTTTCCACCTGCAAAGCGATATACGGCACTTCAAAGTTTCTCACCAGTCCGATCAGCAAAAATGCTCCGAGCAATACCCAGACTGCTCTGCTGAATTTCGGTGTCAGCATGGATATGCTTCCGGTGGAATGTTTTTTCTTCTTGACCGTCGGAGTCTGGATCGCTCCGTCTCTGGTGAAAAGGATGGATATGCCGCCGAGCAGATAAAATATACCGCATACCCAGAATGCCACCGTATAGTCGAAGTAGTATATCAGCAATCCGCCGATCACATAGCCCAGCATCGCTCCGCCGAAAATCGCCGAAGTCAGCATTCCGAGGGCAAACCCCTGATGTTCATTGGGCGTATTGCGGACGATCATGGTTTGGGATGCCGCCGTTGTACCGGCACATGATGCGGAAATAAAGCGCAGCAGCACCAGCACGGCAACCGTTTTGGAGTATGCCATCAGCGGAAAAAATATGCAGGTGAGGAATGTTCCTCTTAACAGCATCGGTTTGACCCCGAAGCGGTCAGCGAGCATTCCCCAAATCGGGTTGAATATGGCATACCCCATCGTTCCGAAAAAGTTGAATGCCACCACTGCAAAAGCCAATTCATCCTGATCGACTACGCCGAGTTCATTTTTTATGAAAAGGGGGATAAAAGGGATCAACGCCTGAAAACCGGCAAGGATCACCAATTGGGAAAACCACAACATCGCCAGATTCAGTTTCCACGAAACTTTCGGCGGCATTTTTCTCTTCCTTTCTGAAATATTTTATTGACACCATGGTTTAATATATCCCGTATGCCGCATGATGTAAAGGTGGCATACGGGATGAAAAGGGTGGCAAAACCGCCATGAGCATCAACTCATGGAAAAACGCTTATAAAATATACCCTGCACCGACTGTTTTTGCAACTGTTTTTACTTTCAAAATTCTCTTTTTGCTATTGACAAACTTTCGGAATGGCGGTATATTTCAGCAAGTTGATAAAAGATTGCAAGGAGGTTGGAGCATGGAGTGTGATTTTCCCGGAAAAATCATTGATTGGCACGGTTTTGAGTGTCATGAGTTTACCATAGACTCTCTTCAATGCCGTCTGGTCAAGCCGCCGGTTGCTCCGGATGAAAAGAAAAGCTGGTTCTGGCGGGTACACTTTTTTGGAGCATTCCCCGATGCGGATTTTGCTCTTTTGAAACTCGGCTGGCACATCGCCCACATCGAAGTGCCGGAACTTTACGGCAATGATGAGTGTATGCGCCGGATGGATCTGCTTTACAATTTTATGATCACTCAGGGATTCAATCCCAAATGTGTGCCGGTCGGATACAGCCGGGGTGGGCTGGATGTTTACCGCTGGGCGGCACTGAATCCGGAGAAGGTCAGTTGTCTTTATCTTGATAATCCGGTTTGCGATTTCAAAAGCTGGCCGGGCGGCAAAGGTTCCGGACCCGGTTCGCCGGAAGGGTGGGCAAATTGCCTTTCCGCTTGGAATTTTACTGAAGAAGAGGCGATGGCTTACCGCGGCAATCCGGTGGATTCGCTGGAAATTCTGGCGGCGGCAAAGATCCCCATACTTCACCTTTGCGGCGATGCCGACGAAGTCGTGCCGCCGGAAGAGAATA
This sequence comes from Lentisphaeria bacterium, assembly GCA_017508285.1. Classification (GTDB taxonomy): domain Bacteria; phylum Verrucomicrobiota; class Lentisphaeria; order Victivallales; family Victivallaceae; genus UBA1784. The sequence continues at coordinate 618 of JAFVZG010000091.1, read as the reverse complement.
CTGCGGTGGTGGCAGAGCGTTATCCGGCGCTCGGCGGAGAGATCGAAGTGATCTGGAAGCCCGGAGCAAAGCATCATCCACACTGTTTGAGTGATCCGTCTCCGATCGTGGAATTCGTTTTGAAGCATCAATAAGCAGATGGCGCAGAATATTTGGATAATAGGATATATCCCGCTTGACAAATGCGGTTTTTATGCTATATTAAGTAATCTGTAAAAGTGATATTGAAATACAACAATTAAAAATAGAGGTGAAAATATGTCCCAGCATCCGAGTCTGCGTGTCGGCGGCAAAATCCGCAAGATCCGTAATGTTATGAAGCGTTTTGAGCGTCTCAATGTTCTGCGTGCCGATGGCCGCATCACCGAAGACAAAGTCTACGGTCTGCCCAAAACCAAACCGGTCGAAATGTAATTTTTCCGGTTGAGAGAAGACAGGGCTGTTGCTGACCTTGAGTAAGAATGGGGGGAGCAGCAGCCTTTGTTATTTTAAAAAATTATTATTGACCCATTTGTTGTGATAAAATCCACCGGGTGCAATCAAATCGTTTCATGTTTTTGACAAATCATAATGTAAGTGATATATTCTGTGTGTCGCCATAAAATGTGTTCATTCGGT
>JAFVZG010000090.1 GCA_017508285.1 Lentisphaeria bacterium | reverse complement strand
CATCAGCCGATAAATTTCACCAACCTGACCTTACCGGCAGATGAAGTGCCGGAGCGCCCGGAAGATATTCTCAATGCCGTCAAAGAGAAAGATAATCTTGCGACACCGCTGATCATGCAGATCCTGCGGGATAACCCCAATATGCCCGAAAGAGTCCGCTGTATATATGAAACAGTCCTCTACTACCGGCTGGCATTTCCGTGGTCATGTTTTCTGGCGGTGTTCCTCGGTATCCCGCTTGCCACACGCAACGAGCGCACGGGCAGTATGCTGGCGATCATTTCGGCGATCGCTTTGATCGTGATCTACATCGTTATCGCCCAATTTTTCCTGATGCTCGGCAAAAGCGGAACTCTTGATCCGATGTTCTGCGGTTTGGCACCGACGGTGGCATTCATCATTGCCGGAGCGATAAAAATCACACATGACCGGGTGTAACGCAGTATGGAGTTGTTTGATACACATTTCCACTTTGACGGAGAAGAAAGTTATGAAAACTTTCTTGCCAGATGCCGGGAAGATTTGCAGCTTGCCGGTAAAAATTTCCGCCGGTTGCCCGATAAATTGCGGATGCTCTGCGCCGGAAGCGACTTTGAAGAATCCAAAATCGCCATGGGATTTGCCGACAACTCTCCGGAAGTATATTTCGCCTGCGGAGTTCACCCTCACGCCGCAGAAGAATACTGCAAACTGACCGCCAAAGTGGATTTCAGCATCTTCAAAGATCATCCCAAACTGCTGGCGATCGGTGAGATCGGATTGGATTATTTTTACGACATGTCTGACCGGGAGAGCCAGTTGACGACTCTGCAGGAGTTTCTCGACCTTGCGCTGAAGTGGGATCTGCCGGCAATGCTCCATCTGAGAGATAAGGAAAATATCTTTGATGCCTATGATGATGCATTGACGATGCTGGAAAACTTCACCGGCAAAGGCGGCAGATTTGTCATTCACTGCTATGCCGGAAACCGGGAGTATGCGGAAAAATTTCTGGCTCTCGGCGGTTTTTTCGGTGTAACCGGCATGTATACCTTCAAAGCTGCGCACAATATCCGTGAAGCGATTTCCGTCATCCCGACCGGAAGATTGCTGATCGAAACGGATTCACCGTACCTTGCCCCCGTACCATTCCGGGGCAGAAGCAATACTCCGGGCATGGTTGCACTGGTGGCGCAGGCATTGGGAGCCGACCGCCGGATGACTCCGGAAGAAGCGGCTCAAACCTTTGCGGATAATGCAAAAAACTTCTACCGGATAAATAAAAAAGGAGAGCTGGTGTGATATTTTTGTTTGAAACTCTGGCAACAGCCGCAGTCTATGCATATTTAAGCTGGAAATTTTTCAATGCTTCAGAGAAAAACATCGGCGATCTGGAAAAATTGTGCCGCAATAAGATCGCCGGGCTCATACTTTCACTGCCATGCGCATTGTTATGCGTTCCGCTGGCGATCCCGGTTTCTCCGGGATTTCTCATTCCCCTGCTCTATCCACTGGCAGTGATCCTGCCGGTGCTGTGTTACTTTTACATCGACTATTATGCCTCAAGGGGATTGGCATTTTTGCTGATCCTCTGGGCTTATGATGCGATACATGCCGGATTTGAAGCAAAAATCCCCGGCAGTGCGGTTGTTACCGTCATAGCCCTGATTCTGGGAACTGCCGGCATCTGGCTCAGTGCCAAACCCTGCAGTTTGCGTGACCTTCTGCGCAAAGCTGCCGCCTCCAAAAAATACCGGTATCCGGCAGCAGCGGCAGCCGCCGCCGGAGCGATTACCGCCTTTTATGTGCTTATAATGAATATCGGAGTTCTTGTAAAATGAAATCTTACTTCCGCAAAGAGATCGATGCCATCGCCGGATACACTCCCGGTGAACAACCTAAAGTTGCCAATCTGATAAAACTCAATACCAATGAAAATCCTTACCCGCCATCACCGCAAGTAATAAAAGTACTGCGCGATTTTGACCCGGCACGATTGCGGCGTTACCCCGATCCGACGGCAGATGCCCTGCGGGATATTTTTGCTTCAGCAGTGGGAATGAAACGGGAAAATGTGATCATCGGCAACGGTTCAGATGATCTTCTGACCATGATCTTCCGGGCATTCACCTCCCCGGAATTGCCGGTAGCGGTCTTTGAACCGACCTACTCTCTCTACCCGGTGCTGGCAGCGATGCAGGGAGCCCCGGTAATAAAAATAAACCTTGATACCGGCAGCTTTTCCTATCCGGCAGACTCGGTGCAGCAGGCAAAAAATGCCAATTTGCTCATCATCACCCGCCCCAACGCCCCGACCGGGAACTGTGCAGAAAAAGAGTTGGTCAAAAACATCTGCGCCGGATTTGACGGCATCGTGCTGATCGATGAAGCATACAGCGATTTTGCCGATGACAACTGTGCAGAATTTGCCGCTGAATTTGATAATGTGCTGGTAATGCGCACTTTTTCCAAAGGTTCGTCGATGGCAGGTCTGCGCCTCGGATACGCATTCGGCAGCAAAATTCTGATCGACGGATTGATGAAACTCAAAGACTCCTACAATGTGGATATGCTCTCTCAGGAGTTGGCAAAGGCGAACTTCCTCGACGCGGCATACCGCAAAGAGTGCGTGGCAAAAATCATCAGCGAAAGAGAAAATCTGACCGCGAAATTGACCGGGATCGGCTTCAAAGTCATCCCGAGTCAGGCGAATTTCCTCTTCGCCGCCCCGCCGGATGGGGATGGTGCCGGAGCATTTCAGGCATTGCGTGATGAAGCGGTGATCGTGCGTTACTTCCCCGGTGAAGTGACGGGAAAATATCTCCGGATAACCATCGGCACCCCGGAAGAAAATGCCCGCCTCTTCCAGGTGCTTGAAAAACGGTTTTGCAAATGAAAATATCCGTTTTCTCCGCCATTGTTTTTCTTCTGACGACACTGATGTGCAAAGGTGATGTCCTGCGCCTTGCCGATGCCTCAGGCGGAGCGTGCGGCAGACTCTTTATACCTCTGGCGGTGGAACTTGCCGGCAGCGGGGATTTGAATGTGAGTTTTTCCCGCGAATTGCCGTCAGCGGCATTAAAAGCATTGGCAGAGGATAAATTCGATGCGGTGATCGTTGACCGGAGATTTGCCGGAAACCTCAAACGTTTTCCCATTGCTGCTGAAGCATTGACTCTCTATGTCAGCGATGTCAATCCGACCGGAGATCTCCCGGCAAAAACAGTGCGGGATATCCTCCTTGCCCGCCATCCTGATTGGCGGAAGATCAACGGTTTGAATACAGATATCCAGCGGATCGCTATGAAAGAATTGGCACCGTCGGGCAATCTTATCCGCCGGGTATTCGGCAATATCGATCTGCCGGAAGAAATATTCCGGGTGGATTCCGCAACTTCCGGATTGGCTTTCATCAACAGTGCTTCCATATTCTTTACCGGATACATCGCCATTTTGCCGCCCGGAATAAAACAATTGAAGATCAATGGTATCATGCCCACGACTGCCACAGTGGCAAACGGGAAGTATCCTTTTTCCATGCAATATGTCATCGTCTGGCGGAAAATGTCGCCCGAATTGCAAAAACTGCTGAACCATCTCAAAAGCGGAAAATTTCGTAAGATCATCGCCGATTCAGGCTTTATTGCCCTTTTACCACCGGCAATCACGGAGGATAAAAAATGAAAAAACAACGGAAATTGCGTCTTCGCCGCATCGCAGAGAGAGCCAGAAACCGCCGGGAGGAGCGCGAAAGCGTGATCCTGTCAGGAGTTTTTCACGCCGCACCTGCCGGTTACGGTTTTTTCACTCCTGAAAATACTCAGGATGATGCGGAAGATATCTTTATTCCCGCCAAATTCACCGGCAACGCTCTGGATGGCGATACGGTCGAAGTAAAACTGCTCCCGCCGCGTAAAAATCATCCGGAAGACCTCGAAAAAGGACCGGTCGCCAAAATCATGGAGGTAAAAAAACGGGCAAGAGAGAGTTTTATCGCTCAACTGCTGCAGGGATCTTTTGTTTCTCCGGTAAACAACCGTCTGCCGGAAGTTTTTCCCATCCACGGTTCCCGCAAAGGGGCAGTAAGAGGTGATTGGGTAAAAATAGCGTGTACTCCGGGTAAAAACGGCGAACTCGACGGCACGATAGTCGAAGTCATCGGTAAAGCAGGAGAGATCACCGGCGATCTTGATGCAATAATGGCGGAATTCGATCTGCCGGGGAAATACAGTGCCGCGGAAGAAGCCGAAGCGATCAATACCATTCCGGCGGAAATTCCCCGTACCGACTGCCGGAAACTGTTTGTACTGACCATCGACCCTTTTGATGCCAAAGATTTTGACGATGCATTGAGCATCACCCCCAATGATGACGGCACCTGGGAAGTGGGCATCCATATCGCCGATGTGGCAGCATACATCCGCCCCAAAGACTACTTTGACAAAGCGGCGGCACGGCGCAGTTTCAGCTGTTATCTGCCCGGACGCACCCTGCCGATGCTTCCGGCGGGATTGACCGCAAAGATCAGTATGCAGCAGGGGCAGGATTCTCTGGCGCACTCGGTTTTTCTGACGGTGGATAGAGATGGTAAAGTCTTATCCGGCAAGCGTCTGCATACCACCGTAAAGGTCGCCAAACGCCTTGATTATGATGAAGTACAGCGTTTTCTTGACCATAATGAAATCAACCCGCAATGGGATGAAAAGATCCCGGAAACCTTGCGTATTCTGGCTCAAGTCGTAGGAAAAATGCGGGAGTTCCGGGAGAAAACAGAAGCGTTTATCGAATTACCGCTGCCGGAAGTGCGGGTGATCTGCGATGAAAAACAAAACATTGTCACCGGCATAGAAAAACGCTTCTCCCGCCAGTCGGAACAGTTGGTCGAAGAGTGCATGCTTGCCGCCAATCAATTCGTCGGCAGAGAACTGCCGCAAAAGTCGGTCAGCGGCATCTACCGGGTACACCCCGAACCGGAGCCGGAAAAAATCATGGAGTTCACCGATTTGATGCAGGAGGCATTTCATCTTGCTCCCGGTGATATCAGCAACCGTACCAACTGCCGGAATTTCATAGATTCTCTGCCGGATGATGAGACCCGCCCGCTTATCCTCGGTATGCTGCTGCGCTCTCTGCCAAGAGCATCTTACAGCACCAGAGGTGATCTGCACTTTGCGCTGGGAAAAACTTTTTACGCTCACTTTACCAGTCCGATACGGCGTTATACTGATTTGACAGTACATCAGCAGTTGTGGAATTGCGACCTCAATCAGCGAACCAGACCGGCATCTTCACTTGAGAGTGTGGCGGCATACGCTTCAGAGATGGAAGAAAACATCGATGCCGCCTGCTTCACCGCCAATGACCGGCTGAAAATCCGGATCGTGGAGGAGTTGATGGCAAAAGATCCCGGCAAAAAGTTCCATTGCCTGATTACCCGGATACTCAATTACGGAATATTGGTCGAATTGCCGGAATACGCCATTACCGCAGCAATTTCCGGCGGCGACCTGAAAATGCCGTTATCCGCTATGCGTATCGGGGAAACACTGGAAGTAAGGGGGACGATATTGAATTTTCAAAACAAACGGTAACTCCCATGATCAGTTTACCGGTCATGGTTTTCCCGGTTTTCTGCCGGGAAGCGTATGACATAAGGCGATCAAAGCACGACAAAAGAGTGCTGCGATATGCCGCAACCCGCCGCGCGGGTCATTCACCAGCCTCAAATAAACAATAAGGAGAGAAAAAATGACAGAAAAAGTCAGAAAAAACGGCTTCGGCACCAAAAGATTCATCATTTGGACCGCAGCACTTGTCATCGGTGGAGCATTGGGTGTATTCACCTCTAAAGCCGCCGCTGCCGGAATCAACTGCCAATGGGTGACCGACCTTATCAACTTTGTTGCCGCCGCCTACACCCGGCTCTTTCAATTCATCGCGGTACCGACCATCGCGCTGGCGATCATGACCACGCTTGCCATGCTCGGTGCGAAAAAAAGTACCGGCAGGATCTTTCTGCACACCATCGTCTACACCATTTTGACCACCTTTGCCGCCACACTGGTCGGCGTGGCTCTCTACAAATTCTTCGCCCCCGGCAATCTGCCGATGGAGTTGATCCGTGCCGGCCAGAGCGAAGTGCCGCAAAGCCTCGGTAAACTGACCTTTTACGATCACATTCTTTCGGTGATCCCCAATAATATACTCGCTCCGTTTTCCTCCGGCAATGTCATGAGCATCCTGCTGGTCGCCGCTGCCGCCGGATTGGCTCTTGCTGCGCTTAAAGATTCAGAAAACATTCAGGTGCTGCTCAAAGGTATTCTCGGATTGCAGGAGTTGTTTTTCATTTTGATCAAAGCTCTGGTCTGGACTCTGCCTCTGGGGATCATCGCTTTTGCCGCCCAGCTTGCCGCGCAGATGTCAGCCGGAGTGATCGTTGGTTCTCTGGGAAAATATGTAGCCGTGGTATTGGTCGGTAATGTATTGCAGTTTTTCGTAGTGCTGCCGTTATTCATGCTCATCCGCAAAGTCAATCCGCTGAAAGTTTTCCGTGGGATGATCCCGGCGGTGCTGATGGCTCTTTTCACCAAAAGTTCAGCCGCCACTTTGCCGGTGACGATCGCCTCTGCCGAAAACAATCTCAATGCCAAGCCGGAAGTGGCGCGTTTCATTCTCCCGGTATGCTGTACGATCAATATGAATGGCTGTGCGGCATTTATCCTCGTAACCTCCCTCTTTGTCATGCAAAACGGCGGCACCATCCTTACTCCCGGAACGATGCTGCTCTGGGCATTGATCGCCGTAATCTCCGCCGTGGGCAACGCCGGAGTGCCGATGGGATGCTATTTCCTCACACTCTCATTGATGTCCGGCATCGGTGCGCCGATCGGTATTCTGGGCGTGATCCTGCCGATCTATACCATCATCGACATGATCGAAACCGCGGTAAATGTCTGGTCTGATGCCTGTATCTGCTCAGTGGTCGACAGGGAGTTGACCGCTGAAGATGTGGCGGCGTAAAAAAACGCCGTCACCCGGAAAAAATCACTTTCCGCAAGGATAACTGTTGAGAGTGTCACAAACTTTGCGGAAAGTTTCCAGATGGGTGCGTTTACCGGTGTAATCTCTGGTTTCCGGGTTGACAAACAATCGGCTTTCAGCGGGTGAAACTTCCGCCCAGAAAGAGGCGATATCCATATCCCCCTCACCGATGGTGGCATCACGGAAAAATTTTCCGCACCGTTTTTTATCCGATCCGGGAACTTCACAGTCAAAGACGCTCCAATCTTTCAGATGGAAGTGGACGACGTGTTCCCGGAGTTTTTTGTAGGCTTCCACCGGATCTTCGGCGGTAGCGGTATTTCCCTGATCAAAGGTTATTTTCAATCCCGGCACCTGATGCACGATTTCCAGACACTCATCGGCGGTGGTTATCGGGCTGTTGCCGTAACCGGTGCTCTCAAGAGTCAATGTCACATCAGTGCGACTGGATAATTCAAAGGCTCTGGCAAAGTATTCAGCATAGCGTTTGCGGTCATCGGCAAAAGAGGTCTGTTCCCGGCGGGCAAACGGCGGGAGCATCAAAACTTTGGCACCGAGAGTGCAGGCATCATCCAGAGAAGCCTTGAATTCATCGAAGTAATTTTTCTCCCCGTTGACAAAGCCCCACTTCACCATGGTATGGGCAACGATGGGCAGACCGGCATCGTCGCACAACTTTTTCAATTCAGCAGCTTTTCTGCCATGCAGGGTGATCCAGTCGATCGCTTCCATATTGCAGGCTTTGGCGGTGGCAATGATCTCCTCCACCGGACACTCATCCATCATCAATGACATCATGCAAATTCTCATAGCGGCGACCTCTGAAATTATTTTCCTGTATTTGTAAACTCTCTCCATAACCGGCAACATCGCCGGATGATTGCAGTTTTTTGCTGCAAATTTACTATACTTCACCTGACAACAGATTACAAACCACAGAAAGATTGTTTTTTGTGATATATAAAATCCTTTTGTGATATCGGAAATTTTCCTGCTGCCATCCTGCAAAAAGAATGACGGCAAATAAATTCCGGATATCCGTAAAACTGTTACCGTTAAAATATACTCTTTGCAAACGGTTTTAACAATGGATAATCCGGCATATCAGTGGACAAAACTGCTGAATTTGCAATTTTTATCCACCTGAAGTAAAAAAAGTGAAGTTTATGAGCAACTGCTTTTATTTTCCCTCATACACTTCATGGTTGCCTCTGTTCAATTTTCAACTTTAAAATGATAAAAGCCGGGCGCAAAATGTTTTTGACTTCTTGCGCCCGGCCCCATTCCGGAAAATTTTATCAGACGGCACGGATCTTGAGGTGCACATTATCGGCGTGGATGATCCGTTTTCCGCTCTTGCGCGCTTCATCAGCATCAATGATCGCCTGCTGAATGGCAGGAACAGCATTGGCGAGGAACTCCTCTTCGATCTTGCGGCCGGTTTCGGCACAAGCGCGCTCAGGATAGCCCATCACACCGACTTTGACATCGCTGCGCTGGCTGGTCTGGATGATCTCCTGCTTCAAGTTGGTGAAAGATTCACGCAGCTGGTAGCTGTCGGGATCCTGCCGGAGTCTTTCGGCGACTTCCGGTTCATCCATAACGATCTCCGGACGAACCACCTCAGGGCACCAATGGAGCAGAAGCGACGTTTCCGCATCGGAAGCATGGTAATCTTTGGTATCAAAAAGTTTTGTCCAGGTCGGTGAGAAATCCCACAACTGAGTCAACAGGATCAAAGTATCACGCAGTGAAGGATTGAGCCACTTCAAAATCCGGAGAGATTCTTTCAAATGGAGCAGACTCTCACTGCCGCCGTGACCGGGAAGAATGATGATATTGCGGAAACCCTGAAGAGAGAGCGATTCGATCACCTCACCGACCAGATTGGCGAAGGTATTGGGTTTGACATTGATGGTACCGGCAAGCATACCGCCGCTGAAAGTGTAATTGAGAACCGGAGCGGTGATGCAGCCAAGTTTTTGCGCCAGAGCCTTTGAACAGTACTCGGCATTGCGGATATCGGTATCCAGCGGCAGATGGAAACCGTGCTGCTCGCAAAGCGCATAAGGCAGAATGATCGTTTGATTGTGCTTGAGGTACTCCTGCAACTCTCTGACAGTGAGATCCTGCATACGGTAGTGTTTCATGATATTTTCTCCATAAATTCAGATTGCAGTACAACAACTGTACTGCCGGATAATATACTGCAAAAAAAGGTTATGTCAAGGGCTTTTTTCCGGCAATTTATCACTTTCGCGCCTTGCAATCCGGTAATAGCGGTACTATATTTAAGAAGTTGTATATCTTCAGCAAAATACCCCTGAAAGGAACTGGATAAATTGATCCTCAACAACGAGAAAAAAAGCAATGACACAACTCCGGAATTCCGGATAAAAAAACGGCATATCATCTTTGCAGTAACCATGCTGCTGGCTCTTCTGGCGATGATCTCCTACTCCCCGCAGGATTGGAATACCCTCAAAGGCGGGGTAAATGGAGTTCTGCATAACTGGATCGGCAATCTGGGGGCGATATTCAGTCACATCCTTCTGATAAGCTGCGGGATCGCCGGCTACATTCTTCTTTTGCTTTTTATTCTCCGGTCTCTGCGGCTTTTTCTGCCCAACGCAGGCAAAACCCGGACTTTTTTCTCCGGAACATTGCTGATCCTCGGCGGTTCGATGCTGCTTCTGGCACTGACTCCGGAACCTTTTATCACCATTACCCACAATCTGGGGCTGGGGCATCATGGAGAACCTGCCAATGCCCTTTCCGGCGGCTTGATCGGACAATTTTTCGCTGCGCCGCCAGCTCCGCCGGAAATATCTGCCGGCTGGCTGCGTTCCCTGATCGGCATGATCGGCACCATGGTCATCGGCTGGATCATGGTAACGATCGGCGGAGTGATCCTCTATGTTTCCGACTGGCATGAGCTGGTGCGCCGTTTTGTCTTTGCCGCGCCGGAAAATATTGTTCCGGCAAAGCCCCGCAGATCACTGCGTTCTGCCATAACTGAACCGGATGAATCGATCGGCGATGATAATGAGACCGGCAATGATGAAAAAGAGCTTCCGCTGGATCCTCCGTTACCGAAATCCCGCTTGAGCGCACTTTTGCGCCGCCGGGAAAATGAACCGGAAGAAGAAAAAAGCGATGATGATACTCAGGATGTGGAAATATTCAACACCGCTCCCGCCGCCGAACCGGATAAAGAAGTTGCTCCGGTCAATACCGGGTTTTCCATAAAAAATATCGCTGTTGCTGAAAAGAGCGCTCCGGCGATCATCGAAACTCCGGAAGTCAGCCAGAAAGTGGTCAGACAGGGCATCGAAGGGCACTCTGCTCACGGTGAATTCACCCTCCCCCATGTGGCGATGCTGGCTCAGGGAAAAAATGTTATCGGCGAAAATGCCGATGCCATCGAATTGGCAAAGAGCAAGATCCAGCAGACCCTTGAGGACTTCGCTATCGCCGGCAGAGTGACCGGTCAGGTTTCCGGGCCGCGGGTCACCCGCTACGAAATAACTCTTGACCCCGGCATCAATGTCAAAAAAGTTGAGCAGATCCAGGATAATATCCGTATGGCTCTGGCGGCGACCAGTATCCGGGTGCTTGCGCCGATACCGGGGCGTTCCGTGGTCGGTATCGAGGTATCCAACAGCCATCCTGAAGCAGTCCACATGCGTTCTGTCATGGAAAGCGACGAGTGGCGCAACACCAAAGCCGAAATCCCCATCGCCCTCGGCAAAAATGTTTCCGGCAAACCGGTGATCCTCGACCTCGCCAAAGCCCCGCACATGCTGGTTGCCGGTGCCACGGGTACCGGTAAAAGTGTCTGTTCAAACTCTCTGATCGTCAGTTTGCTTTTCCGCTTCAAACCGGATGAGTTGCGTTTGATCATGGTCGACCCGAAAATCGTGGAGTTTGACGCTTACAAGACATTGCCGCATCTGCTTACACCGATCATCAATGATTCCTCAAAAGTACCCATCGCATTGCGCTGGGCGGCAAATGAGATGGATCGCCGCTATCATGTGCTGGCAAAGGTCGGAGTGAAAAAGTTGTCGGAATTCAACAGCCGTCCCCGTTCTGCAGAACCGGAATTCGATCACGACGGCAATCCCATACCTGAAAAGATGCCGCTTCTGGTGATCATCCTCGACGAACTTGCCGACCTGATGATGACCGAAGCCAAAAAAGATGTGGAAACCAATATCACCCGTATCGCCCAGAAAGGCCGCGCCGCCGGTATCCATATCATCGTCGCCACCCAGAGGCCCAGTACCAATATCATTACCGGCGTGATCAAAGCCAATCTGCCCACCCGGCTCTGCTTCCAGGTGCGTTCTCTGATCGACAGCCGCGTGGTGCTTGATACTCCGGGCGCCGAAAAACTCCTCGGCATGGGCGATATGCTGGTCATGACCAGTTCCAGTATGGAAATCGAGCGGGTCCAGGGTGCTTTTGTCAAAGATGATGACATCAAAAAAGTGGTGGAATTTGTCTCTTCACAGGCTCCGCAACGCTTCAATGATACCGTTCTGGCAGAGAGTGAAGATGCTGACGCTGAAATCGATGAAGATATGGATATCGACCCGGAAGATTGCGCCGATATCGCGCCATTGGTTCAAAAGTATATGCGTCCGGGCGATGATGACACCATGCGCCGGGCTCTGGAAGTGGTGATCCTCGACCGGAAAGCCAGTACCAGTTACATTCAGCGGCGGTTGAAAATCGGTTACAACCGCGCCGCCGAATTGGTCGATCAGCTGGAAGAACGCGGCATCGTCGGCCCGCCATCCGGCAGCGGCAATAAACGGGAAATTTTAATCTTTGACGGCATTGATATAGGGTAAAATTATGTTGGATTTTGGAACTGATATGGAACCGCGCAGCGATATGCCGGAAAATGATGATCTCTTTAACACCATCCCGGCAGCGGCGGTGCCCGTGGAAAAAGGAAATCATGAAACTGCCGCTCCCGCCGGGAATGCGGAACCGAAACGGACTTTCGCTCCGGTAAAACCGCCGGTACTGCCGCAATATAAACCGGCAGCACCTGATAATGCTCCGCAAAAAATACAACCGGTCTTGCGCGATAATCCGCACTTTCTCCACCGCAAACGCAAGGCAGAGGAATTTTCTGATGAGGATAAGCAGGAGGTGTCACGGATCCTCAAAGCATCACGCAACAGTGCCAATTTGACTCTGGAAGATGTGGAAAATGCCACCCTTATCCGCCATCACTATCTCGTCGCGCTGGAAGAGGCCGACTACAATGCTCTGCCCAGTCCCGTCTTTGTGCTGGCTTATCTGCGCAAACTCTGCCGCCTCTACGATCTTTCTCCTCAGGAAGAAGAACAACTGGTGCGCCCGTGGCGGAATATCCCCTGCGAATTGCCGGAAAATCTGCCCGCCACCGTCCAGATGGATCCGGAAAAACCCAACCAGAAAGTTTTGCATCAACTGGAAATCGCCCTTCTCTCATTCGGCGCATTATTGATTTCCGCAATAGTGGTTCTGCTCGTTGTCTGGGCGGTATCATTTTTCAGCGGCAAAGATGTGCCGGAGTTATCGTTTGACAACACCCGGCTTCTGGAACTGCAGGAAAAACCGGCATTGCAGATCCCCGGAAACAATTGATCAGGCAAATATTGAATTTCTCTGAAAAATGACTTGAAAAATCTGCCAACCAGAGGCATATTATAGAAAGTATCATTCAGGGCCCGGTAGCTCAGTGGATAGAGCAACTGCCTTCTAAGCAGTGGGTCGTGGGTTCGATCCCCGCCCGGGCTACCATTTTAGACACTTATCCGCAAGAGTTTACAACTTTTGCGGATTTTTTATTATATGTTGTAAAATGTTGCAAAAACATGCTCATCGCAGTAGAAATTACGGCATTTTTACGGCACGATTACGGCAGAACTCAAATGCAGTATGAGTTGTAACCTTACGGCTCTATGCGTTTTATTCCACAAAAAATCCCTTCTTTATGGCATCGT
>JAFVZG010000089.1 GCA_017508285.1 Lentisphaeria bacterium | reverse complement strand
GATCCTCTGCCGCTTTTTCGGCAGTTTTACCAGCACCGTTTTACCTTTGCTTTTGACATCGTTGACCAAAGTCAGCCACTTGGGAAGTTCCGTTACCGGAACCAGAGATATCTCCACTCCCGGCGGAAAATAACTGTTCCCTTTTTTAACTTTCAAAGTCACCGGTTTATTTGCGGTAAGTTCCAATGTGTGCGACTTCAGATCCCATGTAAGAGTCTGCCCTTTGCGCAACACCCGGAAGGGGAAACACTTTGCCGGGTTGATATGGGTATAAGCGAAAGCCTGCGTAGCCTCATCACCGGGGATCACCGTGGTCGAAAAATCCCCGCAATACGCTTCCAGCTCCAGAAATTTCACCTCTTTTTTGTTATCGTAAGCCGAAGTGACAGTGATATCGCAGTTTTCCGCACCGGCAGGGATGATCCCGGTACCGGTGATTTGGAATCCGGCAGGCTTTCTGACCCGCAATTTGATCTCTCCTTCAAAGCCGTCAAATCTTTCAACTGCCAGACGCATCCGGTTGGCACTTCCACCGGCAAGCGACAGCGACGATGGAATACTGTAAACCGCAAAACGCGGACGGGGGTGATCTATACGCAAAAAGTAGTGATGATCTTTGCCGGATGCTCCGGCAGTATCAGCAACATTGATCCGGTAAACTCCATCTGCCGGAGCAGTAAAGATCACCTGCGGATCGGCGGTGTTGTGGAGAATCAATCCGGCTTTCAGGCGGGGGGTATCATCGTTGTGAGCAATGATCCTGCCGGATTCATCCGTAATTATCAACCGGGCATCCGGCGGCGATCCCAGACGGCGGGAAAATATTTCGGCAATGATTTTTTCATTCTTTTTCAATTCGACCTGATAAGTGTTGCCCTCTTTGGTAAGCAAGCAGTCACTGATCATCACCGGGAAACCGGTCTTGCCGTCCCGGATCTTGCTGCCGTCAACCAGTTTCACGCCTTTTATCAGCGGAGGAGCCGGCAGTTTCACCGGCAATTCACCGTAAAAAGCATTGATACGGTAGACAAAATCCTCTCTGCCGCGATAGAGCGCATCCCGGATGCGCAATGTATACTCCCCGGTCACCGGCACGGTAAAGGTCAGAACCGGATCGGGATCAAAGTGGTGATCATCGGCATAGGCAACGACCCTGCCGTCTTTATCCGCCACCTCCAAAACCGCCTGAAAATGTCCCGGCACTCCGTCGCCGATAAAGGGGTTGAAATATCTGCCGAAAAATTGAAAAGTGATCTTTTTACCCTTTTCTGCAGTAAATTTGTAAATATCAGTTTCTCCCGGAGTTATCTGCCCATTGAGAGCTGCGGGGATGGTAAAGGTCACATCCGCCTTCTTCTGCGCAGGATAAGGGAAAAATCCCTCCCGGAATTCCGGGGCACTGCCGACAAAAAACTTCAACGGGTTGCTCAATGAACCGTTGCGGGCGATCAACCGGAACTCCCTTTCACCGACCGGGGCATCCGCAGCGATCTTCAAAGTGACAATGGCCCTGCCGGCAATCGCCGGACTTGCCTGCAGACTGTTGTAAGGGACAAAGAGAAAACGGTAAAGTATCTCTCTTTCACAAGGTGTCAACTCCAGAAGCCGGTCATAAAAAGGATGATTGCGCCACCCTTCGGTACTTTCCGGCTTGGGAGCCGCTTCCATTTTACCGTTGTGGTAGTTACGCAAAGTCTGATTTATCCACCGCCGCTGCTTGCCATCCGGATGGGGAATACCGCGGACAAACTGCACTTTTTCCACTGAAACACCCTCTCCGGAAATAAATGCCTTATCCACATTCCAGAAAGCCTGACCGCCGATGATGACCTCCACCGTTGTCCCCTGTCTGCCTCCGGCAGGCATCATAAAGCCGATGTGGGCGGCAAAGAGCATACAGGGGATCGCCGTCACAGCCGATATTGCATAAAAATATCCTTTTTTCATACTCATCACCGGTACAATTCTTTGATTTTATTCTTCCCGCCGGATGGCGGTAAAATGGTAAGATCGAAGTTGCGGGGATTGGGCAGTTTCTGCGCCGGATCGATCCCGGCAAGTTCGTAGATGCTCCACAACAGATCCACCGGAGATACCGGACGCTCTGCGGGGCGTTCACCGGTGGCATTGGAAGCTCCGAGAACTCTGCCCCCGGCAAATCCTCCTCCGGCGACCACGGTACTGAAACAGTGACAGAAGTGATTTCTGCCGCCATTCCACGGTTCGTGATACTCAACTTTGGGAGTGCGCCCGAATTCCCCGGTACACCAGATAAGAGTGGTATCCAGAAGTTTTTTCTCCTGCAGGTCTTCCAGAAGCGCAGAAAATCCCTGATCGAATTCCGGCCCGAGTTTCTGCATTGCTTCAAAGTGTTTCTTGTGGGTATCCCATCCCTGAGCATTGATGGTGATGTAAGGTACTCCTGCTTCCACCAGCCGCCGTGCCGCCAGACAGCACTGACCGAAACGGGTCCTGCCGTAACGGTTGCGCATTGCCTCGCTTTCCAGATTCAGATCAAAGGCTTTTGCCGCACCTCCGGTGATTATGGCATTGGCTTCAGAGGCAGACTTTTCAAACTCCTGCAATTCCCGGCACCCGCTGACCGCCCGGGAAAAAGTATCCAATTCGGCGGCATATTGCGCCCGCCGGGCGATATGTCCGGCATCAGATGCTCCGGGGGTAACAAAACCATCGACCAGAAATTGCGGCAAATTCGGATTTGAACCGGTGGCAAGAGGTTTGAAACGGTCACTGAGAAAACCGTTTTCCGAAAAACGCCCCTTGTTGGTGGTCAGAGCGATGTAAGGAGGCAGTTTTCCCTTGTAACTGCCGCTTTTCAGCATGGCGATCACCGCTCCGATCGCCGGATAGGTGATGCCGTCACCGGGCATTCTGCCGGTCTGCATCAGATAAGTGGCGGTCTCGTGACCATTGGTGCGGTGACACATACTGCGGATAATGGAATACTTATCCGCCTGCTGGGCAAGTTTCGGCAGAAATTCGCTGATCCGGATGCCTTTCACATTGGTGGGGATATCCCCGTAACCGCCATTATACGCTTTACCTGCGCCCGGTTTCGGATCGAAGGTCTCAATATGTGACGGCCCGCCCCACACCCAAATTTCGATCACACTTTTTGCCGGTTCCCTGCCCGTCAGCGGCGGGGTCGCCGCCAGCAGATTACCGGTGGCGCGGTTGAATGCACCGTAAACCCCGCACAGAGCCATCATCGTGAGAAATTCACGCCGATCGACCATGATATTCCGGTACCTCCATATCAGTGATAAAAGAGAAACTCTTTACTGTTCAACAAAATCCACACAGTGTCATCCCAACGCATCCGGTAGGATTTTTTATCAGGAGTTTTACTGTATTTTCTGAAAGCCGCCCTTTCTCTTTCGGTCGGAAAACGCGAAAGGATATCCAGATAAGTTCTCTCCAACCTGTCCCGGTCATTGCGGTAACGCCGGTCAAGCTGTTTATTGTAATTGGTTATCCGCCGGTAAAGGGCGGTGGAATTCATCAGATAAAGATTCTGGGAATCCGATGATGCGCCGTTGCGTTCAGAGAACTGCCCGCTGTCACGCGGCGGCCTGCCGAATGAATCCAACACCCCGGTGGAAATACTGCCGTCGGCAATATTCACCGCTTTGGTTCTGCGCGGCAGATAGGTGAATGGTTCCGGGATCACGCTCATATAGGAATCATAACCGCCGGTGACTGAAGCAAGAGCATCGATCAGAAGTTCCGACTCCAGACGGCGCACCGGATAGACGGCGAAATTGGCGGATTTTTCCTCATCGGCATTCAGAGAAGACACCTGAAATGCGGCGGAATTCATTATCACCCGGTACAAGTGCCGCAAACTGTAATTGCTCTTTTTGAATTCGGTATCAAGGTAATTTTGCACCTCACGGGAAAATGGTTCCGACACCGGTTTTTTACCGAATAATCCCGCCCAGAAACCGGGGATCTGCGGCAGATCATCGGCAACCGGATATATGCCTCTGCCGAATACCCAGTGCCATACCCGGTTGGTCACCGCCCGGGAAAAGTAAGGGTTATCCCGGTCAAGCAGCCAGTCGGCAAACAGTTTGCGCGGATCATTCCCGGCACTGTCATCGACCGTCACCCGGCTGCCGTCAGGCAGGATCGCAGATATCTTTGCCGGCAGATAATCATTGAAAACTATCTCCTCTTTCCACTCAAAGGTACTCTTATACCGGATCCGGGAAAAAAGCATGGAAAAACTTTTCAATTCCGCTTCACTCATAAAATTTTCCCGCATCCCCATGGTGGTAAGCAAAACCATTTTCGCCAAACCGGCGGGTGACCGGTCAGCGGATGCCCGGAAAAAGTTGGCATAGGGAGTACGGAAATTGCTGCCGGATGCCGTCAGCATCTCATAGAACATCGCGGCAAGTGACCGGTCGGCGGCAAGATCATCATGGATCTTGCGGTGGTAAAGCTGTACTGCATTGGGCCACAAATTGATGGGAAACTCTGACTTTATCCGCAGCATATCAGCAAAACGCATGGTCTGCATATCGGCATATTCCGGAGAAAAGAGAACTTTTTCGATCAATTTGCTCCGCTTTGCCGGATCGCCATCCAGAATAAAATTTCTGGCCTCATCAGCGTTGGGAAGTCTCCCCGCTGCGGTAAGCATCACCCGGCGGATGAAAACCGCATCCGATGCCGGACGCAAAAGCGTTATCCCTTTGCTCTGCCAATGGCGGAAAAGAATTTTATTCAGAGGATTGGATCGGTCAAAAACGGTCACTTCTTCAAAAGTGGATGCCGCACTCTGCAATATCAATGCGGCAGCCGCTGCCGCAAGGATCAGGATTTTCCGCATAGTTCACTCCTTCCGGTTGGTTTTCCGGGGTAAATATAATCCCGGCACAGAAGAAATACAAACGGTTTTTCAACCGGAAAAGAGTTTTTTTGAAAATTTCCCGATACCCTACGGCGGCAAAGTACTTTAATCAAGAAACGGCACTCTCACGATTTGCGGCAGCCGGGCAAAGGCATCCATATCCATTGCCGAAAAACCGTTTTTACGGTAAGAGTGCCAGGCAATACCGCCGACCATCGCCGCATTGTCAGTGCAGTATTTGGGCGGAGCGATCAGCAAATTGACCCGCTTGGGCAGACGCTCAGCCATCATCCGGCGCAACTCGGCATTGCAGGCGACACCGCCGGCGACCACCACGGTTTTCACCGGATAATTTTTCAACACGGTCAAACTCTTTTTCACCAGCACATCCACGACCGCCCGCTGAAATCCGGCTGCCGTATCGTAAAGCCACTGATCATCGCAAATACCGGCGTCCTGAGCTTTGCGCACATGGTAGAGCAAAGCGGTTTTGATGCCGCTGAAACTGAAGTTGTAGAGATTTTCCGGAGCCAGAGCGCGCCCTGCTCCGCCGGTCAGAGGACGGGGGAAGTCGAAGCGTTCCGGGTCGCCTTTTTCTGCAGTTTTCTGCATGATCGGCCCGCCGGGATACCCCAAACCGAGCAGTTTGGCACCCTTGTCAAGAGCTTCACCGGCTGCATCATCGATGGTGCAGCCCAACTGACGCGCCGAACCATCCTTATCCACCAGGAGCAAAGAGGTGTGCCCGCCGGAAACCACCAGAGCCAGCAGCGGATAAGTTTCCGGAGAATTCAAAATTTCCGGATCACGGTCAAGAAACGCTCCGTAAATATGGGCAAGAAAGTGGTTGACTCCGATAAGCGGCAGATCATTTGCCTGAGCCAGACCTTTGGCAAAGTTGATCCCGACCAGCAGAGCCGGGATCAGGCCCGGTCCCTGAGTGACGGCGACGGCACTGATATCTTTCATCGTCACCCCGGCTTCCTGCAAGGCACTTTCTGTGACTGGGATAACCGCCTTGAGGTGTTCTCTTGCCGCCAGTTCCGGAACCACGCCGCCGTGAACTGCATGTTTGGCGATCTGGGATGCGACCACACTGGCACGGACAACGGAACCGTCTTCCACTATTGCCGCCGCAGTTTCATCGCAACTGCTCTCGATACTTAAAATCAAACTCATCGTATATTTTCCTCTGCCGGAATGGTTTTATTAAAAAAGCTGTTCTGCTTTATAATATAACATCAATTCAGTGCGAATACCAATGCCCGCTTGAAAAAGTCGTCTTCCTGCAATATATTATAAAGAGAACAGGAGCGTTTTTTTGAAAAATCAGCAACTTTTTCCGGAATGAGATTATTATGACCAGGTTCAATTTTGAAGTTGAGCGTGACACCAAACACAGAAGAAACTCCAGAGGAAAAACTCTGCGGGTGATCCTGCTCTTTTGCCTGGTCGCCCTTATTACCGCTGCCGTCATCTACGCCATCATCCCCCGCACTGCTCCGGAAAGCAAAACCGGCAAGCCGGAAAATCTGTCTGAAAACGCCCCCAAAAATCCTGATACTGAAAAACTTTCAACCCGAAATGAAAAAACTCCGGCAATCAACGGAGAAAACGAAGAAAGTAAGAGTCTTCCGGATACAACAGACCACGGCAGCACTCCGCAAGTCACTGACCGGCAAACCGGAATCTCCGGAAAAGAAAACGGCAGTACCGCAACAGAATCCGCCGGAAAATTCATGCCGTCGGATAATGAATTATTCAAGATGACCGGTATTTTGCGTAAAAAACTTGCCGATGGCAGCTGGAAAAGCGGCAAAGATGTGGTCACCCACCGGGTAGCAGGGGGAGATTCTCTGGAAAAAATCGCCCGCAAATATCATACTACGGTACAATTTCTCAAACAATACAACCGCATCAGCGACCCCAATACCATCCGGATCGGGCAGAAGATCCGCTGTTTCGCCGCTGACAGCTGGCAGGTGAATATTTCAAGAAAACAGGGAGTTTTGCAGATCGACCGCATCACCGGTAAAGAAGCGATACCATTTGCCATCTTTTCCTGTCAGGCAAATGCCGGAACCACGGCAGATGATCTGGTGGTCTGCCGACGCTTTTCCGAACCGTTTCTGGTGGATAATCAGGGTCGCCGTTTCTCTCCGGATGCTCCGGAAAATCCCTGCGGCGAAGGAGAGATCACTCTCGCCCGTGCAGCGGTGCCGGATTCCCGTCTGCGTTTTTCCATCCACGGCAAAGGCGGCAGCGCACAGGCCATGGCAAAATCCCTCGCAGCAGGAAGTGTCGCACTGGATAACCAGGATATAAAGTTGTTATACACCATCATCCCGGAAAAAACTCCGGTTAAAATTACCGAATAACGAATAATCAACCTAAGCAACATAAGGTTTTTACTCATGGAAGTTATGCTTGATTTTGAAGCACCGATCACGGAACTGCGCAAAAAAATTGAAGAGTTGGAAAATCTCTCATCCTCCAGCGGTATCGATGTGAGTTCGGAAATATCCGCCCTGCAGAAAAAATTGCAGGAGACCGCCGATTTGATCTACTCCAACCTCTCTCCGTGGCAGAAAGTCCAGATCTCCCGTCACCCTGCCCGTCCGTATACGATGGATTACATCACCCGGCTCTGTCCGGATTTTATGGAACTTTCCGGCGACCGCCGTTTTTCCGATGACAAAGCCATCATCGGCGGGCCCGCTACATTCCACGGCAGAAAAGTGATGATCATCGGCACCCAGAAGGGGCGGGATATGAAAGAAAATGTCTTCCGCAACTTCGGCTGGCCGCAACCGGAAGGATACCGCAAGGCACTGCGCCTTATGCGTCTGGCAAATCAGGCTCAGATCCCCATCATCACCTTTATCGATACTCCGGGAGCATATCCCGGTGTGGGCAGTGAGGAACGGCATATCGCCGAAGCCATTGCCGTCAACCTCCGGGAGATGTTCAACCTGACCGTTCCGGTGATCTGCGTAATCATCGGCGAAGGCGGTTCCGGCGGAGCCATCGGTCTGGGAGTCGGCAACCGGATATTGATCCTGGAAAATGCTTACTACTCAGTCATCACTCCGGAAGGCTGCGCCGCCATTCTCTGGAAAGACCGCAAATATGCTCCCAAAGCCGCCGATGCCTTGAAATTGACCGCCGCCAAACTCAAAGAACTGGGTATCGCCGATACCATCGTGCCGGAACCCAAAGGCGGAGCACACCACGATTGCGATGAAGCTGCCAGACTGCTCGGTGAGGAGTTGGAGCGTCAGTTGAATCTCCTTTGCAAACAAAGCGGCGAAGAACTCAAAGCCGGCCGTTATGAAAAATTCCGGGCATTCGGATGTTTCGATGAAATAAACACTGCAGACTCCGGAGTTGAAGCGTGAAAAATTTACTCACCATCCGGCAGGCGGAAACTCAGGATGTCGACCGGATCTTTGAATTACTGGAAATTTACGCTGCACAAAAGGTGGTTCTGGCGCGCTCCAAAGAGGATATATCTTTATTTATCAGCAACTTTACCGTCGCGGAATATGAAGGTGAAGTTTGCGGATGTGTCGCCGTAAGAGACTTCGGCAAGGATCTTCTGGAAGTCCGTTCTCTGGTCGTTTCGCCTGAATTGCAGGGCAAGGGCGTCGGCAAAGCGATGATCAATATGATCATCAGTAAATTGGAGGCAAAGCGCAACAATTGGCGGCTCTTTGCCCTGACCTTGCGTCCGGAATTTTTCCGCACTCTCGGCTTTGCCGAAGTCGACAAAGCCATGTTCCCGGAAAAGATCTGGAGCGACTGCACCAAGTGTTCCAAACGCGATTGCTGTGACGAAATCGCCATGCTTCTGGGAAATAGTGACTATGGCTCTGGAAATTGAACGGAAATTTCTCGTTAAAAATGACCTCTGGCGCACTCAGGTCACCAGTCAAAGCCGGATAATCCAGGGATATCTCACCGCCGCCGGCACCACGGTAAGGATCCGTTTGCGCGATGAACAGGCATACCTGACCATCAAAGGGAAAGCCTCCGGCATCACCCGCTGCGAATTTGAATACCCGATACCGCCAGATGAAGCGCAGGAGATGCTCGATCTGCTCGCTCTTGACCCGCCGGTGGATAAAACCCGTTATCTTGTTCCGGCATCCGGTGATTTGATGTGGGAAATTGATGAATATTACGGCGCAAATGCACCGCTTTTCACCGCAGAAATCGAATTGCCCGCCGCTAACACGGCATTTGAAATCCCGTCGTGGCTGGGCAGAGAGATATCTGATGACAGCCGTTACACCAACCGGGCATTGAGCCGTAAACCTTACTCTTTATGGGCGGAGGATGATAAATGAGCCAGCAATCCCTTTTCGGCGAATCAGTTTCCCGACCGCTGGCAGACCGGATGCGCCCGGCAGATATCAATGATATCGTCGGTCAGGAAGAGTTGCTGGGCGATGGTGCGCCATTGTGCCGGATGATAAACTCCGGAAAACTTTCCAGTTTCATCCTCTGGGGACCGCCGGGATGCGGCAAAACCACTCTGGCACGGATCCTTGCGACCAAAACCAGTATGCGCTTTGTAACCCTTTCGGCAGTTTTTTCCGGGGTGGCAGATCTGCGCAAAGCCTTTGAAGAAGCCGAAAAATACCGGGCTTACGGCGAAGGGACACTGCTTTTTATCGACGAAATACACCGCTTCAACCGTGCCCAGCAGGATGGCTTTCTTCCTTATGTGGAAAACGGCACAGTCACACTGGTCGGTGCCACTACCGAAAATCCCTCGTTTGAATTGAATCCGGCATTGTTGAGCCGGTGCAAGGTATTTGTTCTCAAACCGTTATCTGCCGAAGCTCTGGATAAACTCATCCTGCGGGCGGAATCTTTGCAGCACCGGGAGCTGCCGGTGGATGATGATGCCAGAAAACTTCTTATCGAATTGGCAGACGGTGACGGCAGATACTTTATAAATCTGCTTGAAACTGTTTACGACCTTACCGGGATGCACGAGATACTTGACCGGGAAAATCTGCTCAAAGTCGTTCAGAAACGCGCCCCGGTATACGATAAAAACCGCGAAGGACATTACAACCTTATCAGTGCCTTGCACAAATCTCTGCGCGGATCGGATACCGATGCCGCATTGTATTGGGCTGCAAGAATGATCGAAGGCGGCGAAGACCCCAAATATATTCTCCGCCGTCTGACCCGCTTTGCCTCCGAAGATGTCGGCCTTGCCGATCCGCAGGCATTGGATATGGCGATCGCCGCATGGGATAGTTTTGACCGGCTTGGTTCACCGGAAGGCGAACTTGCCATTGCCCAACTGATCGTCTATCTCGGCACGGCTCCCAAATCCAATTCGCTGGAAACCGCATGGTATGCGGCAAAAAAGAGTGCGAAAGAATTCTCCTCTCTTACGCCGCCTGCCCATATCCTCAATGCCCCGACCCGGATGATGAAAGAACTCGGTTACGGCAAAGACTACATCTACGACCATGATACTCCGGAAGGATTTTCCGGTCAGAACTATTTTCCCGAAGGCATGGGGCGCAAAACTTTCTATCACCCGGTGGAAAGGGGATTTGAAAGAGAGATCCGCCGCCGCCTTGATTACTGGAATAATCTGCGGAAATTGAAAAATCAGCAGTAACTTCCCTTCCGCTTACGGCAGAGGAATACCGCCGCTTTTGACAAAATATGCCGGAGTGGTGCCGAAATACTCCTTGAATACCTTTGAAAAGTGATAACGGTCGGCAAATCCCAATAAAAATGCGGTCTCCTTGATGGAGCAGTTTTCGCTCAACAAAAGCTGTACGGCCTTTTCCATTTTAAAATTCAGCATCCATTTGCGTACCGTCAACCCGGTGGCAGAATAAAATTGCCGCTGCAGAGTATTGATACTGGTGCCGCACAACTTTGCCAACTCCCCGGTACTTCCGGAAAATCCCGCATCACTCCCGATGATCGCCACTGCCATATTGAAAAAATTGTGTTCATCCTCTTTATGAGCCATGCAAAAGATATCTTCCGGCAGTTTCAGCAAAGCCGCCTGCGCGATGGATGATGCCGCCCAGAATCTCTGTTGAACCGACATCTGCGGCAGGTTTTCCATAATTGACGGCAGAATGATATCCCCGGCAGAGAGTTCGAAAATTTTGCGCGGCTCCGCCAGAATCATCCCGGCAGTAAAATTGAAGTGGACAAAAAAGTGGGAAAACTTACGCTCAAATCCCGTCGTAAAAGGCGTTTGCGGCGGGATCACCACCACCACATCCGGGCTCAGCATGATTTTATCTTTATGAAATGACAGCCACGCCCCCGGTTCAGGATTCCAATACAATCGCCATGTCGGAGTACTGGCGTGACTGTAATGCCAGCGCGGCACCTCTTTCACATAACCGCAGCGAACCACATTGATCGAAAGCAATGTTTTGGATGGAATTGACATCTTTTTTATATTTCAGACATTTTTATACGGGGTTTTACAGAGTATAATATACACAACAAATATTGCTTTTCAACATAACAAAGGGGAAAAAAATGGCAAAATTGATCGACAATATCTGGCTCTGGGGACAAACTCCCGGTTCTCACCATGTTAATCCGGCTTACCGGCTGCCCGGTAAAAATGAGATGACTCCGGTGCAGGGATGTGAATTTTTCGGCATCGACCACTGCTGCCGGGTCGCCATGGGTGCCGGCCCGTTTCCACCGTTTGATGATGAATCAAATGCGTTGGATTCAGTCAAAGAGGTGATCTGGTCGATCATCGGTGCCGGCAGCGTCTCGCGCAATGAAGATCAATGCGGCGACCTTGATGAAGTTATCCGTCAGGCTAAAAGCCACACCAATATCGTGGGAGGCATCATGGATGACTTCCTTTTGAGCGACCGCCGCCGGGAACTTTATCCCCCCGAAAAATTGCGGGAAATCAAAGAGATACTCCGCACTGCCGCCGGCAGACCGCTGGAATTCTGGACTGTCTATTACGACCGGGAACTGGATCTGGATGTCCAGAAATATCTGGAAGTTTTTGATGTCATCACCTACTGGACATGGTATGCTGAAAATCTCCGGGATCTGGAAGGAAATCTGGAAAAAATCTTTGCCGCCAATCCGGATAAACGCTTCTACTGCGGCTGTTACCTCTGGGATTACGGCAACGGCAAACCCTATACCAGAGAGGAGATGCAGCACCAGCTGGATGTCTATTACAAATATATAAAGGCAGGTAAACTTACCGGCATCATCATCTGTTCCAACTGCTGTGCTGATCTCGGTCTGGATACCGTGCCGCAGATGCTGAGTTGGCTCAAAGAACACGGAAATGAGGAAATCTGACGAAACCGGCAGCTCTTCCGGTTCTGCCGTATTTGATTAACAACCGATATCAACTTGAAAGGATCTGACGATGAAACATCTTTTACCCCGACACACCGGGGTAAAGCCCATGGGCTTTACTCTTATCGAACTTCTCGTAGTTATTGCCATCATCGCGATATTGGCGGCAATTTTACTGCCTGCACTCAACTCCGCCCGTGAGCGCGGCCGTACCGCTGGATGTATAAACAATCTGAAGCAGTTGTCGCTTTACTGGACAATGTACGCTCAGGATAATGATGAAAATCTGCTCCCGATACAGCTTCACAAAGCTCCGGCTTTCGCCAGTTTCGCCTCATCAAAGATCAACTGGTACGAATATCTGGCGGCGGTCTACATCCTCAACACCACCAATCCGGAAAATTTCAAAAACGGCGGTTCTGCCGGTGCCGATGCCATGTTGAGTTGTCCGAGCTGCAATCCGCAATTCAAAGTTTACACCAATGTGGATCTGGCGATCTCTTACGGATTGAATCCCGGATTGGCGGTCGGGGCATACACCGGTTACGGCAGCACCGATGCCTATACCGAACTTGCCAAACTGGGCAAACAGGGAAAAACCGGAGAACACGCTTCAAAGATCATGGTCATGGGAGATACCTGGAAATATTATCAGGCTCCCGGCAAAGAAACTTTGATCAATAACGGAGCAAACTCGATCTGGGTACTCTACAGCTGGAGAAGAGCCAATGTCGGCAGAACCGGCGCCCATGGTAAAAGCATGAATGCCGTCTTCCTCGACGGTTCAGTTCAAGCCACGGATAAATTTTATATAAATTACGGTACCGGCGGAACCAACCTCTGGGATCATGCCAAAACCTCAGTTGTCACCGAATCAGAACTGTAAAGGGAAAAATGAAAAGTTTTTATTGATACCGTCGCTGCTGACTGCGACACTTCTCTGCGGAGCAAATCTGCTGGAAAACGGCAGTTTTGAAACTCCGGCAACTAAAAAAAGTGACCGCACCTGGCGGCACTTCCCCGCAGAAAACTGGATGATCTATCTCGATGGTGCCGACAGCAAATTCGAAGTAACTTCAAATGGAGCATATAACGGCAGCAAAGCGGTCAAACTGATCTCCACCGGCAAAGGCATGGTCACTCTGAGCAACGAAAAAATCATCCCCGCCAGTACCGGAGATCAGGTCTATTTCGATCTCATGGCAAAAGGTCAGGGCAAAGCCTATATCCGTATTTACTGGTACGGTAAAGATGGCAAACGGCAGAAAAAATACTTTATCAAAGGATTTTATGTCAAAGATGACTGGCAGAAACTCTCCGTTACGGAAAAAGTTCCCGCCGACGCTGCCGGATTCACCGTCAGTATGGATATTCTGCGCACTAAATCCGAAATCGAATTCGATGCCGCTGAGTGCCGGATCGTCACCAAAGCCCAGTTTGATGCCGCCGCCGCCCAGATCCCGGAAAACTCCGGCTTCGAGATCCCTGCCGACAAGATCAGCAACCGCAACTGGCAGCACTTCCCCGCCAAAGGCTGGAAAAGTTATGCTCACCCGAAAAATGATTGCCATTGTCAGGTAATGACTCAAGGGGCTTTCGCCGGTTCACGGGCCATCCGTCTGATCTGCCGCGATAAAAAAAGCATCGCCTCTCTGACGGCGGAAAAAGCGATCCCGGTCAAACCAGGTGACCGCATCTTTGCCGAATGCATGATCCGCGGCAAAGGCAAAGCCTATATCCGCATTTACTGGTATGATAAAAACGGTAAAAAACTGCCCAAATACTTTCTCGACAGCCGTAATGCCACTGACAAGTGGCAGGAATTCAAAACCAATGTCAAAGTCCCCGAAGGGGCAGTCAGTTTTGAATTCAATCTGGAGTTGATCGCCAACATCGCCGAAGTTGAATTCGACAATGCCAAGTGCCGGATAGACCGGGGTGCCGTACTGGATAACGGCAAAATCAAAGCCGTTCTCAATCCGGGGATCGGCGGCGGCATAGATTCGCTGAGGATCTCCGGCAAAACGATGGATTTCACTCAGCCCAACCGGATCGGTAATCCGGGTGGGCTTTTCAATGTACTTCTGCCTGCAAACCGCAACCCCGGAGAGATCCGTTTCGCTCCGGCAACTGCCGAAGTCATCAAACCCGGTCAACTGATCAAAATGACCCAGCGGGTCGACAGCGGCAAATATGCCGGGATCGAAGTTGTTCGCCTTTTTGAATTGCTCCCCGGCAGCAGCCGGATAAAGGTCACGGTCACGGTCAGCAACCGTTCAAATAAAAAAATCGAAACCTCTTTCCGTCTGCAAAGTTTCAGTTCTTCCGCCCCCGGCAGTTTCACCTGGCCGACACCGGATTGGATCCAGATTTTTCACCAGACCGGCGAACCGCTCAATGGTCTGAATTCCATCATCAATGATTTGATGCGCGCCGGATGGATCGCCAGATTTTACCGGGATGCCAAAACCACGTTGCTCTTTTCATACGACATCAAAAAAGTATCCCGCACCTACAACTATCTGATGCCGCAATTTGTCACCAATGAGTGGTATTACCGGCCATTCACCCTGGCCCCCGGTGAATCATATCAGACTGAAACTGCGCTGGATATCCTCGAAAATCAGACCAAACCTTATCTTGATCAAGTCGCCATCACCCGCAAAGACCGCCTTGAAGAGATCAAGCCGATCAAATTACCGCCTCCGCCGACCGCAGAACCTCTGCCGCCGATCTTTGAAGAATTTTTCCCGGTAGGCGGCGGATTGTGCAACCTTTTACAGCCGGAAGTCGCCGGATTGGAAAGATCCCCCGGATATTACAAAATGTTCCGTATCGTTGCCATGCGTTTGACCAGAACTCTGGCAGACAACTACTTCACCTCCACCGGCGGAGTGCATCTGGTGATCAATGATTCTCACAAAGAGTTCTTCAAAACTCCGGATGGCAAACACGAATTCGGCGAATTTCTCCGCAAACACCGCATGGGCTTTGCCCTGAGCCGCATGATGTATCACCGCAAAGATACCGATGTCAATGACTACAAAAAACGGCTGCCGGAAATCATCGCACTCTACAAAAAACCGGAATTGCAGAAGTTTATCCACTCTTACGCCGACCGTTTCCTCTTTGTCAATACCGGCGACGAACCCCTGCCCGCCAACCTCGAAGTCATACAGGCTGCCCACGCTGAATTGAAAAAATGCATGCCCAAAGGTATTCCGTTATTCACCATTCTCAACTCCCATGTTGTAGAGATGATGCCTTATATGCCGGTTTACTATGGCGACTATTACCCGATCAAACGGCGCAGTTCCGCCGGTGCAAACCCCTGGGGAGTCTATCCGGAATTTGCCGACAAGGTCAAACGCGCCGGCAGTAAACCGGTCTGGTTCATGCCGCAGGCTTTTACCGCCGGTGAAGCATTCGCTTATGATATCTACGCCTATCCCTCTGACGGAGAATTGCGGATGATGGTCAATCTCGCCCTCGCCGCCGGCGTAAAAGGTATCAGCTGGTACGGATTTCCCAACACCGGCTGGCAATGGGTGATGAAATACTTCCATCTGCGCCAGAGCCCGCTCAATGCCTCCGGCATGCCCGCCCCCGGCTGGGATGCCATCGTGGATACCGCCAGAGAACTTTCCGGTACCGGCATGCTGCTTTTGAAGTGTTCTCCGGCAAAGTTACCTGCCGGATGCTCCATCAAATGCGGAAAATACACCGATCCTTACGGGATCTACTCCGGCGATGCAGTGAAACTCTTTGCCCTGAAATCCCCCAAAGCAATGGTGATCGTCGCGGTCAACCACAATCCGTCTGCTCCGGAAAAAATCACCGTCACCCTGCCGGAAAACGGCTGGGATCTGAGCGCATTGAAAAAACTTGAGAGAACCACCGTTACACGTACTCTGCTCCCCGGCGGTGCCGTGTTTTTCTATTGCGGCAGCGATGATGCCGAAATCGACCGGGTATTCAAGGGCCGCTACCGCGCGGAAGCATCCCGCTATCTGATCGCCGCCAAACGCGCCGCCGGAAACGGTATTGCGGTGATCGATCCGTGGAAATTTGATAAACTCCCCGGCAGAGCCGCCCTTGCCGCATTGAATAAGGAATTTGCCGCGCTCAATGCCAAAATCGACGCTTCCCCTTTAGGCAAGGCAATGAAAATTTCCACCGCCTTGCGCCGCTATCTGGGCAAAAACGATTTTGAATTGATCCGTA
Source organism: Lentisphaeria bacterium (assembly GCA_017508285.1). Classification (GTDB taxonomy): domain Bacteria; phylum Verrucomicrobiota; class Lentisphaeria; order Victivallales; family Victivallaceae; genus UBA1784. Next base: position 9,548 of record JAFVZG010000089.1, on the reverse strand, counting down.
ATCTGGAGTATCTCATGACCAAAGAGATGTTCGATGCCACCGGCAAATACCGCCGGTATATTCCCGATCCGGATGCCGCTGTCCAGCAGCTCAAAGAAGCGGTCATCGACGACTTCCGTGACAGCAACCGGATCACCGATTATCTGGATAATGGCGGCGATGCTGCCAAAATCCTGCCGGAATTGGAAAATCTCAACTCCAGAGCACACAAAAACATGGAAGCCCTGCTCAAAGTCGTTGAAAAACGCCGCGCCGGCAGACCTGTCAACGATCTGCGAAAATAAATCAGATCGTGTGTTGCAGGGTGGCTCACGCCGCCACCCCTGCAACACCGGCGGTGCCATCGGCACTTTTGTACTTTTGGCTTGCACGCGCTTTATGGCGTTGGGCTGACCCGACTCATGCGGCACAATCCTGCAAACGCTTTGCAGGATTTACGCGGCTTTTTGCAGGGTGGCTCACGCCGCCCCCCTGCACCCCCCGCGGTGCCATCGGCACTTTGGTACTTTTAGCTTGCACGCGATTTATGGCGTTGGGCTGACCCGACTCATGTGGCGCAATCCTGCACCCCGCTTCCGCCTTTTATGGCGAAAGCCGGCTTTGTATTGCGCCACGACTGCCGCATCCGGGGGATGCTTCCCCCGGAACCCCCTCGCTCCTCAGCTCACGCTTCGTCGCTTCTTTGGGAATCTGTGGGAATTTTTGGGAGCAGTCTGCATGCGGTATGATTGCAGACGGGTAACCCCGTATGTCCATTTAGTCCATAAAGTCCATTTTTGGTCGTCAACGCCAAGTGCGCTTATCAGAGTTTGCGGCGATTTGCATGCCCACCAAAAAAAACGCCGGTCAGTATTTGCGGCAATGACGGCGGATCAATTATTTCTCCACAACTTGCCGCTGATATCTGCGCCCATGCGCCAGGAAGTTCTGCCGGAAAGGGAAATCACTCCTGCCTGAACCCCATCCGGCCCGGCAGTGCGTTTGAATTGCTGGGTAAAAAAGCGTCTCATAAACAACTCCCTGACCCGGATCAACTCTTCCTGCGGATAGACTTCCCCGAATGCGGCTTTTGCCAGAGCCAGAAGTTTATCCGGCGCTCCGATGCCATGCATAAAGTTGTAAAGGTAATAATCGTGCAATTCGTATGCTCCCAAAACCGCTTCGGTCTTTTGCAAAATCTCGCCGTTTTCACCGGCGGGGAGCAATTCCGGACTGACGGGGGTATTGATGACATCCATCAGGATATCCCGGCTGCCGGGAAGTTGACTTGCGGCATATTCCAGCATCGGAGCTATATTGCTTTTGGGGATCGAACCATTTACCGCATACATCGCCATCTGATCACCGTTGAATGTTGACCATCCGAGTGCAATTTCAGAAAGATCCCCGGTACCGATAACGATGCCATTGACTCCGTTGGCGACATCCATCAATATCTGAGTGCGCTCTCTGGCTTGAGAATTCTCATAAACGCTGTTGGTAACTTCCGGATCATGCCCGATATCGGCGAAGTGCTGCATACAAGCTTTGCCGATCGGGATCTCCCTGATCTCTGCGCCGAGCAGTTCTGCCAGCAACAGGGCATTATTGCGGGTTCTGCCGGTGGTGCCGAATCCGGGCATGGTGACAGCGAGGATAGTATCTGACGGCAATCCCTGCTCTTTGCAGACCATTGCCATAACCACTAAAGCCAGAGTGGAATCCAAACCGCCGGATATCCCCAGAACCATGCGCTTTGCGCCGCACCGCTTGAAGCGTTCAGCCAGACCGGTACACTGCAGAGCAAAGGTTTCCCGGAAAAAGTCACCCCTTTCCTCCGGATCATCCGGCAGAAACGGATGGGCCGGATTATCGAGATAACGGAAATCCGGAGCTTGGGGAATACCGGCAATTTTCACCGGGCAAGTCGACGGCAAAGAGCGTTTCAACTGGGCAAAGAGGATTTTTTCCCGGTCGATATCCGCATAAATCGCTCCGGTTCCCGCAGCCGGGGCGGGGCGTGAAGCAAGGATTTTGCCACTTTGACAGATCAGCAGTGCGCCGCCATATACCTGATCGGAAGTACTTTCCATACTTCCGGCAAAAGATGCCGCTGTCACACTGCCGCAACTGTCGCTGACTGCTTTGAAAAAGTTTTCCCGCCGCCTTTGCGCTCCGGGCACTTCCGGTTCTGCTCCGCAGTAAAGCTGCACCTCACCACCGGGGAAAACCGGTGTATCACCGGCAAAATTAACTGAAAAACTCAACCTGCCGTCAAAAACCTGACCGGCAGCATAAAATCCGTCGATTTGCGGCACTTCACCGGAAAAGCCCGGCAGATCCGGATCACGGCGTACCACATGCGCGATGATTTTCCCGCTCTGCGCCACCGCAGCGCACTCCAGAAGTTTGCCGTTGACCAACTCCGGCAAACCGAATACCGCCGGAACTTCACCGGTTATTGCGGCGAAATCTTCCGCCGCCGCCATCGCCGAAGAAAGCAGATGGATCTGGGTAAAAAGATCACCGCAGCTTTTACCGGTGACTGCCATCGCCGGCAAAAGCACCAGCGATGCTCCGGAAGCCACACTCTGACGGTAGCACTCCTTCATCGCTTCCCGGTTGAAAACAACATCTGCACAGCGCAAATCGGGTAACAGTGAGGCTATCCGGAAAATATCAAACATGTTTTTACCTCGTAAAATGGATTTTGACTTCCGGCTTGAGAGCGCGGATCCTGCCGGCGACCGCTTCGCCTCCCAAACAGCAGGAGGTCGAATAAATATCTGCATCCAAAGCCGATGCTGCCACCACCGTAACCGCCGATGTCGCCGCCGGACGACCGGTTTTCGGTGAAATTATGTGTCCGTAACGCTTCCCGTTATATATCACAAATCTTTCATAGTCCCCGGATGTGGAAACCGCCATCCCCGGAGCTACCCGCAACAACTCATCCAGTACCTTTTCTCTTGCACCGGGATCGCGAACTGCCACCAGATAACAGTGTTTTTCAGGCGGCGGTTCGGGAAGCATCCGCAGATTGCCGCCGATATCCACCACCCCGGCAGAGATCCCGGCTTCAGCGATCGCCTTTTGCGCCCGGTCAGCGGCATATCCTTTGGCGATGCCGCCCAGATCCAGAGCCATCCCCGGCACGCTGAAAAGAACCGTCCGTTTTTTTTCATCCAGCACCAGTTTATCAAAACCGACCCGGATCATCGTTGCGGCGATCTCCTCATCTGACGGCGGAACTTTACCGCGTTTACGGTAAAATCCCCAGAGATCCATCAGGGGTTTCACGGTGATGTCAAAAAAACCGTCACTTTCAATATATGCCCGGCGGGAATGCATGAGCAATTCCCACATTTCAGCCGAACAGGTAAACGGCGCACTTGCCGCATTGGCATTGAGGCGGGATAATTCGCTTGACGGATCGTAAAGCGAACAGATACCGGTCACCAGATCGAATTGTTCTTTGCACAACTCGAATGCGGCAGTCAGGTCTTTGTCAGAAGTGTAGACCGACACCTTTGCCACAGTTCCCATGGCGGGAAATTCCGTCTGAAATTTCTCCGGGTTCCTCTTTGCCGCATATCTGGCAAAGAGTACCAGCAGTACTGCGATAAAAAGCAGTACTGCCGTTGTAGCAAGACGCCGTGTCAACTTCTTTTTCATGCTTTTACGACATCGACCTTAACAATGGAACCATTGACATCCAACTCTGACGCAGCAGAAGCATCCGCGGTAAATTCCAGAGCAAGCACTTCACTGGCAATATAATCGCGGTGTGCCTCAAGCATTGCTGAAACTTTTTCATCGGCATGGTATTTTACGATGATCCGGTCAGTGACCTCAAAATCTCTCTCTTTACGCAGATTCTGCAGTTTGCTGACCAATTCACGGGCGAATCCCTCGGCTTCCAATTCCGGAGTAAGTTCCGTTTCCAGAGCGATAGTGACACCGCTTTCGCTGGCGGCGACCAATCCGGGCCGCTCTTCACGGTTGATGATCAAATCATCGGCACCGATCTCAGCTTTTGAACCGTCGGAAAGAGTGATTTCCAACATTTTTCCGGCGAGTACCGCAGAGATCTCTGCCGCTGTCAATTGGGCGATCTTGGCAGCGGCAAGTTTCATTTCCTTGCCGAGTCTTGCGCCCAGAGCCTTGAAGTTGGCTTTGCATGAGCGTTTGACCAACTGCTCCTCATCATCGCAGAATTCAACGCTTTTCACATTGAGTTCCTCGGCGATGATCCGGGCGGTACCGGTGAGCATCTCTCTTTCTTCTGCGCTGCCCAGAGCGAGAATGGCACGGGCAAGCGGCTGACGGACCTTGAGGTTGTTGGCGGTACGCAAAAATCTTCCCTGGGAAACCGCCAGCATGGTCAGAGCCATCTGTTTTTCCAGATATTCATCACGGCAGTCATCCGGTTCGGGATAGTCACAAAGATGGACTGACAATGGCATTCCCGGAGTCTTTACCGCCTGATAGATCGCTTCAGTGGTAAAGGGGATAAACGGCGCGGCAGTCTTGGCAAAGAGCAGCAGCACATAGTGCAAGGTCTGGTAGGCTTCAAGTTTGTCACTGTCAGAATCGCTCTTCCAGAAACGGCGGCGGCTCCGGCGGATATACCAGTTGGTAAGATCGTCGATAAATTTGGCAAACCGGTTGGCGGCTTTCTGCAGGTTGTAGTCATCCAGTTCCTGACGGATCTCTTCCACCATCTGAGAAGCTGAACTCAGTACCCAGCGGTCAAGCACATTGGCGGGATTGACCGGAGGTTTTACCTCACCGTCACCCGGATCGTAACCATCCACATTGGCATAGGTGGTAAAGAAAGACAAAACATTCCACATGGGGATCATCACTCCGCGCAGGATCTCCCGGACACCGCTTTCAGAGAATTTGAGATCCTCGGCACGCACCACCTGACTGCCCAGCATAAAGAGCCGCAGAGCGTCGGCACCGCAGCGGTCGATGACCTCGTTGGGGTCGGGATAATTCTTTTTGCGCTTGGACATTTTCTGACCGTCTTCAGCGAGGATCAACCCGTTGACCACCACATTGCGGTAAGGGGATTTGCCGAAAAGACAGACACCCAGAACCATCAGTGTGTAGAACCAGCCGCGGGTCTGATCCAGACCTTCGGCGATAAAGTCAGCCGGGAAGTTCTTTTCGAAGCGGTCTTTGTTTTCAAAGGGGTAATGCACCTGAGCATAAGGCATTGCACCGGATTCAAACCAGCAATCCAGCACCTCTGGAGTGCGGTGATAGGTCTTGCCATCCTTGCGGATAACGATCTTATCGATAAAGTGTTTGTGCAGATCGGTAACTTTTTCGCCGGAAAGTTCCTCCAGCTCCGCCACGCTGCCGACACAGATACGATCCTCCGGATCATCATCATTGATCCACACAGGAATGCATGATCCCCAGAAGCGGTTGCGGCTGATATTCCAGTCACGGGCGTTGAGCAGCCAGTTGGTAAAGCGTTTACCGCCGACATAATCCGGCTGCCAGCGTACCGGTTCATTGGCATTTGCCAGTTTCTCATGGAGATCTTCCACCTTGACATACCAAGCTTCGATCGCCCGGTAGATAAGCGGAGTATCTGTGCGGTCGCAGAAGGGATAACTGTGGGTGATCACCGTCTGATGCACCAGTTTGCCCTCCTCTTTCAGACGGCGGATGATATCTTTGTCGCAATCTTTGCAGAATCTTCCGGCGTATTCCGGGATCTTATCTGTGAAGTTGCAGGATGTATCCAACGGGTCGGCAATGACCATGATCCCCGCTTCACGGCAGACCCGGAAGTCATCTTCACCGTAAGCCGGAGCGATATGCACCAGACCGACACCGTCATCAATGCTGACATAATCATCGTTGAGCACCCGGAATGCTCCCTCAGAGGCATATTCAGCAAAGTACGGGAAAAGCGGCTCATAACGCCAATTTTTAAGGTCACTGCCTTTCAATTCGGCGACGATCTCAAAATCCTCTTCTTTACGGAAGAGTGTGGATATGCGCGCCTTTGCCATCACATAGCAGACCTTTGCCGGATCGGTAAGATCACGAACCACGCAGTAATCAACTTCTGCACCGGCACAAATGGCAAGGTTTTCAGGAAGAGTCCACGGAGTAGTCGTCCAAACCAGCAAATAGGTATCTCCCCATGCTTTGTCAGCACCGGAAAGCACCTTCGTGCGGACGGTCACTGCCGGATCCTGCACATCTTTGTAGTTGCTGCCGGCTTCAAAGTTGGAAAGCGGCGTGGAGAGTTTCCACGAATAGGGCATGATCCGGTAACTTTTGTAGACTCTTTTCTGATTCCAGAGCTGTTTGAATATCCACCAGATAGTTTCCATGAATTGCGGATTCATGGTCTTGTAGTCGTTGTCAAAATCTACCCAGCGGCCCATACGGGTAACAGTACGGCGCCACTCATCCACATAACGCAGAACCATCGAACGGCACTGCTCATTGAATTTATCAACGCCGAATTCCCGGATCTCATGGGCTCCATTGATCTTCAAAGCATCCTGAGCGAGAGCCTCGATCGGCAAACCGTGGGTATCCCAGCCGAAACGGCGCTCAACATAGTTGCCGCACATGGTGCGGTAACGGGGAACCACATCTTTGATCGTACCGGCGAGCAAGTGCCCGTAGTGCGGAAGCCCGGTGGCAAAAGGAGGACCGTCATAAAAGACAAATTCCTTACCGCCTTTGCGCTGCTCCAGCGATTTTTTGAAACAGTCGTTTTCTTCCCACAATTTCAGGATCTCTTTCTCCATTTCCGGAAAGTTGACCTGATTGGATACGCTTTTGAACTTCATTATCCGATACTCCCAATATGTTACGGTTATTTTATAACTTAAAAACAATATACACTTACTATAATATACCCTGCCAAAGTTTTATTGTCAATCCATTCTCCGCTCAAAACCGGCATTTCTCATCTCTGAATGAAAAAGAATGCGCAAAATTTGCGGCAAAGACTTGAAAAAATCCGGTGATGGGCTAAATTAAGATGGTTGTATCGTATCAAGCGGATTTTCCGGTCTGTAAAATATTTCAAAGAAAGGCAAAACGATATGAAAAAGTTTTTCGCAGTAATGGCGGCTCTGATGATGATCTTCACCCTCGCTGCCGATGAGATGGTTCCCGGCAGACGCACCAACTGGAGCGAAAAAATCGCTCTCTACCTCCCCAACCGCATACTGGATCTGCTGGATATATTCACCGTTACCGTCGGTGTCGGCCCGGTGGTGGAAGCCCGGTTGATGGGAACCCGTCTGGCAGATGTCGGTGCCGGATACAGTGCCGGAACTTACAAACTTTATAAAGACTTCAACCGTCAGTATGGTATCGGTCTGGAAGACGGCTGGTACTGGTCACTGGTGCTTATCGGCGAAGAGGAGTACACTTTGAGAGAAGGTTCTTTGCTGGTGGATAAATATGTTGAGTGCCGTGCCGGGATCCCCACGCCGGAAATGCGTGCCTATGACTACTTCACCGGCCCGCGTGACTTCTGGGCGATCGGCGGTTCTCTGGGCTTTGGTATCGATGCCGGAGTCTACATCCACCCGGTCGAATGGGTCGATCTGGCTCTGGGCTTTTTCATGATCGACATCAGAGAAGATGACCTCAACTTTGACTCCTTCTCCCGCTGAATCCCATGAAAAAATTTGTCTGCTCCAGGTGCGGTAATTGCTGCCGGTGGCCCGGAGCAGTAAAACTTCTTGATGCCGAAGTGGATGCCATTGCGCAATTTCTCGGCATGCCGGTAGAAAAATTTCTGGCGGAACATACGGAAATAACTCCCGACCGCCAGCATCTTTCTCTGCGGGAAAAACCCAATGGCGAATGCGAATACCTCGGTACCGATGACCGGGGATTGGCACGCTGTCTTATTGAAAATGTCAAACCGCGGCAATGCCGCATCTTTCCGGAGAAATGGAACTTCCCCGGATGGGAAGATAAGTGTTCCGGAGGCTTCCAATGAAAAAAAATGGCAACCTGATCGTAATTTCCGGCCCGAGCGGTGTCGGCAAATCCACTTTGGTAAAACGGGCAATGGCGGAACTGCCGGATCTGAAATTTTCCGTTTCCTGCACCACCAGAGCTCCCCGTGACGGAGAAGCCGACGGCGTTGCCTATCACTTCCTTTCAGAAAGTGAATTCAATACCCGGCTGGAAAACAACGAATTCCTTGAGCATGCCACCGTTTTCAAAAACCATTACGGCACCTTGAAAAGCGAGGTGACCGACCGGATAGCGGCAGGAGAAGAGGTCATTCTGGATATCGACGTGCAGGGCGCAAGACAGATCCGCAAGGCAGCGGAAAGTGATCCGGTGATCCGGAATGCCGCTCAATTCATCCTGATCGCCCCGCCCGACCTGCCGACGCTTGCCCGACGGCTTGCCGGACGCAACAGCGAAAATGCCGAACAGCTCGATCTCAGGATCGCCGCCGCCGCCGGGGAATTGCGCAACTTCCGCATCTACGATTACCTCATAATCAATGACGAGCTGGAAAAAGCCGCCGGAGAATTGATCAGTGTACTTAAGAGCATCCGGCTGCGCACCGCCAATATTCAGGAGGAACTTTTCCAATGAAAAGCGATAAATTGATCGTCCTCGGAGTCACCGGCAGCATTGCCGCATTCAAAGCCGCCGATCTCTGCAGCAAACTTGCCAAAGAGTTTGAAGTTCAGGTGATGATGACTGAAAACGCCTGCCGTTTCGTAACTCCGGTGACATTCCGCACCCTTTCCCGCCGGCCGGTGATCACCACTCTCTGGGCGGATGAATCGGAGTGGCGGCCGCGCCATGTGGAATTGGCTGATGAAGCAGCTCTCTTTGCGGTCGTACCGGCAACTGCCAATTTTCTTGCCAAAGCCGCACACGGGATCGCCGATGATTCATTGAGTACATTCAGCGCAACTTTCGCCGGTAAACATATCTATGCCCCGGCGATGAATCCGAAAATGTGGGCACATCCGGCATGTCAGGAAAATGTCACCATTCTGAAACAACGCGGCGTTGTTTTCGCCGGTCCTGCTTGCGGAGATGTCGCCTGCGGTGCCGCCGGAAGCGGCAGAATGCTGGAAGTGCCTGAATTGATCGACATCATCAAAAAACACCTCTGAAAAAACGCCCCCATCCGGCGGTCTGCAAAACCGCATTTACCGGGAGCAATAAAATTGTTTGGTAATGTCCCGAATTTTGTGAAACATACATACCGTACTCGACCGTACCGGCACAGAAGCAAGGCGCGAAAGTGCCCGCGATGCGCCACCGACTTGTCACGGCGTAGTGCAACGAAGACGGACGGTTAGATTTTATCACAACAAATGTGACAATAATAATTTTTTAAAAAAATTAGTCATATCTAATTGACAAAATTATCATCCGGTTGTATATTATCGTTAAAAGTCACCAAATCTTTATTTTTCCGGAGGATACTTATGGAAAAAAATAACGGCAGTACCGGAGGATCTCTGGCTGATCTGCCCATCGGTACCAAAGCAACAATCGTCGGCATTTCGCCCTGTTCGCGCGGCAGAAAAAAG
>JAFVZG010000088.1 GCA_017508285.1 Lentisphaeria bacterium | reverse complement strand
ATTTGCCGCCACGGCAAGAGATGAGGGGTTCGCCAAAATCGGCGCCGTATTCGACTTTGTATGCGTTGCAGAAAAGCAGCATGAAAAACGCTACCGTGACTTGCTCTGGAATATTGAAAACGACCTGCTTTTCAAAAGACCTGCTCCGGTAACGTGGAGATGCCTGAATTGCGGGTATTTGCATTCCGGCACCAAAGCTCCGGAACGCTGCCCATCCTGTGACCACTCACGGGGATACTTTGAAATCCTCGCCGAAAACTGGTGACCGGCAAAAACAACGGGCTGTTGCGAAATCCCAAAAAAGTACGCAACAGCCCGTTTTTTTGCATATTATGCCTTGACTTTCAGAAAAAAACAGGTTATCTTACATGCCATCCGAAGTGTTACTGTTGATAAGGAGAAAAAACATGGCTTTTATCGAATGCCGTTTCAACTCGATCGTACTTGCCAAAGCGGTCAATATGAATGTGATTATTCCAACAATCCATAATGAGAACCGGCAACGGATACTCTATCTGCTCCACGGTTTGTCTGATGATGCTTCCATGTGGTTCCGCCGGACATCCATTGAGCGTTATGCCGACGCTTACAACATGATGGTAGTCATGCCCGACGGCGGCAGAGGTTTCTATACCGATGCCGTTGCCGGAGAGAAATACTGGACCTTCATTTCGGAAGAATTGCCGGAAATGGTGACAAAACTTTTCAACATTTCCCTCCCCCGGGAAAACACCTTTGTCGCCGGATTATCAATGGGTGGGTACGGCGCGTTGAAACTTGGATTGCGCTGTCCTGAACGCTTTGCCGCAGTCGCCGGATTATCCAGCGTGACCGATATCAAATGCCGTTTCAGGGCAAAATCATCCGCCTCATGGCGGCCGGAATTACGCCGGATATTCGGGTCGGTTTCCCAACTGGCATCCGGCGGCAATGATCTCTTTGATCTCGCCCTGAAAGCAAGAGAATCCGGAAAAGAACTGCCGGAAATCATCTCTTTCTGCGGCAAAGATGACTTCATGATCCGGGATAACCGCAAATTCAACCGTTTTATGCGGGATATCGAATATCCGGGATTTTACTCCTTTGAGCGACCGGGAAGTCACACATGGGCATTCTGGGACAGGTATATTCAGGATGTACTCAAATTTTTTACCACAGGAGAATTGCCGGAGTAAAAAACGAATGATAAAACAACAGATCACACCGGCAAAAAATCTCTTTTTCACCGGAGAAACGGTTACTTTCCGTCTTTCCGGGATCCCGGATCACACTCCCGGCAAAGCCATTCTCCGCACCAATATCGGCGGAGCTCAGGCAAAATATACCGAGCAAATCGAAAAAACTGTCTCCAACCGCACCCCGAAAGGCAGCGATTGGCGGGATTTTGATATGGAAAAGGAAAATGACGGCACTTTTTCTCTGACTCTACCGTTGACAGAAACCGGAGTCTTTGAAGCAAAATGCTGTTTTATTCCCAAAGAAACATTGGTCATGCACTGGGCAAGCGGGGAAAATTTTCATCTGAAGGTATCTTCCAATGTCAATGTTTCCGGCAATGGTATATACTGCTGCTTTGTCCGGCAATTCGGCAAGTGGATACACCTGCCTCACTCCCCGGAACAACCGGATTTTTCCATTCTTGACCGGGAGGGATTCATTGCCATCCCCCCATCCGGCACTTTCCGCGAAGTGATCTCCCGGCTCGATCACATATTCAGCACTCTCGATTGCCGGATACTGCAGCTGCTGCCGATCCATCCGACCCCGGTTTCTTTCGGCAGGATGGGGCGTTACGGCAGTCCTTTTGCCGCAACTGATTACTTTGCCGTAGACCCGGCTCTGGCAGAATTTGACACCGGTGCGACCCCGATGGAACAATTTATTGAATTGATCGATGCCGTTCATGCCAGAGGCGGCAGGATATTTATGGATCTGCCGGTCAATCACTCCGGCTGGGCATCAAAGCTGCAAAGCGAACACCCTGACTACTTTATCCGGAATCAGGAAACCGGTAAATTTGTCAGCCCCGGAGCTTGGGGGATCGTCTGGGAAGATCTCTGCCAATTGGATTACAGCAACAGAAAAGTGCATGATCTGATGGCAAAAGTTTTTCTTTTCTGGTGCAGACGCGGCGTGGATGGTTTCCGGTGTGATGCCGGGTATATGGTTCCGCAGGAAGCATGGGAATACATCATCGCTCTCGTAAGGCAGGAGTACCCGGATACCACATTTTTACTGGAAGGTCTCGGCGGTCCTCCGGAAGTGCAGAAGAAACTGTTGGAGAAAGTCGGTCTGGATTGGGGATACTCTGAATTGTTCCAAAATTACAACCGGGATGAGATCAATTACTACTACCCGCAGGCACAGGCATCTTCACAGCGCGGCGGCACACTGGTGAATTTTGCAGAAACTCACGATAATTCCCGCCTGGCATCCGGAGGGAAAGTTTATGCCAGATTGCGTTTTCTGGTCAATGCACTGCTCTCAAGCAACGGCACATTCGGCTTTGCCAACGGGGCTGAGTTTTTTGCCACTGAAAAAATCGATGTTCACCAGTGTGGAGCGTTGAATTTCGGTGCCATTGACAATTTGTGTAATTTGATCGGGGAATTGAACCGTTTGCTTTCCACTCATCCGGCATTTTCCGAAAATGCTTCTGTCACACTGATGCAGCAGGGCCCTGGTAATGTGATTGCCGCATTGCGCAGTGGAGAAAATATCCCGCAACTGCTGATACTGCTGAATCTTGATTGTGATAACGCCTCTGAGATCCACTTCAGGATGCTTCCCCATACCGGCGGAAGAGATCTGCTTACCGGCCAATATTATCACTTTGATCAAACCGATTCTCACACGCAAATTTGCCGGATCGCTCCGGGGGATGGTGTGTGTCTGGCATTTGATGATTTTGAAATCCCCGATCACATGCCGGAAAGAGAACCCCGCAAACTGCAGTTGATGGCTTCCGAAATGGCACAGAATGCCGCTTTGAATTTCACCACTTTACCACAGGCTGCCAAAGCTGACGGCAAAGAACTTTGCCGGGATCCTGAAAAATTCGCAGAAGAGATTTCCGGTCTGCATCCGGCACCATTATGTCACTGGTTCTACCCGCAGGATACCCGCCGTGTGGTGATGGCGGCTCCCGGGGATCTGCTCATGCTTCACAGCAAGGTGCCGTTCATTGCGGAGATCCGCACCGCTGAGATCACCCTCAAGCGTACCGGAAGCCTGCAGCAGGATTCCGGAGAGTACTTTGCCTTGATCCGGCTGCCGCGCCGCAGAAAGATGCTTCCGGAAGAGTTGCTCTTGGAATTTACCGCTTTTGACAACGGTAAAATAAATAAATCATCCGGCAATATCCAGCTGCTTGCTGATCCGGAAAAACGGCAGATCCGCCTTGCAGGAAAATGGAATGAAGCCGAAAATCATCTGGTTTTCGGGGCAAATAATAAAAGTTCTTACGCCATGTTCGGCGCACAATGGGGCGGCATTTCCAGCAAATACGATGCGATTCTGGCAGTGAACAGCGAAAAAGATTTTCCTGCTGACCGGTATGTGATGTTTACCGGTTGCCGGGCGTGGCTGGTCGTCGATGGTTTTTCACAGGAACTGAATACCAAAAATCTGGAAAATTATTCTGCTCACCCCGGCAACCGGGCAAAGTGGGATTTCATCGTTCCCGACGGTCACGGCGGCAGATGCACTCTGACGGTACAATTCCGCATGGCTTTTAACAGCAATGCCGTGGAATTGACTTTTCACCGCCAGTTGCGTTCCGACGGCATTTATCCGGATGCGAAATTGATCCTGCGTCCGGATTTGGAAGACCGGGTAAACCACACCCTCACCAGAGCATGTGACGGTGCAGAAAATCACTTCAAAGAATCGGTAAAAATTCTGGATGACGGATTTGACTTCCAGCCGGGAGAAAGAAGATTGCAGATGAGGATATCCTCCGGCAAATATCATCACGAGCCGCAATGGCAATATATGGTCGATCTTCCGCAGGAGCGTTATTATGGAATGGGAGATAAAACTGATCTTTTCAGCCCCGGATACTTTGCGGTTGACCTCGCACCGGATGAGGAGGTAACTCTGAGTGCCTCTGCTGAACCGGATAATGCTCCCCAGGCAGACTACCCGCCGTGGGATTTCCCCCCGGTACTTCCCCCGGAAAAACTTGCCGTTGATGCTTTGAGCAGATTCGTCGTCAAACGCGATGGCTTAAGCACTGTCATTGCCGGATATCCATGGTTCATGGATTGGGGCAGAGATACTTTCATCGCACTGCGCGGATTGGTAAAATTTCCGGAATTCCGCAAAAAAGCGGCAGAAATAATTCTCCGCTTTGCCGCATTTGAAAAAAACGGCACCATCCCTAATATGATCTGCGGCGGCAATGACTCAAACCGGGATACCAGCGATGCTCCGCTTTACCTGATAATCGCAGTGAGAGATTATATCTCAGAAACCGGAGACCGGAAGTTTCTCAACACCGCATGTGCCGGCAGAACTCTGCAAGAGGTGCTTCTTTCCATCATCAAATATTATCAGGAAGGCACACCAAACGGGATCATCATGGATAAAACCAGCGGTTTGATCTACAGTCCTTCTCACTTCAGCTGGATGGATACCAATTTCCCGGCAGGCACTCCGCGGCAGGGATATCCGGTGGAAATCCAGTCACTCTGGTTCGCCGCGCTGGAATTTCTCGGCAAAAAAGATTTGGCAAAGCAGGTGCAGCAAAGCATTGAAGAACTCTATTTCCGTGAAGGTAAAATTTCCGATTGTCTCCATTGCGCCCCCGGTACTCCGGCATCTCAAGCTGTCGCCGACGATCATCTGCGGTGCAATATCCTTACGGCGGTCACCTGCGGAGCGGTTACTGATAAACAGCTCCAGATGCAGATACTCAATGCAACCGGCAGACTGCTCGTCCCCGGAGCAATCAGGACTCTTGATGATGCCGATGTGCAATATGAATTGCCGGTATATCATCACGGCAATTTACTCAATGATCCGCGGCATCCTTATCGCGGTCATTACTGCGGGCCGGAAGATACTGAACGCAAAGTTGCCTACCACAACGGTACTGCATGGGGATGGCCATTCCCGGCGTATTGTGAAGCACTTTACCATATCGGCGGTGAAAAATCCCGTAAACGCGCACTTGCCCTGCTGCTTTCATCTGCAGAATGGATGGAAAAAGGTGTTATCGGCGAATTACCGGAGGTGCTTGACGGCGATGCTCCGCACCGCAACGGCGGATGCCTCGCTCAAGCATGGAGTGTTTCTGAATTCTACCGGGTCTTAAAGATATTGAAAAAAGAGTAAACTGCAATGCGTACTTTGCTCAAAGGTTTTGTCGCAGACGGAATAAATGAACCGCGCAGAATGTGTGTATTGGTGACAAATGACACTATTACCGCCGTGGAAAAAGAGATTTACGGCAGCAGCGCAGCCGAGTTGACTCTTGAATTCCGTGATGAGATCATTGCTCCGGGATTTATTGATGTTCACGGGCACAGCGATATATCCATTCTGGCAGATCCGGAAGCAGAAAGCAAGCGTTATCAGGGAGTAACAAGTGAAATTACCGGCAACTGCGGTCTGTCACCCTTCCCGGTCACCGGAAAAAACCGGGAACATCTCGAATCCCTCTACTCAGGTTACGAAATACCCCGGAACTGGAATGATTTTGACGGATACCGCAAAAAACTGGATTCTACTGCCGCCAAACTGCGGATTTTTCCCTTGTGCGGTCATAATACGCTGCGTGCCGCGGTCGCCGGATACGAAAAAAAGCAGCTTGATGACAAAGAACTGCATGAGATGCAGAAAATTTTGGATGACACATTGAAATCCGGTTCCCCCGGATTATCGACCGGTCTGCTTTACACCCCCGGATGTTTCGCTTCGACCGGAGAGATCGTGGCTTTGATGCAAGTAATTGCTGCCAATAATAAAGTGTATGCCACCCATTTGCGCAGTGAGGGGAACAATCTTATCGAATCAATACATGAGTGTCTGAGTGCCGCTCAAAGTGCCGGATTGAAAAAAGTTGAAATAAGCCACTTCAAAACCGCCGGGAAAGATAACTGGCACAAAATAAATGAGGCTTTCGAAATAATTTCCCGATACCGTGCAAAAGGAATGGATGTGCGGTTTGACCGCTATCCTTATACCGAAAGTCAAACCATGTTGAGCGTGATCCTGCCGCCGCCTTATGATACCATGAGCGACCGGGATATCACCATCGCCCTGAAAGATGCCTCATGCCGGGAAATGCTGCGGCTGCATCTCAGGGAAAACCGGCAAAATGACTGGCAGCGTTGGCGGCTCACCGGCACAAGTCACCCGGAATGGAAAAAATTTGCCGGAATGAAATATTCCGAATTACCGGCTGATCCGGCATCAGCAGTGATCGAACAACTTGCATTCGATGCCACAACTGCCACTATCGGTGCCGCCGGAATGTCTAAGGAAAATATGATGAGGATAATCAACTCTCCATTGTGCATGGCAGGAAGCGACGGCAATGCCCTGCCCTTTTCCGAAAAATTCGGCAGAGCTCATCCCCGGGCATTCGGAGCGATCGCCAATTTCATCCGGTTGAAACTTGATTCCTCCGAAAGCATCGGTAATACCGTAAAAGCCGTTACCGGAGATCCGGCTGATTTCTTCGCTCTTCCCGGAGTCGGTCATATATGCGGCGGAAAAAAAGCGGATATTACGGTTTTCTTGCCGGATGAGATCGCCAGCGATGCGGACTTCATCTCCCCGCATCAACCGGCGAAAGGGATCTGTCTTACCATGATGAATGGGTACATCGACCGTTATTGAGCCGGTCAACGCTGTAAACTTTTCAAAAGCACTTTGGCGGCGGCTGATAACTTGCGTTGTTTCCTGAGTTTTTCCAACTCTACATTCACCCCGACCCAGTCGGCAGGAATTCTGGTTCCGGCACTTTGCTGGGCAGAACGCATGGCGGTCACATCATCCTTCTCTGCATTGGCAATGAAAAAGCGCACGACCATCGCATTGCGGCTGGGAGAATTGAATTCCAGAGTCTCCTTGGCAGCAGAGGAATTGCCGGACTTCCATTGCGCAAATGCCAGAAGCGGAATGTATCCCGGATGTTTTTCCGCCACGATCTTTTTGTAATACCATACAGCAGAAAGCCAATCGCCGCTGATTTCCGCCTCTCTGGCGGCTCCGCTCATAAAAGCCACCAGCTGACGGCGGTCATCCAGCATACTGCCCAACTCCTTTTCCAATGAAGGTTCCGGTACCGCCCCGAGATCACGCGCCTTTTCATAGGCCAACACCGCCTCTGAACGGCGGTCGGAAAGCGATGAGGTAAGCAGACGCGCCAATTCCAACTGGATCTCTGCCGCCTTCGGAGCCAGCCTTGCTGCGGTAAGTAATTTTTCCTCTGCCTTTGCCGGAACTCCGCATCCGGCATCTATCAACGCCGAACACATGATGAAACCGGCATCCTCCGGATTTTTCTGCAGCCATTGATCAACGATGGTTTTAGCATTACCGAAACGGGAAACTGCGATATAACATCTTGCTGCGGCAATAGCCAAATCCCGGTTTCCCGGATCGGCAGCCAATGCCGCCTTAAGATGAGGCACGGCATCAGCAAAACTGCCGCGACGGTAAAAAAGCATACCAAGTCGCAAATGAGCAGGAGAAAACCCCGGATCATTTGCCAGAGCCTGACGGTAAAACCAGATTGCCAACTCGGATTTGCCATCTTTCTCAGCAACAAAACCGTCTCCGGCGATCTCTTCCGGAGAGCGCGAACTTTGCAAAGGTTCAACCGGCTTTTCAT
>JAFVZG010000087.1 GCA_017508285.1 Lentisphaeria bacterium | reverse complement strand
GTTCCGGGGGAGGCATCCCCCGGATGCGGCAGTCGTGGCGCAATGCAAAGCCCGGCTTTCGCCATAAAAGGCGGAAGCGGGGTGCAGGATTGCGCCACATGAGTCGGGCCAGCCCAACGCTATAACGCGCGTGCAAGCCAAAAGTACCAAAGTGCCGGTGGCACCGCCGGGGGCGCAGGGGGGGCGGCGTGAGCCCACTTGCAAAAAGAAGCGTAATGCATGCAAACAGCGGCGTGAGCCCCCCTGCAAAAAACACCACGCAGTGTTTGTATCAATTTGCCTGCCTGCCCTGCGTGATCGGCATCTTGATAGCATTTCGGCAATGATTCAAACTGGAAAACCTTATTGTTTTTTGTCAAAACGGTGCTATTTTTGTTTATTGCAATGGTTCAATTTTCACCGGCTTTTGATTGGGATCCCCTTTCTGCAGTTATCCCCATACTGCAGTTATCCTGAGCAGAACTGTGAATGGAAGTTGAACCATTTTTGCAGTAAAGCGAGTTTCAAAAATCCAATAAATTTATACTGTCAAACGATTTCCTGAAAAATAAAAACGGATCGTTGTCCGTTTAATAAAGCGAAGGTGTCGGATTTTTGAATGCAAACCATATTCCAGGGAGAAAAATATATGCGTTGGTCATTAGCAGTGCTGGCTTTGATTTTTATTGCCGGAGGATGTGAAAAGGTTGTGGTGAAAACTGCAGAGAAAACCACCCGTATCCGCACGGCGGATATGCAGAAAAGGATTTTTCGCCGCCGTATCCCGCTGCAGGGAACGGTTCAGCCGGTGGAGTTCGCCACGATTTCTGCAAAAATCAGCGGCACATTGGAGTTGTTGAAAGTCGATGAGGGCGACCGGATAAAAAAAGGAGATGTCCTTTTTGGCATTGACCGGCAGGTTTTGAAAAATCAGGTGATCGTAAAGGAAGATGAGATCAAAGTGCGGCAGGCGGCATTGAAAAGTGCCGAGATCGCACTGAATATCGCCAATATATCTCTGGAGCAGGCAAAACGGGATTACGACCGGGCAAAAAATCTTTCCCGCAACTCCGCCATCAGTCAATCCAGTCTGGAAAGTGCCGAAACCGATTACAAAAAAGCTGAAATGGCGGTAAATAATGCCAAAGCAGATATTTCCAATGCCGTTTCGCAATTGAAACAGGCCCAGAGCAATCTTGCCATTGCCCGCAAAAATCTCAATGACTCCACCACCGTCGCCCCTTTCGACTGCGTGGTGTTTGATAAATTCGTTGAAGAAAATGAGTTCGTTTCCGCCGGTCAGGATATCGTCAAACTGGAAAACCACAATGCGCTTGAGGTGATCTGTTACATCAGTTCGGTCTATTACGATCAGGTGATCCCCGGCAAAACTCCGGTGGACTTCACCGCCCGGGATGGCAAAGTCATCAGCCGCAGTGTTATCACCTACAAAGCCCCCGGCATCGATCCGGAAAGCCGGACTTTCAAAATCAAAATCAGCGTTCCGGCGAATACCGGTTTTGTCAGCGGCATGCTTTGTGAGCTGGATATCATTCTGACTGAGCGTGAGGGTTACGGCATTCCGGAAGAGGCGGTTTTGCTGCGGGCAAACGGCAGAATAATCGCCTTTACCGTCAACAAAGATATGCGCGCTGAGAGTGTGGAGATCAAAAAAGGCATTACCGACAGTGGATTCAGCGAGATCCTCAATGCCGGAGAACTTACCGGCCGCCGTTTCGTGATCTCAGGTCAGACCTTTATCAACAATGGAGCATTGCTGGTCGATGCCGAAGCGGAGAAAAAGTAAATGTCATTGAGTTCACTTTCCGTCCGCCGCCCGATCGCGGTCAGCGCATTTATCATTGTGCTGGTGATGATCGGGGCTTCTCTCTATGAGAAAATCAGCATCGACCTGCTGCCGAGCATGGAGATCCCGACTGTTCTGGTGCGGTGCGAATACCAGGGGGCAAGCCCGTCTGAGATCGAGGTGGAAGTCATCCGCCGGATCGAAGATGCCGTTTCCAGTCTGGATGGGATCCGCCATGTCACCAGTGTGGCGATGGAGGATCAGGCACAGATCCAGCTGGAATTCAACATGGGAACCAATGTGGATATCGCCGCTACCGACATCCGGGAGGCACTCAACCGCATCCGGGAAGATCTGCCCGACGGTGCCAAAGAACCGGTGATCCGCAAGATCGATACCAATGCCACCACGGTGGTACAGGCGTTTCTGGTGGGTGACCGCACTCAGGATGATCTCTATGATTATGCCGATGATGTGATCGCTGACCGGATATCTTCAGTTGCCGGAGTAGGTGAAGTGCGGGTTTACGGTGCCAATGAGATGCAGATCCATGTGCTGCTTGACCGGCACAAACTTACCGCGATGAATATCGATATCGCTACGGTGGTGAAAAAACTGGAATCCAACAATGTGCGCAAACCTCTGGGCAGAATACAGATGGATCACATGGAAAAGAATGTGACCTTTTCCGGTGACTACAAGGATCTGGAAGATATCAGCAATCTGGAAATCGGCACATTCAAAAACAAGCGGGTCTATCTCCGGGATATCGCCGAAGTGAAACTTATGAGCCGGGAAGTGCGGAGCAAGGCCTTTGTCAACGGCAAACCGGCGGCGACATTCAATATCGTCAAAAAGGGAGATGCCAATGCGATCGAGGTGATCAAAGGAGTGCGCCGCAAATTCGACGAGATGATCAGAAAGGGCGAATTGCCGACCGGTATGGAGCTGGTGTGGTTCAAAGATTCCGGAGAATTCATCCAATCTTCTGTCGATGATGCCTGGAGCAGTATTATTTCCGGTATCGTATTGACGGCGGTACTGCTTTTCCTCTTTCTCCACGAACCGCGATCGACTTTTATCGTGATGATCTCCATGCCGATCTCCGTGATCGTGACCTTTGCGGCGATGGCGTATTTGAATTACTCATTCAACATCATGACTCTGCTCTCTCTGGGCTGTTCGGTGGGGGTGCTGGTGACCAACTCCATCGTGGTCATTGAAAATATATTCAAACACCTCAAGCGCAAAGAGGATATCCGTACTGCCGCCGAAAAGGGGACAGGTGAAGTTATCGCCGCAGTTTCCGCCAGTGCCCTGACCAATGTGGTGGTCTTCGTGCCGGTGATGATGATGACCACCCGTATCGGCAGTATGATGGTGCCGTTTGCCGGAGTGATGGTGGCAGCGACACTGGTTTCACTGCTGGTAAGTTTCACTCTGACTCCGATCCTTGCCTGTGTGCTGCTGAAGCCGGAAAGCGGCGAAAAGAAAAAACTTTCTCTTCTGGATAAATTTTTCATTCCGTGGGATGCCGGATACGACTGGCTCTGCCGGGTATTCAACCGCAGCATGGTGTGGACGACGCGCAATCCTGGCAAACTTCTGCTGGTGATAGTGATAATTTCCCTTGTTATCTGGAAATTTGTCATCCCGCAGGTGGGATTGTCATTTCTTCCTTACTGCGATCAGGGAGAGATACGGATAAAATTTGAGTTCCCGACCTCATACAATCTGGCGACTACTGAAAAGTTGATCCGCGAAGCTGAAAGCCGGTTGAAAAAATTTGATTTTATTACCGGCATGTCAGTGAATATCGGTACATCCAACTCCTCGCGCGGTCAGGTCGGTACCGCTGTCTACCTCGGTCAGATCAACCTCAAAACCACCGGCAAAAACAGCCGCAAAGAGACCATTTATGATCTTCAGGCGATGATCAGAAAGGAGTTGAGTTATCTGGATAACTGCCTGATGACCCTTTCCATACCGGCGACATTCGGCGGCAGCGGCGCAGAGATCCGCTGTGTTATCAACGGGCCGGATCTGGAGGTGCTGGAGGAAGCGGAAAGAAAAGTCATGGAAACCCTGCCTGCCAGCGGTATGGTGCGCGACCTTGACTCATCCCGCCGGGAACGCAAGGTCAATATCAACATCATTCCAGACCGGACAATTTTACAGAATCTGAATATGACTGCAGATGAGTTGTACCGTTATATGCTCGGTTCGCTCGATGGTATCGAAGTCGGTGACTTCCGCAGCGGTTCGCGCACCTTTGATATCCGGGTGAAAAACAGCAAGGAATTCGGGGAAGCGCAGCTGCGCCAGACTGCTCCTGCCCTCAAGGATAACAATCCTCTGGGCACAGAAGTCCTCGCCCGTATCGAAGAGGAGGCGCGCCCGGTGGTCATCAACCGTTACGACAAGGTGCGCACCATGTGGCTCTACGCCAATACCGCTCCCGGTCATGCTCTGGGAACGGTTTCCAAAAAAATCGAAAACACCGCCAAAAGTGTACTGCCGCCGGGCTACAATGTCCGCATGAGCGGCAGTGTGGAAATGATGAATGAGACAGCCAAAGAGTTTATCCGGGTGATCGTTCTTGCGTCACTGCTCACTTATCTGCTCATTGCCGCCATTATGGAGTCGTGGGTCAAGCCGTTTCTGATCATGTTCACGGTGCCGCTGGGGTTCCTCGGTATGTATGCCACGCTTTACTGTTTCGGCATGTCGATGTCGATGATGGGTCTGCTCGGCGGCGTGATGATGATCGGTATCGTGGTGAATAATGCTATTTTGATCATGGATGAGTGCAGTGTGCAGATCGCTTCCGGGGTGCATCCGCATCAGGCGATGCTGATTGCGGCGCAGGAAAAGTTCCGTCCGATCGTGATGACCAGTATTGCGGCGGTGGCGGGAATGCTGCCGATGGCATTCGGTACCGGTCTGGGGTCGGAATTGCGTGCCAGCTGCGGCGTGGGAGTGGTCGGCGGACTTACGATCTCTTCACTGCTGACCCTATATGTTATTCCGGCACTCTACTGCCTTTTTGTTCCGGAAGAGGGGAAAAAGAGTTTTTGGCAGAAGATCACCGGAATATTCCGCAAAAAGGCTTGATTAAATCCTCTGGGGGATGTATCTTATTTCTGAGGCAGCCGGGGAACCTGCTGCCCTGTTCACTGTTTATTCCGGGGAAGTAAAAAAATATGTCCAGAATTTCCGGCTTCGGCAACTCGAAGTCCTATCAGATAGATATGTGCCACGGGGCACTTCTGCCGCAGATCATCAGGTTTGTCATCCCGCTGGTGATTTCCGGCATACTGCAGCTGCTTTTTCATGCTGCCGATTTGATCGTGATCGGGCGTTTTGCCTCTCACCGGGCATTGGCAGCAGTGGGAGCGACCGGATCGCTCACCATGCTGCTGGTGAATATTTTTATCGGCTTATCCATCGGCACCAATGTGCTGGTCGCCCGGTACATCGGCGAACAGAGCCGCAAAGATATTTCCCGCACCGTCCACACGGCAATAATGACCAGTCTGTGCGGCGGTTCATTTCTGGCAGTTACCGGGATCATTCTGGCGAAACCGGTATTGAAACTGATGGGCACTCCGGAAGATATTCTGGATATGTCAGTACTTTACATGTGGATATACTTCGGCGGGATGCCGATGATCATGCTCTACAACTTCGGCAGTGCCGTTCTGCGGGCACTGGGGGATACCGTCAGACCCTTTTATTTTCTGCTTGCCGGCGGCATAATCAATGTGGCTTTGAATCTCTTTTTCGTGCTGGTTTTCCACTGGGATGTTGCCGGGGTGGCACTGGCGACGGTGATCTCTCAGGCGGTGGCGGCGATGCTGGTATTCCGGGTACTGCACCGGATGCGCGGTCCGTGCCGGGTGCGCTGGCACGGTATGCGTATCGAGTGGAAAAACTTCAAAGAGATGATGTGGATCGGCGTACCGGCAGGATTCCAATCCTCCTGTTTTTCGCTTTCCAACACCCTTATCCAGTCTTCAATAAACTCCTTCGGCAGTATCACTATTGCGGCGATGACCGCCTGCAGCAGTCTGGAAGGCTTCGCCTTTGTTTCTATGAATGCCATCGGTCAGGCAGTCGTCAGTTTTGTCGGTCAGAATTACGGCGGCAAAAAGTTTGAAAGGGTAAAAGAGAGTGTGAAAATATGTATGATACTGGGATATATATGCTCTTTTACCATTGCCGTGGTATTGCTGCTTTGCGGCAGGGATCTTATCATGATCTTCAATACTGAACCGGAGGTGATCGCCGTCGGGATCCGGCGTTTTTACATCATGCTGCCGCTGCTCTTTGTCTGTGCGGTAATGGAGGTTTTTACCGGTGCCCTGCGCGGTTTGGGCAGATCGGTACCGCCGACCGTCATCACCATCTTTTTTGTCTGTGTGATGCGCGTGGTGTGGATCTATACGGTATTCCGCTGGCGACCCACACTGGAAGTGCTGCTGCTCAGTTATCCGGTGACATGGATCTTCAACGCTATCGGCTGCGGCTGGCTCTTCAAGAGTATCTTTGCGAAGATCACTGCGAAAGAAGGTAACGCCTGAAAAATTCTGCGGCAAGCGGAGCGCAGGTTCTGCCGCCGGATCTGCCGTCTTCCACCGTGATCGCCAGAGCGTAATTTCTGCCCTGAAAATTGGTAAAAGAAATAAAATGGGTTATATTGCGGCGATTGCTTCTTGAGCCGATCTCAGCTGTACCGGTCTTGCCGTAGATATCCAAGCCGTCGACTTTGCCCTGTCTGCCGGAACCGCCGGGGGAGTTGACGACCTGAAACATCCCCTGCCGTATTGTTGCCAAAGCCTCCGGAGAGGCATTGAGAGTGGAAATCAGCTGCGCAGTTGATTCAAAACAGGCGATCCCGCGTTTATCCAGAACTTTTTTCACCAGCTGTGGCTGCCAGACTTTGCCGCCGTTGGCGATGGCGGCGGTATAAACTGCCAGCTGCAGAGGGGTGACGGAAATTATCCCCTGACCGATACTGAGCAATGCGGTGTCATAAGTTGTCCAATTGGTGCCGTAACGCCGTTTTTTCAACTCCCGTGACGGCAGATCGCCGGAATTTTCCGGGATTTTCAAATCATGTTTGAGCCCGAATCCGGCACGTTTCAAAGCCTCAGTCAGAGTTTCCATGCCGACTTTTACGGCATGGTGGATCATATAGTTGTTGCAGGACTTTTCCAAAGCCCTGACCATGCTCATATCATCCCCGTAGTAACGGTGCGCCGAACACCCGATGGAAGTATTGCCGATAGTACTGTCACCCGGACAATATATCTCCTCATCCGGATCGATCCCGGCTTGCAGAAAGGCAAGACACATCAGCGGTTTGATGGTCGATCCCGGCGGATATATCGCCTGAAAAGCCCGGTTTATCAGCGGTTTCCCCGGATCTTTCAACAGCTGCCGGTAATACTCCGGAGAGAGTCTGGGCGTAAATCTGGCAAGATCGATCCGCGGAGAAGTGGCAGCACAGAGGATATCCCCGTTGTCGGCGTTGAGCAGTACCATTGCCCCGGTGTGACTGCCCAACAGCTCTTCTGCCAGTTTCTGGGCGCGGTCTTCCAGAGTGAGTATGACATCGTTGCCGTGGACAGGTTCGACCCTGCCCAGCAATTCACGGTGGGCATAGCCGATGATATTCACCTGAATAACTGAACGCCCCGGCAATGCCCGTAAGCCTTGAGCGGCTGAGCCGGCACTGAAGGTGTCAAAAGCCTTCTCAATACCGCTGACGCCTTCGATATCGTGGTTGTAATAAAAAAATTCTTTACGGTCGCTGGCAGTTTCCGGATCGATCTTGCGGGTGTAGCCGACAATGTGCGATGCCCGGTCGCCGCAGGGGTAGTAACGCACCGGAGAATACTGCACATCTACTCCTTTGACTTGCCGGGTGGCTTCAAATATTCTCGCCAGTTCATGATCCGTCAAATCCCGGAAAACCACCATCGGTACCCCCGGATACTGCTGCAGATGGCGGTCAAACTTCTCTTTATCCGGGAACTCCGCTCTGCCCGATGCTCCGGCTAAAACCGCCGCAAGATTGTGCATGTTTTCCACAGTTTTGCGCCGTTTGCCCTGATGCAGTTCGCGGGGGAAAAAGAGCAGATCGTATGAACGCTTGTTTCCGGCAAGCAGTATCCCGTCGGCAGAATAGATACTGCCGCGCACTCCGGCAATACGGACTTGCCTTTCGGATTGTCCGGCGATCTTTCTGCGGTAATCTTCACCGTGATGCAGCTGCAGATAGTAGAGGCGGCATATCAGCACCCCGAATGCCGCCAGAAAGAATATTCCCAGCAGCACTATCCGCAGACGGCCGTCATCCAGGATCCCGCCGTCGATCCCATCCCGGTAACGCTTATCTGCCATCGCCCACTCCTCCGCTGCGGTTGTCACGGAGACAGAAACGGGGCAGATCGCTCCGGAAGTTCACCGCATCCGCCGTCAGGGTGAAAAGCAGCATGAATATCCCGCCGCCGACAATTTGAAATATCAGCATGCAAAGCGGATTAGGTCCGTAGTAAACTCCTCCGGAAAAAAAGATCCAAAGCCAGTTGACGAGGCAGATCAGTAATCCGCAGAGCATTCCGCATGTCAGCGGAGCATACGGCATTTTCCGGGAACTGCGGCAGGCATAGGCGGCACATAACGCCACCACTGCCGTGCCGGTCAATGCCCCGGCAAGATACTCTCTGGCATAGAGCAGATCCAGCAGCAATCCGGCACTTCCGGCAGAAACCATACCGTAAACCATACCGTTTGCCACGGCAAAATAGAGTGCCGCATAAAGCGGCAGCCCCAGCGGCAACCCGAGATTTCCGGCAAAGAGTTCCAGCCAGATAAGGATACCGGTGACGGTCAGCGTCATAAACAGCTTCATCGGATAGCCTCCGGCGTTTCCGGCAAAGCGATGCCGACAAAGCGGAGAGATTCAAACCGCACCGCCGGTATCAATTCGCAGAAATAATCTTCCTGATCGTAAAAGTTGAAGTTGCCGTTGGTATACAATTCACCGATCTTGATCCCTTCGGGTATCCCGAATTCAAATCCGGTGGTGCTGACCATATTGCCGTGGATGTAATCGCCGCGCACCGGCAGCATGCCGAAAACGATCCTTTCTCCGGAAGAACTTTTTTCGCCGCTGTTGGTAAAACCGATCTCTTTATTGCTGCTGACCCTGCCGGATATGCGCAATGAATTATTGACCACAGTGACGACTTTACTGCTTCTGGCACCGACTTCGGAAACCACGCCGACCAGCAGCAGACTGCCGGCGGAATTCACCTCCACCACGGCGGCTCCGGGCACAACTCCATCCCGGCTGCCTTTGCCGATGGTGAATCCCTCTCTGAAGCGCAGAGGATCGCGGAGCAGTATCTCCGCCGTGATAAATTTGAATCCCCGGTATCCGGTCAATTTCAACAGATTGCGCAGCTGCCGGTTCTCTTCCATCAAACCGGCTGCCGCCTGACTTTGCAGTGCCAGACTGCGGTTGATATTGGCAAGTTTTTCCAGACGGATGGCAAGCGAACTTTTATCCTGCATCAGCAAGGTGGTGTCAGAAAGCCGGTCAGACGGCTGCACTGCCAGCAGATAGGGGTAAAAAAATCCGTCGGCAAATCTCCCCCATGCATAATGCACCACATTGAATACCGATGTGACCACCGTCAGCAGCACCAGAACTGCTGCGGCAGTTATGATCGCGATCCGGGGAGTGCGGTCGGATTTGCGGGGAGTGAATTTTTTCATAACGATTTGAGTCTCTCTTTGAGCAGCCGCTGGATATACTCTTCACCGTATAGTGAACGCATCAATTCGATATTGAATTCGTAAAAAAGTTCTGCATCCGGCCGGGTCACCATGCCGCCGCCGGAAAGTTCCACGATCTGCCGCCGTTTTCTGGCATCATGCTCATATACCGCCAGATGGCGCATCAAAGTACGGGGAGATAATTCGGTGAATTTTTTCTGTCCGAAATCCTCCGTATACTGCGCTCCCATCAGCGAAACGATATTGCGCGGCGGCCGCTGCATTCCGAATGAAGCAAGGAAATCCTCGATCATTTCCATGCACCGTTCCTCATCGAATACCGGGTAGGATATCCGTCTTCCCCGGGAAAGGATACTGGGCGGGAACTCATAATTTGCCGCCAGCACCGGCATGATATTTCCCGGCGGAGTGAAAGCCCCGCCAACATTGGTGCGGAAGTTGTACCAATCCACACTGCGCGGATCAATGTCGTCAAAGAAAATCACAAACCGGCGGTCACTGCGGCTGCTCAAAGTACCGATCAATTGATGCCAGGAACTTTCCAGTGCCTCCGGTTCCGGCAGGATCACCACTGTGCCGGGCACTGACAGGGCAAAAGAGATCACCATGCTGGTTTTTCCGTAACCCGGCAGGCTGTTTATCAACAGCGGCAGGCTGGTCTTGCCGGCAGCAAAATCGGAAAAGTGTTCTCCGAGAGCCACCTTCACGCCGGGGAAGCCGAAAAATTTTTTCACATCCTTGACTGAAGACGGTTCCACCGGGCGGAATTTCCCGGCGGCATAGGTGAATACCCGGCGGCAGTGAAAGGGATCACTGGCGGCGATCTGCTGCGCCAATGCCCCGATATCCCCGGTGAAGTCAGGGATATTCTGAAAGATCTTCCGGGCTTTGGGCATCAATCGCGCCAGATCTTTTTCCGGCATGCCGGAGGTCAATTCTTTCAGGGTTTTGCAGAGCAGGGCCGCATTTTCAAGCAGAAAAACGGCATCTTCCGAAAGATTCCCTCCGGTCAATTCACCGGGAAGGATACCGTGGGAAACAAAACTTTCAAAGAGTTCCCCGAATAATTTTCCCGGCAATTCAGCGGCATTGACCATCCGGATCAGGCAATTGAGTTTATCCGGCAGAGCCTCGCAGTTGAGCAACTCTCCGAGTTGGCGCAAAAAGAGACTTTCCGGCAGTTCCGGTTTCCCGCTGCTGCCGGTTCGGTAAAACAAAAGACGGTATGCCGCCTGAGATGCCATGGATGATTACATCCTTTCCACAACGGCATTGGCAAAACCGGAACAACTCAATTCGGTTGCTCCTTCGGTGAGCCGCGCCAGATCGTAAGTCATCATCCGGTCGGCAATAGCTTTGCTGATACCGGAAATGAGGATATCCGCCGCTTCGTGCCAGTTGAGGTGACGCAGCAGCATCTCGCCGGAAAGAGCCAGACTGCAGGGATTGACCTTATCCATACCGGCATATTTGGGAGCGGTACCGTGGGTCGCTTCAAAGACCGCGTGACCGGTGGTGTAGTTGATATTTGCTCCCGGAGCGATACCGATACCGCCGACACAAGCCGCCAGCGCATCGGAAACATAGTCGCCGTTGAGGTTGAGAGTGGCGATCACATCATATTCATCCGGACGGGTGAGGATCTGCTGCAAAAAGGCATCGCAGATGCAATCTTTGACCAGGATCTTGCCTTCCGGAGCTTTGCCGCCGCACTCATCATAGGCGACCGCCACATCGGCGTACTCGCGTTTGACCAATTCATAGCCCCAATTTTTGAAGCCGCCTTCGGTGAATTTCATGATATTGCCTTTGTGGACAAAGGTCACGCTGCGCCGTTTATTGGCGATGGCGTAATCCATGGCGGCACGGATCAATCTTTCGCTGCCTTCGCTGGATACCGGCTTGATGCCGATACTGGAAGTTTCGGGGAAACGGATCTTTTTTACCCCCATTTCATTGCGGAGGAAGTCGATGACTTTAGCAGCTTCCGCAGTGCCCGCCATCCATTCGATACCGGCGTAAATATCTTCGGTATTCTCACGGAATACGATCATATCGGTTTTTTCCGGGGCCTTCACCGGTGAGGGAACTCCGGTAAAGTAACGCACCGGCCGGACACAGGCGTAAAGATCAAGTTCCTGGCGCAGAGCCACATTCAGTGAACGGAAACCGCCGCCGACCGGTGTGGTCAGAGGCCCCTTGATGGCAATAAGACAGCGGCGGATCTCGTCGATGGTCTCCTGCGGGAGCCAGACGGTGTCGTTGTAAACGGCATTGGCTTTTTCTCCGGCATAGATCTCCTGCCAGGCGATCTCTTTTTTGCCGTTGTAGGCTTTTTTGACCGCACTGTTCCACATATACATGGAAGCTTTCATGATATCCGGCCCGATACCGTCACCCTCAATGAAACTGACGATCGGATTATCCGGCACCTGCAGGCCCTGTGCGTTATTAATGATATATTCGCCCTTTTCCGGACGGACGATGAATGATTTACTCATTTTCTCTCCTGTAATTTTTTTAGGGTTATATACACGATGTTTATATAATATAGCATTAAGAACTTTTTACTGCAAGGAGCAGAATGAATTTTTATCACAGAGCAACTGTCT
>JAFVZG010000086.1 GCA_017508285.1 Lentisphaeria bacterium | reverse complement strand
GGATCTAATTTTTTTTGCAGTTTAGTGTAACATGTTACCTTGAGTATTTGCACCAATTTTCAACAACTTGACAGAAAGGACGCGCATGATGAAAAACCAACTGCTGATATTGACGGTTTTCGCCGGAGTGCTTATGGCATACGGTGAACCATTGACACTTGAAAGCGGCATTCCGGATGGCTCCGGAGTGAAAGGGAAAATCCTGAAATCAGCTTCTCCGGTATTGCGCTGGGAGAAAAAACAGAAATATATCTCCATCCCTCAGGTGAAAAACGGCACTGCTTTCAGCAATGAGGGCAACGCCATCCGGCAGAGCGGTGCAATATCCATGTGGATAAAACCGGATTGGAATGGCGATGCCGGTACAGCCAATTACTATCTTTTTTCGCTGCGCAACAAAGCCGGTCAGGAGGTGCTGCCCTTCTGGTTCTGGGTGTGGCTCCGGGCGGATATCCCCACTGACGGCGGCAAAGAGAGCCTCAATTCAAGAATCCGCAACGGCGTGGTCAAGGGCGATTGGATGCATATTTTTCTGTCGTGGAACCAGCGTTACCGCTCCTCACTTTATGTGAATGGGCAACTGCTGGTCAGCAAGCGGTTTACCGGAACTCAGCTCAATGATATAACCACTTTTTTCATCGGCAGCAATATCGGCGGCGGCAATCAATTCAACGGTCTTATCGAAGATTTCCGGATCTACCGCCGTTCTCCGTCGGAAAGTGAGATCCGCGACCTCTACTTCAGCCGCAACATCTTTGATTTCACTGTTGACCGCACGATGTTTGCCCCCGGCAGGAGCGAAATCTCTTTTACAGCGGCACCGCTGGGGACCTTCTCTGCCAAGTCTTACCGCAATTATCCGGAAAAATCCGCTTCCGGCACCATCAATGCCGTACTCAGCGATGCTGACGGCAAGGTGGTTTTGAAAAAATCTTTCGGCAAAGTTTCCCTTGACAAAATAAAAGTATTCAATCTCGGCAGTGCCGATTTGAAGACCGGAGAGTACTATCTCAAACTTACTTCGGCAAATCAGACGAAAAAACAGGAACGGGTTTTCCGGCTCATCGTTACCAAAAAACTTGAGATCAGAAACTCCGCCGACGGCGATCTGCGTATCGGCAAAGAGATCTTTTCACACACCTTCAAAAAATTTGAAGCCGGAAGCAAGAGAGACAATAATATCTTCTGTGAGGTGACCTTCCCTCAGGAGTATATCGGCAGACAGTGCGTGATTGAGATAACCTATCCCGATGACCGCAGCCGCTGTATGGCGTGGTATATGCACACTCCGCGCACTTCCAAATCCACCATCCGCGACCGGTTGGGAGCCGGGGTTTATACGGGTGAAGAGTTCCCCGTTTCCGGCAAAGACCGGAAGATGCGCTTCCTCTTTGAGATCGGTTTTACCAACTATCTTTTTGAAGCCAGAACTCTGGTGCCGGATCGTCCGGCGGCAGTCAGAAAGATCGCCGTTTATACGGTGGATGCTCCGCTGCCGGCAATGAAAGTTGATCTGCCTGCCGGTTTCCGCGGCCGTCAGATCGGTCACATGGATGAAGATCAGACATTTGATTACAATCTCGGCTGGGATAATATCCGGCCCAAACTCCATAAAAATGAGATCGACCCGGTGATTTTGCGCAAACTCATCGAATATTTGAAGTATACCGGTCAGAACTTTTTCTCCCTGCCGCTGCTGCGTTACAAGTGGAGTGTTTACAGCAGTTCCACGCTGGATGAATACAACGGCACTTTCCCCTTCCGTCAGGGCAGTATCCCGTTTATCGTGGAAACTCTTGCCGATCACGGCATAACTTTTGTGCCGATCATCAACTTCTACTCCTCTCCCCGTTTCGGCTCTGATACGGAGAAAAAGGAGTTGGAGAAAAAAGAGTTTTTCGCCAGAACCAAAGACGGCGTGATAATGAAATGTGCGCCGTTTGATGAGAAACACGAAAATTCACTTCTGGATGAGGTCGAGAGTTTCCTGATCCGCTTCGGCAAACTCCGGGGCATGCGTGGTATCGACTTGTGGCTGGAGCATGATACATTCGGCTTCCGTTCACTGGAAAACGGTTACGATGATACCACGGTAAACGGTTTTACCGCCGCCACCGGGATCAAAGTGCCGGAATTCAACGAAAATATCTGGCAGAACCGCTACAACTTTCTCACTTCCGGCAAGATCCGGGATAAGTGGGTCAAATACCGGGTCGACCGTACCACGGCATTGCTTGCCAAAGTGCGCAAACTTATCGACAGATACAATCCGGAACTGGAACTTTATATCACCGTTTCCGGAACAGCTTTCCGGGGGAGCAAGCAGCTGCGGGAAACCGAGGATCTGGATGTCATCCGGAGTCTGCGTGAAGAGCATTGTGTCGATGTCAAAGCCCTGCAGAAACTTCCCCGCACCTTTGTTTCCCCCATGCGTTTCCCGCTGATCGACCTCTGGCACCGCCACTGGGATAATTCGCTTGCCACCGGCTGTGAAAGCATGTGGAACCGGAAATTTGCCGCACCGTTTTTGCGGAAAGATCTGAATTTCTCCACCATTTACCGCTACTATTTTGAGTACTTTGCCAAAACTCCGATGAATGACAAATATCCGGGATTTTTCCAGAATTCCGATCCCAAACCCTCCGGCAGAAATTATCTCAAGGAGTTCGCCCTGACTCTGGCATTGACCGATGCTTCAAGGCTCTCCGCCGGGGCGCAGCCCTTTGCGGCGTTGGGGTGTGAGGAACTTTTCCGTGAATTCGCCGGAGCTTACCGGGTGCTGCCGGAAGCAAGATTCCGAGATGTGCCTCTGGCATCTGATCCGGTGACGGTAAGATTTTTGCCGGTCAGCAGCGGCACTTATGTCTACGCGGTCAATATGATCGGCGCACAAGTCGAATTGCAGCTGCCGGAAGCCGGTAAAATGACCGACCTTGTCACCGGCAAAGAGACCGGAAACCGGGTCACGCTCAAAGAGTATGAGTTGAAGTCATTTTTCATCAAAGATAAAATTGCGGTAAAAAAGGTCGCCGTGAAGGTCGATCCGGCTTACGCTGCCCGCTGCCGCAAAGAGTTTGCCGCCATGAAAGAGACGGTGGAATTGCTGACTGCTTCCGGCAGTGATATTGCCGATGCCGTCAGAAAGATCACCGCGGCGGAAAAGGCGTTGAAGTCCGGAAAATTTGCGGAGTTTGACCGCTTGCTGTGGAGCAAAAGTTTCCGCCGTCTTGCCGGAGTGACCGCTGCCGCCCGTGCCGGATATCTTAAGCAATCCAACGCGATGCTGGCAAAAGAACACATCGCGGTAAATTGCGGTTCTTCAGAGTACTGGCGCAGCCGCACCGGCAAACTCTTTTTCCCCGATCAACCCTTTGTTGACGGCGGCAAATACGGTTATCTCGGCGGCGGCAGTGCCAAAACCATCACCCGCAATGCCGATGCAGTACCGGATAAAGTGGAGTACAAAGAACTGCTTGCCAGTGAGTTGTTCGATATTTCCGGGTATCAATTCGCCGTAAGCAAAGGCACTTACGATCTGACTTTGTATCTGCGGGTCGGTTATGAGCCGTCACGCAAACCGGGAAAATTCATTATGGATATACTGGTCAACGGTCAATGCCACCGCAAAAACTTTGATATTTTCACCAATGAAAAAGACGGGATCGCCATTGTTGAAATCAAGGGCATGACGCCGGATAAAAACGGTAAAATCATTGTCGGATTGACCTCAAATGTGCATCCGACGGCGCGGATGCTCAATGGTATCGAGTTGAAACGCCGGTGACGATTCCCGGTTGGGGCAAAAGTTCGCAGGAGCGTAAAAACAGATCACCGTAAACAGGATGATTAAGAAGGAATAATTTATGAAAAACAATGTTTACTGCTGGGAAAAGTGCCGCTGGATCGGCACCGGCAAACTCCATGCCAGTTGGAAATTTCCGGTGCTGCCCGCTCCGTTTTTCCGCCGGAGTTTTGAATATGACGGCACCAATCGTGATTTGAAACTCTCCTTTTCCGGGATCGGTTACAGCGAACTTTACCTCAACGGGGAAAAAATTTCGGATGGGGTGCTTGACCCCATCCCCGCCCAGTACGATAAACGGGTTTACTTCCGCACCTTTGACCTCAGCGGCAAATTGCGCAAAGGCACCAATGTTTTCGGGGTGGTTCTCGGTGACGGCTGGTATGATATGCACACTAAGGAGGTGTGGCATCTGGATAAGGCATCATGGGCGGATTATGTGAAAATGCTCTTCAAACTGGAGGAGAATGGTCAACTTATCCTTGCCAGTGATACCGGTTGGAAATTTACTCTGGATGGCCCCATCCGTTTCAGCCAGCTGCGCAACGGGGAAATTTACGATGCCGCCATGGAGATGCCGGGGTGGGCAGATACCGGATTTGACGACTCGTCGTGGCTTCCGGCGGCGATCGTGCCGGGGCCGGGGGGCAAACTCTCTTTGCAGAGCACTCCGCCGTGCCGGGTGATGGAAGAGATCAAACCCATTTCCGTCACCCGCAACCGGGAACTGCGCTGGATCATCGACTTCGGCAGGAATCTCACCGGCTGGGCGCAAATCAAAGTGCGCGGCAGCAAAGGCAGTTCATTCGTTATCCGCTACTCTGAACACATGAATCAATTTTCCAATGATATCGATCAGAATGGCATCCGCCGTTTTGTCATCGAAGGAGATTTCCAGACCGACACTTACAAACTCAAAGGCGGGGATGAAGAGATTTACGAACCTCACTTCGTGTATCACGGCTTCCGCTATGCGGGGATTGATATCATTGGAGAAGTGGAATTGTTGGAGATCACCGGAAAAGTGGTTTACTCCTCCTTTGAAAAACGGGGGGAATTCCACTCATCTTCGGAAATTCTGAATAAGTTGTTTGAGTGTACCAGAGTAAGTTTCACCGGCAACTATACCGGCTTGCCCACCGATTGTCCCCACCGGGAAAAGAACGGGTGGACGGGGGATGCTTCCATTGCGGTGCAGACCGGCTTGACCCTTTGCGATGCCAAAGAGGGGTACCGGGATTTCGTGCGGCTTATCAGCGACAATCTGCGTCCATCCGGTCAGCTGCCGGGGATCGTGCCGACGACCGGCTGGGGTTACAACTGGGGCGGCGGGCCGGTCTGGGATTCGGCGTTATGGGATATACCGTATCAGGTCTATCTCTATGAGGATGATCCTTCACTGCTCAAAGAACACTATGAAAACTTCAAACGCCACTTCAGTTATCTGGAAACCGTGACCGATGCCGACGGTATCGTTATGACCGGTCTGGGGGATTGGTGTGCGCCGGATCAGAGTAAAATGGCAAGTACGCCTTTCTGTGTGACCGCCTATTTCTGCCGGGAAGCGCAAATTATCTCTCTTACCGCTTCTCTGCTCGGTTTGAGTGAGGAAGCGGCGGAATATGCTGCCAAAGCCGGGGTTATCCGGGATGATATCAACCGGAAATTCTATCACGGCAGCGGGTGTTACGGAGAGGGTAAACTTACCGAGGCGGCTCTGGCTCTGGCATTTGATATCGTTCCGGCAGAAGAAAGAGCCGGGGTTTTGAAATATCTGGTAAATCTTGCCCGTGAGGGAAAACACACCGCCCAATTCGGTATCGTCGGAGCAAAATATGTGCCGCGGGTACTGGCGGAAAACGGTTTGATCGACGATGCTCTTAAATTCTTCACCCAGAAAGAGATGCCCGGCTGGGCAAACTGGATCATGCGCGGAGCCACTTCGCTCTGGGAGAATTGGGATGGCGGATATTCCCATTATCACATCATGTACGGTGATTTTGCCGCATGGGCGGTGCGCTATCCGGGCGGTATCGCATTCGATGATGACCACCGCGGCATGAATGGTCTGCTGATTGCGCCGCAGATCCCGGCAGAGCTGGATTTTGTTGAGATCGGCTACCGGGGCGTTTCGGTCAAATGGCATCGGGAAGACGGTAAAGTAGCTCTTGAGGTTTCCCTGCCTGAAGGTATATCGGCATTACTGCGTCTTCCCGGCGGCAGAGAAGAAAAAATAACCGGAAAATCCAATTTTACCTTTGAGGCGTGACAATGAGTGACCAATGGGATAAACTGCCTTTTGTTCCGGCAGTAAGCGATGTGGAAAATTTCCGCAAAGATGAGAATGACTACCTTATCATCTGTGACGGCAACAGTATCACCCGGCACGGGACCAGTGAATCCATCGTTGAAAGATTGGGGTGGCGGATCACCGCCGGTATGGCGGCAAGTGATGAATCCCGGGATTACGCCCATGTGCTTGCCGGTTTGATCCAGAGTGCCATGCCGGAAAAGAGGGTCAAACTTCTCTTTACCTGCCGTCAGGTGGTGAAAAATGTTTCGCCCGATCTGGTGGTTATCCAGGGCGGTGAGCATTGCCGCATCGAAGATCTTGACAGTTACCGCGAAGAGTACCGCAATATGATCCGGGAGTATCAGGAACTCAACGGGGAGAAGTGCCGGATCATCCTGATAAGCATCTGGAACCCCACCTGTCAGAAGGAGTTCTTTGAGTGTACCGGGGAAAATTACCAGACCAATGCCCTGCTCATCCGGGCGATGCAGCAGCAGGCGGCGGCGGAGTTCAAGGTGGATTTTGCCGATATGAGCGGATTGGAAAATATCCCGGAAAACACCGGGTACGGTGAAGTTGCTGCTGTCCGCTGGCATCCCTCGGATGCCGGTATGCGCTCTATTGCCGGGGCAGTATTCAAGTTGTGGGAGAAGCGTTGAGATATGATCGCCTTGATTACAGCCAAAGATCCTGCCGGTCAGCCGGTGCGGATGGTGGTGCATCAGCTTATCGAGCAGGGGATACTCTTTGACTCATGGGAAAGTCAAACTCCTTTGACCGCCATTCCGGAAGATCTTTCGCCTTTTGACGGGATGATCGTCGATGAGGATATCCTCCGCTATATTTCTTCTGCTGCGAGAAAAAAACTGGAAAAGTTTGCTCTGCAGAAGTATGTGTGGATAATTCCGGAGCATTACTCCACGATGGAAGCGGCAGCGGCAGAGAGTGCCATTGAGTTGAATATCAATCTGTTTGCCGCCTGCGCCGGATTGAAGCGCGAAGAGTTTCCGGAGATCGGCGACCGGAAGATCATCGACGGTTTTATTGACCGGGCAAGAGATTTCCGGCAGTGGGTTTTGCCGCACATCTGTGAATACCATCTGCACTTCGCCGAGGGGGCAATGGCTCTGGAAAACACCCCTTATGCTCCGGAAGATTGGAGCAGTTTTATCGACGGCATATTAGCAGATGTTTACACGATGTTTGCTCCGGATGGCGACCATGATCAACTTTGCGGGGGGTCTCTGCTGGAACTTTATGCCCGCCGCCGCAATGATCCGGAGATACTGAATAAACTCTTTTTCACCGTTGATACGCTGTTGGAAAACCGTCCGCGCAGTGCGGAAGGGATCGTTTCCATGGGCGGCAACCGGCACGATCCACTCTTTTTCAACGGCATTGATACGCCGTTTTTCGGCAACAACGGTTATACGGTCGTCGGCAGGGATCTGGTGAATAATGAGTTGTTCCACTACTATGGCGGTCTTTTTGCCGCCTGCGCCGCCGCCGGAAAGCCGCATCTTTTTGCTGAAGCGATGAAAATAATGGAACATATCGACCGGGTACACCGGGATAAAGACGGACTTTTCTTTCACGCTTCCAGAAAATCTCAGGCTTTCGGCAGCAAGTGGTGCCGCGGCAATACCCATGCTCTGCTCGGAGCATTCTACATGCTGCGCCGTTATCCGGGAATGCCGGATGATTGCCGGATAAAGGTGGTGAAGTTCCTGAAAAAGAGTCTCGATGCTCTGCAAAGGGTGCAAAGCACTTCCGGCTTGTGGCACAATATTCTGGATGATCCATCCACACCGTTGGAAACTTCAAGCGGTGTATTGATAACTTACATTTATTCATGGTGTATCAATCAGGGGTTGATCGCCGCTGATGATGCTTATATTGCCATGATCAGCCGCTGCCGCAAGGCACTCAAGCGCAAATTCTGGCACGGTTACGGTTCGGGCAACTGCACCGGCACTATGCCTGCGGCGGATAATCCGGGTTACTACCGCCGCCGCCGGATGCACCTTTATACAATGCCGCTGATTGCTCCGGCGTTGATCGAATCGGCAAAATTACTCAATTTGAAATAAGACCATTTTATCGGGGAAGGAAAAATGTTCAAATACTGTTTTTTACTGTTGTTGATCTCTCTTCTGGCGCAGATACCGCTGGAGGGTAAGGCAGTCGCCGCCGTCAGAACCGGCGGCAAACCGGTGCTGGATGGCAAAACGGATGATCCGGCGTGGGAAGAAGCGGCGGTATTTTCCGACTTTGAGTCATTTCCGGTCAAAGGCAAACCCCTTGCGGTCAATACGGAAGTGAAGTTGATGTATGATGCTGAATACCTCTACATCGGGATCAAGGCGTTTGAGAAAAAAGCGGATATCCGCCCTGTTGATGATCCTCTCAAGTTGTGGTCGGGCGATATTATTGAATTGTATTTCGGCAATATCAATGACAAAACCCGGGTGGATCAGTATGTATTCGGCCCCGGCAAGGCACGCTGGGCAAATCATGGTGATACAAGTTTCTGGGATTTTGCTTCATACATCGGCGAAGATCATTGGAGTGCCGAACTCAGGTTTCCGTTGAAAAAACTCAGATTGCAGAATCACTGTGTCAGATTCAATGTCTGCCGTCAGCGGAGCGTTGCCAAAGATTACCAGATATGGTCAAGTGTCTACTGGGATTGGCAGACCATCGACGGTTACGGGGAGTTGATCATCGGTTCTTACAACGATGCTCTGCGGGCGAAGTACACTTTTTTTGCCGGAAAAGCGGTCGACCGTAAAAGTTATGAGAAATTTGTATCTTCAGTTGAAAGACCCATCGGTCAGCTGCATACTGCTCCCTATCTGCACGATATGAGCGGCGATGCGGTTTCTGTCGGCTTCAGGACGGTCGGCAAAGTCCGCAGCCGGGTGATGCTGCGGGAAAAGAACAGCAGTGAAGTTACCATGTGGCGCAGCAACTACCGCAACTATGTGTGGGCATCAGACCGGGATCTGCACCATGTGCGCTTTACCGGGTTGAAGCCGGGCAGAGAGTATGAGTACCGGATAGAGACCTTTGATCATGTGACCAATTTGTGGAATACGGTTCCGTCACCGGGATATCATTACTCCTTCCGGATGCCTGAAAAAGATAAAAGCACGGTGAAATTCATGATTTTTTCAGATATGCACAACCGCTATGGTCAGGTGGCGCAATTCATGGCACTGCCGCAGGTGAAAGATTGTGATTTTATCGTCAATCTGGGTGATATGGTCACTTACACTCACAGTGCGGAAAATATTTTCACCAACTATCTGGATGCGCAGAGCGGATTTGCCTGCCGCAAACCGCTGTTGAATGTGCGGGGAAATCACGAGCTTGACGGTTTGGCTCCGGAGGCATTTTTTGAAGTATTCCCCCATCACACCGGGCGCAGTTACTTTCTGGTGCGTTACGGGGATATCTGCTTTGTCGCGCTGGATGGCGGCGGCCACCACATCACTCCGGAAATGCATCTGCTTTACGCCGAAGAAAATCAGTGGCTCAAAGAGGCGGTAAAATCACCGGAGTTTCAGAGTGCAAAATGCCG
>JAFVZG010000085.1 GCA_017508285.1 Lentisphaeria bacterium | reverse complement strand
GGCACTTTGGTACTTTTGGCTTGCACGCGCTTTATGGCGTTGGGCTGACCCGACTCATGTGGCGCAATCCTGCACCCCGCTTCCGCCTTTTATGGCGAAAGCCGGGCTTTGTATTGCGTCACGACTGCCGCATCCGGGGGAAGACTCCCCCGGAACCCCCTCGCTCCTCAGTTACACTTCGTCGCTTCTTTGGGAACACTCTGCATGCAGACTGCTCCCACAAAATTCCCACAGTCTCCCACAAGGCTGTAAATCACGGTCGCTTTCCTCAAGCAGAACCGCCCTTCATCAGACTGCGGGCGTTTTTCAGGAGCATGTCAGCAGATTGAGCATCTTTTTTATCCGCAAGCGGATGGAATCACGGGGATCCAGCCGGGGCAGTTTGCCGTTTTCCCGGTAGATGGAACCTCCGGGCAGATGGATTGATACCACACCATCTGCCACTGAAACCTTTCGGATATTGCGGCGGGAGGCAAGAATACGGAAATGGTTGAGAATCAGCAAATTTTCCATCTCATCCGGCAATTTTCCGTAACGGTCGCTCAGTTCATCGCTGAATTCTTCCAAAGCTTCCACTGATTTGATATCGGCAAGCCGCCGGTAAGCGGAAATGCGCAGACGGTCATTTTCGATAAATTCCGGCGGTATCGCTGCCGCCAGCACATTTTTTGCGGCACTTTTCAGCACCGGGCGGATGAAGTCGATATTCAACTCCACTTCCGGCAGCAGGTCATCATCGCACAACTGCTGCAGATCATCTTTACTGTTTTGGCGCAATCTGGCGATCTCCTGCTTCAACAACCGGCAATAGAGGTCAAAACCGATCATACAGAGGTGTCCGGATTGTTCCGAACCAAGCAGATTGCCTGCTCCCCGGATCTCCAGATCCCGCAGTGCCAGCTGGAATCCTGCTCCCAGAGTGGAACAGCGGCGGATAGCGGCAAGCCGCTTTTTGGCGGTAGTACCCACCAGTTGATTTTTCGGCAGCAGCATATAAGCGTAAGCCTGATGTTTCCATCTGCCGACCCTGCCGCGCAGCTGATACAGTTGTGCCAGACCGAAACGGTCGGCGCGTTCAATGATGATCGTATTGGCATTGGGTACATCCAATCCGGATTCAATGATGGTGCTGCAGACCAGACAATCGATTTTGCCGTCAAGGAAAGAGGTCATGATCTCTTCCAACTCTCCTTCCGGCATCTGGCCGTGAGCGACGGCGATGCGGGCATCCGGCACGATCGCCCGGAGGTGTGAAGCGCACTCATCTATGGTCTGCACCCGGTTGTGCAGATAATATATCTGACCTCCCCGGGCGAGTTCGGCACGGATGG
The DNA here is from genome assembly GCA_017508285.1 of Lentisphaeria bacterium. Taxonomy (GTDB): domain Bacteria; phylum Verrucomicrobiota; class Lentisphaeria; order Victivallales; family Victivallaceae; genus UBA1784. The sequence continues at coordinate 6,539 of JAFVZG010000085.1, read as the reverse complement.
CGGCGGCGATCAGATCATCTTCCTGAGGAGCGATAACGGTTTTGACCGGCATCCGGAGTTTCGGCGGAGTGACCAGAGTACTGAGATCTCTTGCCCCTGCCATTGCCATATATAAAGTGCGGGGTATGGGGGTGGCTGACATGCTCAAAACGTCGGCTTCCACCCGGAAACGGCGCAAACGCTCTTTCTGTTCCACGCCGAACCGCTGTTCTTCGTCGATGACCACCAGCCCGAGATTGCGGAAAGCAAAAGTTTTACCGCAGAGCCGGTGGGTGCCGATAAGTATATCGATCCCGCCGGAAAGCAGTTTATCGGCGATTTTCTGCTGTTCAGCGGCACTGCGGAAGCGGCTTACCACCTCTATGGTATAAGGAAATTCCCGGAATCTTTCACAGAAACTGCGGTAGTGCTGATGGGCGAGCACCGTGGTCGGAGCGATCACCGCCACCTGATAACCGGCGGAAACCGCCCGGAATGCCGCCCGCATGGCGATTTCGGTTTTGCCGTATCCCACATCGCCGCACAGCAGACGATCCATCGGTTTTGGCAGGAGCATATCGCGTTTGATTTCGATGGTCGATCTGGTCTGGCAGCGGGTCTCTTTGAAAGGGAATGCCCTTTGAAATGCCGCCGCCGCTTTGGCATCTGCCCGGAAACTTATTCCCGGCACCGCCTGCCGGACAGCCTGAAATCTCAACATATCTGCCGCGTATGACCTTACCCCCATTCTTGCGCACTCTTTTTCATTGCGCCAGCGGATCGAATTGAGAGCGTGGAGTTTGACTTTGCCCGGTGCGCCGAGGTAGCGGCTGATCCTTGCGGCATGCACCATGGGGATATAGAGCAGTTGTTCATCCCGGAATTCCAGAACCATCACTTCCCGGCTTTCTCCGTTGCTTTCCTGCTGTTTCAAGCCCCGGTAGATGGCGATGCCGTAATCCATGTGGACCACATAATCCCCTTCATCGAAGTCGGTAAGGGTGAATTCCCCGCCATCGACCGGAGGAGCTTCCAATTCCACCGGTTCCTCTTCGCTTTCACCGCCGGTTTCACTGCCGGTAAGCCGGAATCCGGCGGCGGCGATCTCGTTTTCGGTGATAAAGAGCAATTCTCCGGTCAGAGAAAACCCGGCACTGAGGGAAGTGGCGGTATATTCCGGAGCAAATTTATCCAGTTTGTGTTCACTGCACCATTTTTTCAGAACCGGCAGATCTTCAGCAGAATTGAGTGCGAAGGCGATGGATTGCCCTTCAGTGACACCATCGGCGATGCGCCGCTGGAGCAGCTGCAAACGCAAGAACTCCCCGGCAGCATGGAGATTTTCCGGCAGAGAGCCGCTGTCGGCAGCAAAAAGCGGCTGAACCGGGGAAATTGCATGACCGGCAAAAGCATTCTCACTGAATTCAAAGGTTTTCTGTGCGGCATTGAGTTGTTCCCACCGCTCCGGTGCCCCGGGGACGCTGTATTTTTTCAGCAGTTCCATTCCGCTGTCGGCAAAGATATTCAAAATGCGGAAACTGCCGCCTTTTTCCATGTAGGCAAAGGCATCGGATTCGGCGGCACCGCCGGCGGTGATCCCGGCGCGGTTGATGATCCGGCAGAACTCCGCCGGACGGATGGAACGCTGGGTTTCCGGCGAAAAAAAGCGGATCGATTCGATCTCATCATCAAAAAATTCTATGCGGCACGGATCATCATGGGCAGGGCTGAAAATATCCAGTATGCCGCCGCGGCGGGAAAATTCTCCGGAAACCGATACCAGCGCCTCATCATCGTAATCCAGAGTCACCAGTTTTTCCACGATCCGGCTGATGGGAATGGTCATGCCGACTTTCAACTCCAGCTGACTGCCAGCACTTTCGGCTGCCGGGGGTGCCGGGCCGAGCCATGCGTGGATACTTCCGGCGATCAGGTCGAATTTTTCATTCAATATCCGGTTCAATGCTCTTGCTCTCCGCGCCTCGCCGCCGGGGAAAAGCAGTTTGCCTCTGCCGCATTCGGGGATCAGCAGGATCTTCTTTTCCACTCCGGATAAAGCCATGAACCGGGTCATATCCTGTATGAAGTTGTCGGCGCTCTGGGCATCCGGCAGGGTCACGCACAAGGTGGAATCCTCTTCCAGAAGCAGTTTCAATGCCGGCAGAGCTATGGTTGCCGGGGTCATATTTCCGGTGATTTCAGCAGTTTTTTCTGCTCCGGATAAAAAATTTTTAATTTTTTTTGACCATTTCATAAAAAAACAGTTGAAAAATTTTCACATTCGCTTATAATTGTTATCGGGTGATGCTGTAACGGTATTGATTGACTGTAATATATTATAACCGTTCAACGGCATTTTTTATAGTCACGCAGGTAAAAAAATCAGTTTTTTTTTATATAAACAAAAGGCGGTGACCTTCTCAAAGATGATCGCCGCCGTACCAACAATGGAGGAACTTCGATGGCTGATGCATTGGAAGGCAAAAAAATCCGGCGCGCCGGAGTCAAATTGACCCCGAAATTTCCGGTCGCTCCGGATACCGGAAGCAGTGATGCAGATGATACTATTTCTGCCGATCCTGCTCCCCGCAAAAGTAAACTGGTCATTAAAAAGGTTTCTGCCGCACCGACTAAATTCGCTCCCCGCAATGCCAAAAACAGCGACGGTGCCGGCAAAGGTGCCGCAATAGTGGAAAAACCGGCCGCCACCCCCAGACTGCGTACCCAGAAGGAGGTCGATGCCGCCAGAAAAACCGCTTTGGAAACCAAATTGCTCGTCGGTAACAAAAATGATACCATGAAGGTATATATGGGGGAAATCGCCCAGATACCGCTGGTAAATAAAAAAGAAGAGGCGGAATTGGCAGAGGCGATCCACAGCACCGATCCCGACCGTCACGAAGATGCCAGAACCACTTTGATCAAAGCCAACTTGCGTCTGGTGGTGAAAATCGCCCACGACTTCAAAGGTCTGGGGTTGCCCCTGCTGGATCTTATCAGCGAAGGAAACATCGGTTTGATGCGCGCGGTCGAGAAGTTCGACCCCGCCAAAGGAGCGAAATTTTCCAGTTACGCAGCATGGTGGATCAAGCAATCCATGCGCCGTGCGCTTGCCAATCAGAGCCGCACGATCCGTATCCCGGTGCAGTCTGCCGGTAAGATCAACAAGATCAAAACTGTCCGTATGCGCCTTGCCGAGGAGCTGGGCAGAGACCCATCTGATGCCGAGATCGCCGAACATCTGGACTTCAGCGAGAGAACCGTTTCCGGCTTGCGCCTTGCCGATCTGCGCACCATCAGTCTGCATGACCCCATCCAGCAGGGTGAAGAGGGTGAATTTCAGGATATCATTCCTGACCGCCACGCCATGACTCCGGATCAGATCATCGGCGATATCGAATCGGTCTTCCGCCTGATGGATCTGCTGGATAAGCTGGATGAGCGTGAACGCAAAATTCTGGAAATGCGCTTCGGTCTGCGCGGCGGCAAAACCCTTACTCTCGAAGAGGTCAGTCAGCAGATCGGCCGTACCCGTGAAAGGGTGCGGCAGATCCAGAATCAGGCTTTGGCGAAACTCAAACAATTGCTGATGGATGAGGCAGGTTACTCCAATAACGGGATTCAGAACGAAGATTGATGCCTGCATCAAACAATATCGCCGTACCGTGGCATGATGTGCCGGGTGCGGCAATTTTTATGCCGGTTCACGCTTCGTCGCTTATTTGGGAGACTGTGGGAATTTGTGGGAGATTTGCAGGCATTACACTTCTTTTTGCAGGGTGGGCTCAGCACCATTCCTGCAATTCAATTGACCGTCACCGGCACATTGACTTTTTCAGCGAGAAATTTCCGGAATTCTTCCACCTTTTCCGGCGGCGGGGAAGTGGAAGAGTACGCCGGGAGCCTATCCAGCTGTCTGATTTTGGCTTCACCCAGAGGATGATAGGGCATAAGGTCTATTTTCAGCAGATTTTTCAACCTGCCTGCCACCTTTGCGATCCCGAGCGCATGATCACGGGTGAAGTTTATTTCCGGAATCAGAGGACAGCGCAGAATGCTCTTTGCTCCGGAGTCATCAGCCATATACAAATTACGCAATATCCCCTCAAGCGGCACCCCGGTATACTTCAGGTGTTCTGCTTCATTGGTGTGCTTCAGGTCGTAAAGCAGGATATCGGTGACCGGCAGAATTTTCTGCAAAACCGCTTCCGGAGCATAACCGGAACTATCCAGACAGGTGTGCAGACCGGCACTTTTGGCACCTTGAAGCAGAGCAAAGGTAAATTCCGCCTGATAGAGAGGTTCTCCGCCTGAGACGGTTATCCCGCCACCGGAATTTTCATAAAAATCCCGGTCGGCAAGCACTTCGGCAAGCACTTCACCGGCACTCATCTTTCTGCCGCATAAGATCCTTGCCTGAGCATAACAGACCTCGCTGCAGGAACCGCAGGAAATACATTTGCTGCGCGATAAATCATTGGGACACACTTTCAGACAGGAACCGCAGGAAATACATTTATCCGGATCGGTCATCAACTGCGGAGAACTTTCCTGAGATTCCGGATTATGGCACCACCAACAGCGCAGAGGACACCCTTTCAGAAAGACTGCCGTCCGGATCCCCGGCCCGTCATTGGTGGCAAATTTTTTGATGTCGAAAACAATCCCGCTTGCCAAGATCACAACTCCTGATAGAGAGTTCTCGTAATCACTTCATGCTGCATTTCCGGCGATAAACCGGTAAAATAATCGGTGTAACCGCCGATCCGCACCAGCAGATCCCGGTACTCTTCCGGATGCAGCTGCGCTTCACGCAGAGTTCCGGCATCGAGAATATTGATCTGGGTCTCAAAACCGCCGCGGTCAATAAAGGTGGCGATCAAAGCCTCAAGTTTTTTTCTTGCCTCTCTGGAAGCCACCGTGGCAGAGGTGTAACGCTGGTTGAAAGCACTGCCGCCCAGCATCACCGAGTGATCCCATGAACAAACCGACCGTATCGCCGCAGTCGGGCCGTGGTGTTCTCTGCCCTGCGCCGGGCCGGCACCGTCGGCAAATGGTGTTCCGCCATGTCTGCCGTCAGGAGTGGCGATGCACTCTTTGCCCATGCGCTGATGCATTTCCCAGCAGAAAGTGCCGGGAATGAAACAACTGTCATCCGGAAACATCTTCTGAGCCGCACAACATTCCCCGATAAAGCCGGTGATCACCGGTATCACGGAATCAGCTTCCGAATCACCGTTGCCGTATTTCGGATAGCGATTGAGGAACTTCAAACGCAAAGCTTCATTACCCTCAAAATCATGCTTCAAAATCTCCAGCAATTCCGCAAGAGAAAGATTTTTTGCTTCAAAAACCTCCTTGCGGATAACGGTCAGAGAATCTGCCAGATTGGCAAGACCGACAAAGGAACACTCCACCCAGTTATACTTCGCTCCTCCGGCTTCGATATCCAGATTGCGGGCGATACAGTCAAGAGTAAAGAGGCTCTGAATGGGGCGGCGGATACGCTCATAACGGTAGCGGCGCAACTCATTCTGCGCTTTTGCCTCCTCAGCGATCCGGCGGCCCAGCATTTTCAGAAATCCCTGCAAAAATGCCGGATAATCAGCCGCCGTGGAGTTTTCCATATATTCCAAGAGGATGCTGCACAATGAAAAGTACGGACTTGCCACATAAACATTGCTGCTGCCGCAGGGAGTTATCTCCACACAGGTGGAGTTGATATACTCATGGGCGGTTTCCGGAGTGACCCCGTAGCGGATCATGGAGCGTTGAATAAGTTCATCATTGAATATTGCCACATTGGCGATGCCGTCGCAGATCATTTCGACCGCCAGAGAGCGCAAATCAGCCGGGGTGGAACTTTCCCAGCATACTCCGACACTGGGGTAAACCAGACGGGTATTGCGCAAGGCTTCCAGAGCGAGATAAGACAGCTCATTGTATTGGCCGTTGCCGCCGACCATAACGGCGTATGCCAGACCGCGGCAGGTATTATAGTTGATCGCAAGATAGAAAGTTTCCAGCATTTTCAGGGCATCCTGCCGCGATATCCTGCCGGAAGCAAGATCGTTTTCATAAAACTTTATCAGCCGCCGGTCAACTCTGCCCGGCCCGATAAGAAACGCCTGATCCCCGGCCTGGATCGCCAGATCAATGAAAAAAATCAGCTGCAGTGCTTCGTGAAAAGTCCGGGGAGGATGATGGGCGATACGGGTGCAAACTTCTGCCGTATCCTGACGGCATGAGGCAGCCCCGGCATGCATGATCATTGCCGAAATCCCTTCAATGGCGATAAGAAATGCCTGATTACCTTTGATGCGTGACTTCACTGAATCAATCCCGTTTTGCAGAACTTCATCGTAAAACGGCTCGGCATGCCCGGTCTGCCCTTTATTAAGCGGGATATCCAGTGCGGCAATTTCCGCTTTGGCACGGGCTGAAAGTTCCGGATCGGCGAAGGGATATTCAACTCTGCCGATAAGGGGTTCTTCATCAGAGTGGATAAAATTCAAACGGGCAAGTTTTTCTCTGCCGTAAATGGCGAAAAGTTCGGAAAG
>JAFVZG010000011.1 GCA_017508285.1 Lentisphaeria bacterium | reverse complement strand
TTCTTACGGTGATGTTTACTGCAACGATGCTTTCGGTACCGCTCACCGCGCCCATGCTTCCACCGCAGTTATCACCAAATACATGAATGGTCCCTGTGTTGCCGGTTTCCTGATGGAAAAAGAGATCGCCTACCTCGGCAGCGCAGTGGAAAATCCGGTTCGTCCCTTTGTCGCCATTCTCGGCGGTGCCAAAGTTTCCGACAAATTGGCAGTCGTCCGCAACCTTTTGAGCAAAGTCGACACTTTGATCATCGGCGGCGGTATGGCTTACACCTTCCTTGCTGCCCAGGGTCACAAGATCGGTAACTCCCTCTGCGAAGCCGACCAGATGGATTACGCCCGCGAAATGATCGCCGAAGCTGAAAAACGCGGCGTCAAACTGCTGCTGCCCATCGACAGCATCGAAGCTGACAAATTCGATCCCGAAGCCAATACCAAAGTCGTCGGTATGGATATCGATGATAACTGGATGGGTCTGGATATCGGTCCGGAAACTGTCAAACTCTATGCCGAAGCGATCAAGAGTGCCAAAACCGTGGTCTGGAATGGTCCTATGGGCTGCTTTGAAATGGAGAAATTCAACAAAGGTACTTTCGGTGTCTGTGATGCGGTTGCTGAAGTCAAAGCCAATGGCGGAATTTCCATTATCGGCGGCGGCGACAGTGTTGCTGCAGTGAAAAAATCCGGTCTTGCTGACAAGATGAGTCACATTTCCACCGGCGGCGGTGCCTCTCTGGAATTTCTTGAAGGCAAAGAACTTCCCGGTGTTGCTGCTCTGAATTGATCTGATCGGTCAACGCTTCTTTCCGGGGAATGAAAATTGCTTTCGTTCCCCGGAATTTGTTTTTTAACGGCAGATTATTCATCCATCATATTCCGGAAAATCGACCTGCTGCTACTGCCTTGTCGCGCACAGCCTGTTGGCGACGGCGGAAGGGAGATTTTATAAGTAATTAAACACTACCACTCTCAAGGCATGAGTAAGGCGCAAGCCGACGGAATGCCGCAGAGCGAGGTCTCCGGAAAATCGACTGAAACCGCCGAGTGCAAAGCACGAGCGGCGAGGCGGCTTTACTGCCGCCGCAGGGAGATTTTATAGATAATTAAACACTACCACTCTCAAGGCATGAGTAAGGCGCAAGCCGACGGAATGCCGCAGAGCGAGGCCTCCGGAAAATCGACTGAAACCGCCGAGTGCGGAGCACGAGCGGCGAGGCGGCTCTACTGCCGCCGCAGGGAGATTTTATGGAGAAACAATAACTATGGATTATATCGATCTTCACACTCACAGTACCGCATCTGACGGAACATTCACTCCGGCTGAAGTTTATGCTTCGGCATTGGAGTTGAATCTTACTGCCGTGGCACTTACCGACCACGATACTGTCGGTGGTCTGGCGGAATTCAACGCTGCTGCCGCCGACCATCCGGAGTGTGAAGCAGTCAACGGTGTTGAAGTGGCATGCCGTCTGGAAGATAAAGAGATCCATATAGTCGGTCTCTTTATCGACCCGCGCAGCAAACCGCTTCTTGATATGCTGGAATTCTGCCGCAACAGCCGGATGCGCCGCAACCGTGATATTTTTTTGAAATTGCGGTTTCTCGGTTATGAGCTGTCGGAAAATCTGCCGGAATTTAACGGAAAAACCCTTCTTGATATCGGTCGGCCGCACTTTGCAAAGGCTTTGGTAAATCATTACGCTTTTCCGACTTTGCAGAGTGCTTTTGACAAACTTCTCGGGTTTAATAAACCGGCATGGGTGAAACGGCAATATCCTTTACCGGAAGAGGTTATAAAAAATATTCACCTTGCCGGGGGGGTGGCAGTATGGGCGCACCCGATATTGCGTGATGTACCTGACAGAGCATTTTTGATGCGTTCATGCCGGAGATTGAAAAGTATGGGGCTGGATGGTATCGAAGGTTTTTACAGTATGTTCAGTGCCAGAGAAACTCTTCTGGTAGCAGAAGCAGCGGAAAAATACGGTTTGAAAATTTCCGGCGGCAGTGATTTCCACGGTGAAAACCGCCCGAATGTCGTCATCGGTTTCGGTGCCGGAGGTTTGCGGGTGCCGGATAAACTGCTTTATCAGTTGAAAGAGTGCCGCGCGGAAAAATTTTTGTGAGCAGGCTGCAGGCGGTATGATTGCAGACTGCTTCTTTTTTTGCAGGGTGGGCTCACGCCGCCCCCCTGCACCCCCCGCGGTGCCACTGGCACTTTGGTACTTTTAGCTTGCACGCGCTTTATGGCGTTTGGCTGGCTCGACTCATGTGGCGCAATCCTTCACCCCGCTTCCGCCTTTTATGGCGAAAGCCGGCTTTGTATTGCGCCACGACTGCCGCATCCGGGGGATGTTTCCCCCGGAACCCCCTCGCTCCTCAGCTCACGCTTCGTCGCTTCTTGGGGCAGCAGTCTGCAGGCGGTATGATTGCAGACGGGTAACCCCGTATGTCCATAAAGTCCATAATTGGTGGTTAATGCCGACCACGCCAGTCAGATTTTACGGCAATCTGCATGCCTCTGCCAGATGTGCTTATCAGATTTTTTCACTGTAAATGTGATAAAATAGTGATATTCTGTCTTGATTTTTGAGATAAAATGATTATATTCTTCAGTTTCAGAAAGGCAGAGATAAAATGAAATTTGTAAATCCGTGGATTCTGATATCAGCAGTGCCGGTTCTGATCATTGCGTCGGCGTTTTATATTGCTGCTGAAAGACGCAAATTGCAGCTTCTTGCCAAAATTCCCGGCGGTGATTCCGGAGAAAATTCATCGCTGTCAAGAGCGAAACGCCGCTGGAAGTTTATTCTTTTGTTGTGCGGTATGGTGCTTTTGCTCATTGCCGGTGCCAGACCGTATATCCATGTGATCCAGCTGCCTGCTCAGGAGAGGTCGCGGGATATTCTGGTACTTTTTGATGTTTCAAAGAGTATGCTGGCGACCGATCTGCCGCCTGACCGGATGGCGCAGGCAAAATTTTTTTTGCGGGATATAATCAAAAGTTTCCCGTCTGACCGTTTCGGGATCGTTCCTTTTGCCGGAAATGCTTTTTTAAGCTGTCCTCTTACCTCCGATCACCATGCGCTTATGACAGCGGTCAATGAACTTGATATTTCGGCAGTTCCCGTAGGAGGAACCGATTTGAGCAAAGCTTTGAAGGTGGCTATCCGGGCATTTGCCGGTTCAGAGGGTGATCACCGGGCGATACTGCTGCTTACTGACGGCGACCAGCTCAGCGGGGATGCTTTGAAGTTGGTACCGGAATTGAAAAAACTTGGTATTCCGGTGGTGTCGGCAGGTTTCGGTTCTCCGGATATGGCGGCGCCGGTGCCCGGTGACAATGGCGGAGTTATGCATTCGGCAAGTGGTGAGATCGCCGGAACCAGACTGGATGAAAAACTTCTTCAGCAATTATCTGCCGGTTCCGGCGGAATTTATATCCGCAGTACCGTAAGTGATACCGGAGTTGCACCGGTGAAAAAATTTCTCAGTGCTCTGGTGCCGGAAAATTCTCAGGAGAGTTTGCGGAGCAATCCGGATGATCTTTTTCCGTGGTTCATCGGCGGAGCGTTGCTGATATTTGCCGTATCCGGAGCGATTTCCGAAAGGAAAAAAGTGGCGGCTTTTCTGCTGATCATCGGGATATTTTTGCCGCTTTACGGTGAAGATCCGGCAGATATCTACCGTCAGGCAGTGGAGTTGCAAAGATCCGGCGACCCGCAGGCGGTGACGCTTTACAGTGACTTGATCTCCGGCAGAGACACTCCGGAATTGCTTCGCGGCAGAGCATTGCAGAATCTTGCGGTGGTCAACCACAGTGCCGGCAGGGAAAATCTTGTCAAATGCCGTCAGCAGCTTGCTTTACAGAATACTGACGGGGCATTGCAGGAGTTGGAAAAATCTCTCAAAGAGTTTGAATCCGGCAGTAAACTTTACACTCAGGCGATGAACTTTGCCGAAAAAGCAGATTTTGAATCCGGCAGAACCGGCAATTTCCAGCAGTTGCTCCTCGACCGTCAGGAAGCGGAGAAACTGAAAAAAGCTATTGAAGAGTTGAAAAAACTTCAGCAGCAAGCCAAAGAAAAAACTGAGAATGCTCAACAGAAAAATCAGGATCAGAAACAATCAAAACGATCCAGACAGCAGAGCAGCAGCGATGCCGCAAAAGCCGCAGAAAATTTGCAGGATAAGGCGGAAAAACTCGGTCAGAAAGAGTTGGCAAAATCTGCCGCCGATGCCGCAAAAGATCTGAAAGAAGCGGAAAAACTTCAGGAAAAAGGTCAGAATGAAGCGGCGGAGAAAAAATTGCAGTCTGCCGCTGACAAGCTCGGCAAGCACGATAAAAAAGATAAAAATCCCGGCAAATCTGAAGCAAAAGAGAATAATTCCGGTAAAGAGGCTGAAAATTCTGAAAAACAGCAGCAGAATAACGGTACTCAGGAAAAAGATAAAGAGGATAAAGCAAAGAAAGACAGTGCGGCAAGAAAACTTGATATGCTGGAAGATGAAGCGCAAAGTCTGCGCGATGCCATCCGCAATCAGCAGCTTTTGCGGCGCCGTCCGGTGCAGAAGGATTGGTAAATGAAACTTAAAACAGTATTTGCAACAGGGTTATCGCTCCTGATCTTTCCTCTGGCGGCGATAGAGGCGGTATTGTCTGCTTCTCCATCGCGCCCGGTGGCAGGGGAGGTATTCGCTCTGGAATTGACAGTCAACAGCAGTGAAAATTTCTCATGGAAAGTGCCGTCGATCCCCGGCTTGAGAGTTTCCCGCAATTTCAATTCCACTTCCACCCGGCATACGGTCATCAACGGCAAAGCCGAGATCAGTGCCGTTTACGGTCTTTCTGCTGTTGCGGAAAAGCCCGGCAAACTGATCATTCCGCCATTGACGCTTGACTTCAACGGCAAAAAGGTCGTTACCAATTCATTGCAGCTGCTTATCCGCGATCCGGCATCTTTGCCGGATGCAGAAAAATTCAGTGCGGTTTTGCATATCACTCCTGACCGCAAAGTCTATGTCGGTGAAACGCTCCGTGCCGGTCTGGAATTGTTTGTGCCGCAGCCGTGGCAGCTGCAGAGATTGAATAGTATCACAGTGGAAAACTTTGCCGGAGGGATATTTTTCAATGGCAAGGGCAGCGGAAACTTTTCCCAGACATCCCCTCTGTACCGGCGCAACGGCGGTACTGCGGGAGAGTTTGCCGCTGTATTCCAGGTGCAGGAAAGCGGTGAATTCACTCCGGAGTGCCGGATAACCATGCAAGTGAGCAAGGGCGGCGGTGACTTCTTTTTCGGGCCGCCGCCGGAAATCCGCCAAATCGTTGCCGTATCCCCGCGGAAATTGCAGGTCTTGCCCCTGCCGCCGGTACCTGAAGGAGTGGTGGATACCGGATTGGTCGGCAAATGGCAGGTCAGCGGTAAAATCAGTAAAAGTGAATTCAAAGCCGGTGATATCGCCGAAGTTATTCTGACATTCCGCGGAGAAGATCCCACCATGGGGTTCCGGGCACCGGAATTGGATATCCCCGGTGCCAGAGTTTATCCGGCAGAGGTGAAAAAAAACAGTTCCGGTACGCTCATTACCGTCAAATATCCCTTTGTGGCAGTCAAAGCCGGTGATTACAAACTGCAGCTGGATCCGGCGGTATTCGACCCGGAAACGGGCAAATATATTTCCCGCAAGTTGTCTTTTGCTTACCGGGTAAAGGTCAATCCCGCTTTAAGTGCATCTTCCCCGGCTCCGCAATACCCCTCTGCCCATCCGGCGGAAACGGAAGTTGAGGCGGTGAAATACACTCCTTTGCCGCTGGTCAAACCGGGGAAAGCCGTCAAACTTCCTCTGTGGCGCAATAATCTTGCTGCCGTGATTATATTTTTTGCTGCCGGGCTGCTTGCCGCTGCTGCATCACTGCTGAATATCCCCCGGAATAAAGATAAAAAGCAGCTTAAACGGCAGCTGCGGCAGTTGATGAAAAATATCAGAAGTTCCGGAGACCCCGGAAAGTTGCTGCTGGATGGCAAACTGCCGCTTATCGCTGAGGCGATCGGTTTGCCGCCGGGTTCAACGCTTCAGAATATCGCTGAAAAGGTGGATGATCCGGAAGTGAAAAACTATCTCTGCGACCTTGACAAAAGTGCTTTTATGCCGGGGGCAAAGAGCGGCAGTATCACTCCGGAAATCCGCAAAAAATTACTTTCTTTCCTGAGTAAAATGGCGGTTTTAACCATTTTTGCCGGAGTCTTTGCTCTGGATGCCGCCGATTTTTCCGCAATTCAAAACGATTTTGACAATGCCCGTTATCCGGCGGCAGTTGACAGCTTGAATAAAATGCTTGCCGTCAGTAAAGATCAGGTCGATCCGGCTCTGATCTGCGATCTGGGGTGCATCGATTATATGCAGGGCAATTATCCGGAAGCATACTGCCGCTTCACTCAGGCGAAACTGCTGGCACCTCAGAATAGTTTTTACCGCCGGGCAGCGGCAATGGCTGCGGAAAAACTGCCGGTAAAAGTGACTGCCGGTGCGGCAGAGTACTTCGGTTTTATGCGCCCGGATCAATATCTGCTTTCTGCTTCGATACTTCTGGCAGCCGCAGGTGTATTGCTGCTGATGCGCCGCCGGATCGGCGGTACCGGCACTGCTGCTGCTGTATTGGCGGCATTGGCGGTGTCGTGCATCGTCATCTGCGTCTGGCAGGATCGTACCACCTACGCTTCCAATCGCGCCATAGTGACCGGCAGAAACGCTTTTCTGCACTCCATTCCGGCTGCTGAAGGCGGCAGACAGACCCCGCTTGCTGCCGGAATAATGGTGCTTATCCGGGAGGAAAAAGGTGGTTTCTGCCGGGTGGAAAATGCTGATATCAGCGGATGGGTAAGTTGTGAGTATCTTACAAGGACTTTCCCGCCGGATATCAGATCTACCGGAAAATAAAAATTATCAACAGACAAATGAAAGAAAGGTCGAAAAAATGAAAAAACTGCTTGCTTTACTGATTCTTGCCGTTTTCTGTCTGACACTCTCAGCGGCATACAAACCGCCGCGCAACTGGCAGGTAAATATCGATGCCGCTCTCGCTCAGGCGCGCAAAGAGAAGAAAAAAGTGCTGGTGCTTTTCACCGGTTCCGACTGGTGCACCTGGTGCAAACGCTTGAAAAAAGATGTTCTGGACGACAAAAAATTTGAGAAGCTCGCTGAGAAAAATTTTGTTCTGGTCTACTTTGATTTCCCTTACCGCAACAAGAAAATCAGCATTGACCAGCGCAATTTGCAGCAGCAGTGGCAGGAAAAATTGAAGGTCGGCGGTTATCCGACTACGGTTATTCTTGACGGCAAAGGTACGGTTTTGACGGTGATCCCGGGTTATCTTCCGCTGGAAAAGTACCTCAAAGCGATCATGCCGCCCTATAAAAAACCGGGAAAACAGAAGTAAAGTTACAGGTTGACAACCGGTGATATATTTAAGACGACTTCAAAAATTGGTAATGTCCCAAATTTTGTGAAACATACATACAAGACCGAATGAACACATTTTATGGCGACACATAGAATATATCACTTACATTATGATTTGTCAGAAACATAAAACGCTTTGATTGCACCCGGTGGATGCCACCGACTTGTCACGGCGTAGTGCAACGAAGACGGACGGTTAGATTTTATTACAACAAATGACAATAATCAAAACTTTTAACAATTCAGGGGGATCACCTGTGAAAAAACTCTTTTTTACCATGATACTGCTCTTCGGAGCACTCGCTCTGCCGGGGGCTGAACCGCAAATCGTTTGCGATGAGGAAAGCGGG
>JAFVZG010000084.1 GCA_017508285.1 Lentisphaeria bacterium | reverse complement strand
GTAGCGAGTCAGGTGAATAAAAAAATCGCCGCCGCCTTGCAAAATACGGGATCATGCAGTATGTTAGGCTATTGTTAGTCTATCTTGAGCTGACTGCTGCCGGGAAAGGGTTCCGGCGGTAAAAGAAATCCGCAACACATTCTTCGCTTAAAAAGTTGCAACTTCCTTAATTTGAGCGTAAAAAAGGAACTTACGAATTGTAAGTTCCTGAATTTCATTGGTAGCGGGGGCTGGAATCGAACCAACGGCCTTCAGGTTATGAGCCTGACGAGCTAACCACTGCTCCACCCCGCAACATTTGCGTTGGAATATAATATATCATCGATTTTATGCTTTTCAAGCCGGATATTGAAAAAATCCCGCTTTTTATCCGGTAATCCGGGCGCATCATCCTGATTGATCTCTTCAGGAATTTATCTCAAAACGCACCCCATTGCCAGGCAAGCCATCCGCCTCTTTATCTGAATAGTTGATAAAAAACTTCACCTCTTTCCCGTCCTCCAGAATATGTCTGGTAATGCCCACCGCCGGGGATTTTTCCGGAGTGCTGACCCCTGCCAATTCTGCCAGTTTGCGATAGATGCAATAATAGTTATTATCGGGCGTCAATGCTTCATTTTCCAGTGCGGCATTGACATAGATCAACTTCCCTTTGCCATATTTTCTGCAAGTTATCAGCGGTGTTCCGTCATTCAGTTCCGCGACAACTTCCGCATCGGTAACTTTGATCCTTCTCGTGAATGCGGCATTGAAGCTGTAACTTTTGCCATCGACGGTAAATTCCAATTTTTCCTGTCGTTCCGCAGAATATTCCACGGTACACCCGAAAAATTCCTCAAACGGTTCCAGCATGCCGTTATCCGCAGAAACCACGACCGCCGCTCCCTTTTCCGCCGCCTGCAGCAGCAATTCGTACTTATGCAGATCCATCACCTCATAACCGGAGATCGACGGAACTATATAAAAATTGCTCTGCGGCAATTCATCAATGGTATCGATATTGCAATACTCGATCTCAAAGCCGGCTTCCTTACTTAAAATGAAGCTGCCGTAAGCCGTTTTCCACATATCTTTAAGTGAAGTTATCACCACCACTGCATCGACTTCCCGCGGCGGCAGAACTCCGAAAGGCATCTTCTGCAATTCAGCGTTGAATTGCTTCATCGCCCTTGCCGGACCAGCCTCACTGCGGTCGGAATTCCACGCTCCCAGAGACCTTTCCATGGCTATCCAGCGGTATGGATACTGCCCGCTGCATCTGCCGAAAGAGAATCCGCACCACCACAACACCGAACCGAAGCCATGCACCAGCGCCGAATACAGTACGGTATAAAGGTACTTCTCTCCGCGTTCATCGGCGATATAGCCGTTGCCGAATGAACCGATCTCCTCGACAAATGCCGGTTTTTTACCGATTCCCCGGTACATCAGGGTTTCTGCGGTGGAGTGATAAATTGCCGGAGTATTATTCAGGGCACTTTTGCCGCAATGCTGGGTGAAAACCGGATAAGGATGGGTGGTCAATGCGTCGCTGAATTCCCCCTGAACCATCAAACTGAAGGGTTTATCCGGATAATTTTTGCCGCTGTGCATACCGGAATAGACCGGACGCGACGGGTCGGCAAGGCGGATGGCTGAAGTTATATATGCCATCCAGTGCCACGACTCTTCCGGGGTGAACGGGGCAATGCAGTTGCACTCATTGCCCGGTTCCCATGCGATGATCGCCGGATGATCTTTCATCTCACTGACGAAGCCGTCGATGAACATCTTTTCCACCCGCAATGCCGTGAAGTCATTCCCGGGATTCCGGTTGGCGATGATCGGCGGCGCGAAAAATCCTCCGCTCATCCAGCCGGTCAGCAAGCCGACTATCAATTTGAAATCATACTTCAATGCCAGATCTGCCACCTGACGGAAGCGCGCCATCATCACCGGGTCAAGTCCGTACCGGCGGATACCTTTTTCCGGTAGCGGCGAACCGTCGGTAAAGACCATTTCCAGCGGGCGGTTGCTGGAACCTGCCGCCCACATGACCGGCTGAAAATCCGACCACAATGGAAAGAGCCGCACAGTATTGACTCCGGCTTTTTTCATCGCCTTGAAATCAGCTTCTATTTCGGTGATATCGAATTGGCTCCACATTTTGATCCCGGCGTGGGATGCCCAGTAGTTCACTCCCACGCTGAATCCACTCATTCCCGGCAAAAAAGGTTTCATATATTTCTCCGTCAGATTTGGAAGTGTTCCCGGTAGCGGTTGTAGAGATGACCGGCGGAGTGATAACTTGAATTGGGGCTCATAAAGTGTGAGAATTCAAAGGTGATGACCTTTTCCACTCCTGCCTGTTTTGCCGCTTCCAGTTTCAGCAGCATCTTTTCCCACTTGATCGGCAGGAAACGGATCGGCATATCCCGGTCGAAACTTTCACAGTTGCTCCAACAGGTGATCCCGTGTTTGCGTGCCAGACGGCTGTTGATTTCCAGATAACCTGCCAGCTCATCGAATCCGCAATGGCCATCCTGAAATGCCATGATATCGATAGTGCCGTTGAGAGCATCGAGGATGTTATCCCACTCTCTTTCGTGTTCTTCGAGGGTTCCGGAATCATTCTGTTTGATGCCGGTGATAAACGGTGAGATCAGAACCGGTTTATTGCCGGAAAGTTCTTTGCAGCTCTGGCTCAGGCGGCGGTAGATATCCACCACATGGGCTTTGCGGCGGCTGATTTCCAGAGAAAGATACCAGCCGGCGAAGGATTTGTGGTGGCCGTAACGGTTCCACGCTTCTTCGACCACGGGCAAATTGACTTCGATCTCCTTGTCATATTCGCCATTGTGCCAGAAACTGCCGGAGTCATAAGTGCCGAAATAGAACTTCATATCCAGTTCATCGGCAAGGTCGAGGAACATATCCACCAGATCGACCGGCGGTTTGAATCCGCCTCTGGCGATCAATGTTTCCGAGGGGAAGGTCATCCATCTTTTGTGACCGCAGCGGATCATTATGACCGTGTCTATGCCGATGGCTTTCATTGCCATAAAATCTTTTTTCCACTCTTCTCTGCCCCAATTCTGATGGGGGATATCGTGGCTGATCTCATCCAGAAAAGTTCCGGTAATACGCATTTTTCACTTCCTTTCACTGCCAGAAAACATATCCGGCACTTTGCAATTCTGCTTTCATCTCTTTGGAACGCTCTTTGGAGAATTCTCCTGCCGGGTAGATGTCGACTCCGGCATCGATCCCGTTTATTCTCAGCATCTCTTTCAGCGGTTTCACCACGCTGCCGGCGGCATATTTCAGCATGATCCGGATGATTTTGCACGCTTGACTTTGCAACTCCTGCGCTCCGGCGATATTCCCGGCACGGAACTCCCGGTAGATCCCGGTGAAAAGTTCCGGCATCGCTCCGTAAGTTGCGCCGATGCCGCCGTCGGCTCCCATAGCCAGACCGCACAGCAGAGCTTCATCCGGGCCGTTGATGACATTGATATCGCCGTTGTTGAGTTGCTTCAACTGCCACATGGCATAGTAGTTGCTTCTGGTATCTTTGGCACCGCAGATATTATCGATTTTCAGCAGCTCCTCCATCAGCTTATTCATATCTATGCCGTTGCCGGTATGATTGGCGTAGATCAGGATCGGCAGATTGGTATTTTCCGCGATATCCCGGTAAAATCTCAAGGTCTCATCGAAGTTGTATTTGAAGTAGACCGACGGCATGATCGAAGAGATCCCATCCGCTCCGGCGGCGGTGGCAAAGCGGGTCAATTCCAGCACTTCCAGACTGTTTATCGCGCCGGTGTGGACGATTACTTTGCCCCTGCCGGCATTGGCTTCAATGGCGGCTTGGGCCATTGCTTTGCGCTGATCGAGGGTGAGCAGAACTCCCTCTCCGGTACCGCCGACGGAATAGAATCCGTCAACTCCGCACTTCAGATAGTGATCGACCAGTTGTTTGACGGTATCTTTTTTCACCTTGCCCGCGGCATCCAGCGGGGTAATGAGAGCCGGCATGATGCCGGTGAATTTGATTTTAGACATTTTTCACCTCTGTATCAATTACTTTGTTGTTGCCTGAAATTATCGGTTCATCAAGGGTCCATACGGTAAGCCCCTGATACTTCTCTTTGGGCTGTTTGGGGCAGAATTGCAGGATGATGAATGCCCCGATGAGGGAGATCGGCAGGAAAAAGTAGAAACTGCGCGCCTGCGGAGTATCAGTTATCAGGATATTGCTGTAAGCATACCAGACCGCGATCGCTTCTGCGTAACCGATAAATCCCAATCCGCCGATCGCTGCCAGTTTGACCGCCAGCATTTTGCGCACCTTTTTGAAGAGGTACGGCAGCAGCAGGATAACTCCGATAACCAGCGGGATCAGAACCATATCAAAACCGATCTTTCCGGCATAGCCCCAGGGCAGCGAAGGATCGCGTTCCCACTCCTGCAGCGCAGAACGCGAGAGGGCATACCAGACATTGTAGCCGATGCCTTCACCGAAAGCAAAGATGGTGTATCCCCAGATCAGCAGGGAATTGGCACGGCTGGAAAGCACCGCAAAGAGAAATGCCGGTAAGATCGCCGCACCCAGCAAGCCGAAAAGGGTCCCAACTTCCGACACCGACTGGGAGAGCCATTTGCCGGAAACTTCCAGTGCCAGAGCCAGACCGATGGCAAAAATTCCGATCCAGAGGGTGCCGAGTTTGGAAACCCGCACTTCACCGGCATCATCCAGATTTTTATTGATGAATTTCACATGAAACTCTTTGAGCCACACCGTCGCCATGGAGTTCATGCCCGCGCTGAGGGTACTCATGATCGCCGCGAGCATACCTGCCATAAAGAGTCCGGGCATGGGAGTAGGCAGATGGTTTGCCATAAAGAGGAAGAATGCCTTATCTCCTTCACCGGCACCCGGGGCACCGGCGGGATTCTGCTGGTAATAGGTGTAGATCGCCATGCCGGTGAACCAGAGCATGGAGGTGAAGATCATGCCGGTGAAAGTGGCGATGAGTTTAGCTTTGAAACCCTCTTTCCAGTTTTTGGTCGAGAGGTAACGCTGGATGGTGATCTGGTCGCTGCAGGCGTTGGTCAGAGGAGCGATAATGGCATTCCAGATCATCAGGAAGAAGAGCAGCCGGACATAGGGAGAGAGCGTATAGAAATCCGGTTCGGCAAATTGCGGTACGCCGTGACCGTTGGCAATGGCGCATCTGACCGCTTCCACGATGCCGCCGTCGATTTTGTTGCAGACTATGATTATCAGCAGCACGAAACTGCCGACCAGCACGAAGAACTGCAGCACATCGGTCCAGACGACCGCTTTGGCTCCGCCTTTGATGGTGTAGATCATGCCGACCACGCCCACCAGCAGAATGGAGAACCACGGTGACCAGTTGTATGAGGCTTCAAAAATTTTGGCAGTCGTGTAAAGCACCATGGCAAGATACATGGTTCTGGCGTAAAATGAGGATATCGCCACGATCGCCCGCACCGAACTGTCATAACGGTATTCCAGATATTCATACGGCGTGAAACTGCCCAGCCGGAAGTAGAAGCGCACAAAGAGCAGATACGCCGGGATATTCAGCAGCATACCCAGAGTGCCGCTGACGATGAAAAGGGTCAGACCGTGGTTGTAGATCTCTCCGGGAACCTGTACCAGAGAGATCGAACTTAAAATTGCCATCATACAGGCAAGACCCACTGCCACGGCGGGCATCTTTCTGCCGCCGAGCAGATAGTTGACGGAACTTTTCTCACCTCTGGCGCAGTAGAAGCCGATCGCCAGCACTGCGACAAAGTAGGCGAGAATGACCAGATAATCGATCCACGATTGCTGCATAATAAAAATCCTTGATTTCGGTTGGTTGT
>JAFVZG010000083.1 GCA_017508285.1 Lentisphaeria bacterium | reverse complement strand
GTGCAGAAAAACAACTCTTTGGTTTGTGTCGGTCTGGATCCTGCAATCGGAAAACTTCCGGAGTGCATCCGTAACCGTCCGGATGCAATTTATGAATTCAATTGCCGCATTGTCGATGCTACAAAGGATTTTGTTTGTGCTTATAAGCCGCAGGCAGCTTATTATGCCGGTCAGGATTGTGACGAGGCCCTGAAAGAAAGCATACGCTATATTCAGAAAGTTGCCCCGGAAGTGCCGGTCATTCTGGATGTGAAACGCGGGGATATCGGTTCCACTGCGGAATATTATGCCAAAGAGGCATTTGAGCGTTACAATGCTGATGCAGTGACAGTCAACCCTTACATGGGTTATGATGCAGTAAAGCCGTTTCTGGATTATGAGGATAAAGGGGTGATAATCCTCTGCCGTACCTCCAATAAATTTTCCGGAGATTTGCAAAATCTGGTTGCTGACGGCAGACCGCTCTATGAGCATGTGGCACTGCTGGTGCGTGACAAATGGAATGGTGCAAAAAATGCTGCATTGGTAGTTGGCGCAACCTATCCGGAAGAACTTAAAAAGTTGCGCGAGTTGTGCCCGGAACTTCCGTTTCTGGTGCCCGGTGTCGGCGCGCAGGGCGGAGATGTGGAAAAGGTTGTCAAATTCGGTTGCACGGCTGACAAATGCGGGATCATTGTCAACTCTTCCCGTGGTATAATTTATGCGTCAAAAGGCGAAGATTATGCTGAGGCTGCCGGTATAGCTGCAAAAGAGTTGCGTGATCAGATCAATTCATTCCGGTGAAAAGCAATGAGTGAAGCAAGTGAAAACAACTCCTTGCCGGTAATTGCCATTGTCGGTCGCCCCAATGTCGGCAAGTCCAGTCTCTTCAATGCGATAGTCGGCCGTAAACTTGCCATCGTCCATGAGATGAGCGGGGTGACCCGTGACCGCGTCAGTGCCGATGTGCGCTATCAGGGACAAATGTTTACTCTGGTCGATACCGGAGGTTTGAATACGCTGGATGACACTGAGAAAAATGTGGATTTCTGGGATGCCGGCATTACCGAGCAGGCACAATGCGCCATGGAAAATGCCGATGTCTTGATCATGGTGTGTGACAGCCAGAGCGGCTTGACTCCGCTGGATCAGGATGTTGCCCGCCGTATCCGTCAATTGAATAAGCCGGTTTTTCTTGCTGCCAACAAATGCGACAATGATGATTGGAAAGATCATGCGACGGAGTTCTCCCGTCTTGGTTTCGGTAATGTTTATCCGATCTGCTGCACTCATAAAGGCGGGGTAGGGACGCTTCTGGCGGCGGCATTGAAAAAGTGCCGTCATGTACCGATTTCAAAAGTGGTAAAAAAGGCGGCGTTGAATATCGCCATAGTCGGGCGTCCTAATGTCGGAAAATCCAGTTTGGTCAATGCTCTGCTCGGTGAGGAAAGATTGATGACCAGCCCTATCGCGGGGACGACCAGAGATGCGGTAAAAATTGAGTTTGCCATACACTCTTCCGATGGCAGGGAGATCCCCGTGCAGTTGGTCGATACCGCCGGTTTGCGCAAAACCGGAAAGGTGGATAATGTCGTTGAATTATTCAGTATCATGCGGGCAAAAAGTGCCATTGATCGCGCCGATGTGGTCATTATGGTTCTGGAAGCCGGATTCAATAAAGTTACTGCTCAGGATCGCAAGATCGCCGCATTGATCGAACAATCCGGCAGAAGTTGTATCATTGCCGCCAACAAGTGCGACTTGTGCGATGATAAAAAAGAGGCACTGCTGAAAGAGTTGTATAAAACATTGCCGGGCTTGAATTTTGCTCCGGCGGCATTTATCAGTGCCAAAGAAAGGCGCGGTTTGGATAAACTGGAAGAGTGTCTGGCTCTGGTGCATAATAATTTGCAGACCGAAATCACTACCGGATTGCTGAACCGGGTGTTGAGCAAAGCTTTTGAAGATACTCCGCCGCCGGTGATAAAGGGAGTTCCTTTGAAGTTGTTTTACGCTTCTCTGGCAGGGGTCAAACCGGTCAGAATAAAGTTATTTGTCAACCGGGTGGAATCTGCCGCAGGTAATTATCTGGCATTTTTGAAAAAACGCATCCGGGATAATTTTGCTTTGGAAGGTATTCCGCTTGATATTGAGGCTGTAGCCAGACCTAAAAAGATTGAGAGCATCCGGAGAAACAATCCTCCGGGTAAATAAGGCAATCCTTCAAGCAAAGAAATACAATAAGGTACGCCGGGGTCGCAAGTGATCAAACTTACGATGCCAGCGTACCGTTATTTTTATCCTCTTTTTCAAAGATGTTTTCGGCAACGGCACCGGCGAAGCATCCGTCAGGCAGAGTTGATATATCACCGCCGAATATCAGGGTGATCTTATCAGCAGATACGCCTTTGACGGTGACACGGTTTTCCCCGTCGGTGTAAGTGAGCGAATCTTTATCCCAGTTATCCTCTGTGCCGGATTCAAACCGGAGTGTGACTGTGCCATTGTCAAGCTGCCCGATGGTATCCACACCCCAATTTTCACCGAAAGTAAAAATATCGTTTCCGCCGCCGCCATGCATGGAGTCATTGCCATTTCCGCCGCAAATCGTATCATCACCGCTGCCGCCGACCAGACGGTCATTGCCGGAACCGCCGAAAAGAGTGTTGCTGCCCTTATTCGCCCAGAGAGTATCGTTACCGGCACCGCCATAAATGGTCAGATTGTCACCGGTATAACTGAATTGCTGACTGGTCAGGTCGACGATATCATCACCGGCACCGGCACGGATCTCATTGATTTGAGCGATACGCGATTGCTGTTGTGAAATGGTCAGCGGCAGAGCCGTGTAAATATCATCGACAAAGAGAGCATCACCATTATCATCATCGGTCAGGATCAGGATATTGGCATCATCTGAACCTTCAAAGATATCGGCAATTTTGTTTTTACCGGCAAGGTCAATATGTTCTCCGGTGCCTGCCCATGAACCGTATCCGCGATGTTCAGCGGCATATCCTTTGCCCCATTTGCCGGATGAAGTGACAATGAAGAGGTCAAGACAACCATTGCCAGCCGACTTGAATAACTGCGATGATCCCTGTTCCGCAGTTACCGTAATCATATTTCCGCGATACCATGTTTCTTCTTCTTCACCCTTTATCTGCCAGTAATAATTTCCCGGTTTCACGGCAATCAGATCAACCCGCTTACCACCGGTTTGAAAATAGAATGAATTATCGAAATCGCTCTCATTGGATAAACAAAGATCATATTTCCCGGAAAGAGTTAAAATATCATCCCACGCAAGTCTGTTTTTATTTCCGTTCAATTCAGGATCGAAAAGATCCGCTTTGGAGTCAGCGGTTTTCAGTATCAGATCCCCGGCATTTTTGCTTAAGCAATACCATTGTCCATTGTATTCGGCAGCATTATTCAGGGTCAGACTGACATCGCCGCTGTCTTCGACAATGACCGTAACAGAGCCGTTGAAGTCTGCCGCATTGGATGCCAGCAGATATCCGGCATCTTTCTGATCAGTTGGAAGCATGACCGCAAGCGTAAAATTCCCTTTGAGCAGATCAAGATTTTCGATTGCCGGAGGGTTCCCGGTCTCTTTCCCCTTAAGGTCGATGGTAATGACGGTGTCATCACCGGCAGTGCTTTCGCTGTTTAATGTCAAAGATCCGGCAAGCAGGATATTGCCGGAAATTCCGGCATTATCGGCAATGAAATATGCTCCGGCTGAAATTCTGGTATTCCCGCGGACTTCACCGCCGGAAATTTCAAGGATACCATTTTTCCAGATCTCTGCATCAATGACAAAATGATCCTCATTGACAAAATTCCAACTGTATGGATTTACGGTAAAAGCCGTTTTGACTGCCTCAATGGAAACAGCTTCAGAATATTCCCCGATGACCGGCAGATTATCCGGCAGAGTCACAGTCGCGTAGAAATACAGATCACCGGAAGAATTTTCCGGGACTTCCCATTGGAAACTGCCGTTGGCAATGCCTTTTTGCGAAGTGACAAGAATGCCGTCATAAGATGAATCATCGGTATCACAATAAATAGCGATTTCGGCGTTTTCCGGTAATTTATCACAAGTCCACTCCAAAGATATCACCCGGTCATCTCCGGATAAAACTGCGGTAACGACCGGAGCTGACGCAGAAGCAGTGCTGCTCAACTCTTTGGCATTGAATGTGACATCATCTGCGTTGGCGACACTCAAACTCCATTTCCCGTCAGCCGGATCATTGATGGCAAAGGTGACCGAGTTGTCACTGCTCATGGATTCCACCACGGTTATATTTTCCAATCCACTGACATCTTCAATGGTATATATATTGCCATCGGCATCGGTCAATGCAACTTCGCCGAATTCCCCGATCCATGATGCACAGAGCAGAACTACTCCATCAATCCCGCTTAAATCCCAGCTCCGGGTGACCGGTTCTGCACTGCGGCGCAAAGAGTATTTCAGAAGTTGCGGTTCCGTTGTTTCCGTATCATTTTCCCCGGTTATTTCCGTAATTTCCCCGGCACCGAGCAAACTCCAGCTGCCGTCAAGATTGAAGCGTACCCCGATGACGACTTCCTGATCAAAGAATTTCTGCACAGTCCAGGCAGCATAAAAATCGTTATCAGCCGTACTGTCATTGAGATACTGGAGCATTATATTGGCAGAAGCGGTGATATTCAGACCGAATTTGGAAAAATCGATGGTATTGGAAGCTGTGAGTGTCAGATTCAATTGCCGGTCGATCGTAAATTTTCCCTGTATCGTGGTCAGATTGGCGATGGTAAGTTGACCACTGCCGGTGAATGAATCGTTTTTCCAATTGACGGTTGCGGAGATCTGACCGGTCAGGATCCCGCCGAGAACAGTTATTGTGCCGGTGCCGGTAAAACTGGCAGATGTGACCGTGGCATCCAATTCCATTGATGCCAGAGAATAACCTTTGCCGCCGATATACACCTGTTTGGCATAATACATATCGATCCCTGCCACCAGCTCTGACGGCTTGTCATCCCCGGGAGCAAGATTTTTTACACCGCCGTCTATGGCATCAATAAATATTCCCGTCGTCCCGACAGCAATATTCAAGCCGGAAACTTTTACTGTCAGGGTGTCAACTTTTTTATCAATGACCCGGTATTCAGCGGCAATCGTCTTGTCAAAACAGGTGAATTGGATTTCAGCTTTTCCGCACCAGTCATCTTTTTCGGTATTGACAGATATGGTTCCCTCTTTGAGAAGGAAACCGTCGGCAAGTGAAATATTCTTAAACTTCATTTCCCCGACGACATCTATTTTTACCGAGGAAAAGTCGACCGGAGTGGTGATTTTCAGATAGTTCTCTCCGGCAAGATCAACGGTCAGTGAAGCGCGGTCATCACCGCTTTTGCCTGAGTCAAATATGGAAAAGGCGAGCGTTGTATGCAGTTTTGCCGAATATTCGGTATCAGACACGGTCAACTCTGCCGCAATATTTGACAAACTGATATCCATGCCGCAATAATTCCATGCGACCTTCTCCAAATCCAGTTTTATCTTTCCGGATTCCCGATCATCGCGCTTTTCTATCATTGCGGCGATAACATCGGTCATATTTGCCCCGTTGTGTTCTTTCACAGCCCCGTCGCCTTTGATATTTTCCGGCACGACAACGACTTCAATGGTATGCTCTTTGACTTCCCTGCCATTGTTGGCGGAAACCACCACATTGGTAGTGCCATACCCGGTTTTTGTTCCGGTTATTTTACCGGTGGTTCCGGAAAAGATCCCGCTTGATGAGTCTATATTCAACCATGCCGGAGCTTTCAGCAGTTTGTAATCATGGCATATTGAACCGCCAAAGGCGTTTTCACTCAGGGCAATTTTGGTTTCCCGGTTTTCCCTTTCGGTACTTCCGCTGAATTCACTGTCGACGATCAGGGAAATGATACCGGTATCTTCATTCAGGTACAAAAAGAATGAAACATCATTGATCACTACCGGTTTTTTCATATCCGTAGAAAGAGTGCCTTGCTTTGCGCCGGATTCATTGCGGATGGTGATAACTTCATCAAAATCCCGGGCGTTGCCGATCAACTGGTATTCCCCGGCAGCCTGTTTGCTGTTGACCGTGATGCTGTAAGTGCCGTCACCCTCGATCGCTTCCCAGTTGTTGATCAGTAATCCATCCTCTTCAAGGCGGACAGATATATTCATGTCGATATTGCCGTTATTATACAGTTTACCGCTATCCCAGCCTTCTTGCTCATACCACTCTTCACAGACAAGAGTGATGTTGCCGGCAAAGGAGGCATCACCGTTGATGACAATATCTCCTTTATTAATGATCGTATCAGAGTGCGTGAGAAATTTAACATTTTTGAATGTTATTTTACTTCTGATCGAGTAGTCACCATTCCACCATGACTCGTTGTAAATCGCTCCGGCACCGCCGGAGGAAGAGGTATTCCCGGAAAAAACCGCATTGTTTCCAAAAGAAATACAAGAACCGAAATCATTGCAGATCGCTCCGGCACCGGAGCCGGATTCTCTTGCGCTGTTTTGGGTAAAAACGGCATTATCTCCGATAGTGATTTGGGCTTTGTGTGTGTTGTGGATCGCTCCGGCACCTCTGTAGCTGCCGGTCATGGAGTTCCCGGAAAAAACCGCATTATCTCCGATGGATAGAAATGGAAAGAATCCATCAAGTTCCGAATGATAGAAGTAAGTTTTTAAGCCGCCATTTGCAATTGCTCCGGCGCAAGTATCAATGCTGGCGGTCACATATATTGAATTGCCCTCAAACAGAGCATTATCCCCTATTGCAAATAGCTCTCCGTTTGCAATTGCTCCGGCAGCATCTAATGTGCTATTGAAGGATGTATTGTTTACTTCAAGCGAATTTCTCAACCAGGACACATTGTTTTTTACAGTTATACTCGGGTGCTGCGTGTGCTGGCCCTCATCGGTCAGATCGCCAAAATTACATATCGCTCCGGCAACAATATCACCATAATATCCGTTGAATTTTCTGATTGCGATGTTATCTGCAAAGAGCACATTATCTTCGATGGTCAAATTTCCGGAATTAGTTATTGCTGCAGCAAAACTTAAGTAACCCCACAAAAAAATATTTTTAAATTCATCTTTAAATTCTCCGGTGGCTGTATTTCCGGAAAAAAGCGCATTCATCCCGATAGTGGCATCGCCTGAATTTTTAATTACACCGCCAAACCGATCGGAATAATTGTTCAAGAAAGATGCATTGCTTCCGGTAATAAAAG
>JAFVZG010000082.1 GCA_017508285.1 Lentisphaeria bacterium | reverse complement strand
TTCTGATAAGAGACAAGCGATGTGAAATCAAACATATAACGGGCTGAAGGATTGCGGTAAAACATCCCCTTTCCGTCAACTACCAGAGCAACTTCCGGCTGCCATTTGAGTGCCGGACGGGCAACTTCATCTTTGCCGACAGCGACAACGCCTTTGATATCCGCCATTATCTGATCATCATCAAATTTGCCCGGAGCCCCGTCAGTGTACCAGAACCCCATATCATTGGCAAACATGACTCCCGCAAGTTTCCTGTTGGCAGAACGCCACGATTCAATATCCGTAAGCAATCCCCAGGTCACACTCATAAGTTCTTTTTCCCATTTGGGGGAGGCAATATATGTCCTCAGATCGAACTCATTGATATAGAGCTTACCATGCCGGTGCAACGATGCCAGCGGCAATGTCTGCTGATTTA
The DNA here is from genome assembly GCA_017508285.1 of Lentisphaeria bacterium. Classification (GTDB taxonomy): domain Bacteria; phylum Verrucomicrobiota; class Lentisphaeria; order Victivallales; family Victivallaceae; genus UBA1784. The sequence continues at coordinate 27,434 of JAFVZG010000082.1, read as the reverse complement.
CCGCCCCCGGAGGACGGGTCCCGTATGGGGCCTGACCGCAAATCGCATCGAACTTCTGATTCCGCAAAAAGTCATCGAAATCCATGGTGGCGCCAAAATTGCCGGAATAGGGTCCCAGACAATAACGGACGAGAAAAATATCTTTGCCGAAAAGTTTTCTGGCATAATCCCCGATCTCGCCGGCGATCCGCCATGCACCGATCTTATTGAAGCGGTAAAAATCCGCTATCGGCTGTTCTTTTTCCGGAGAAAAGCAATCTTTGGTGGTATTGATCCTGGCGGCATAAGCGGTTTCAAAGGTCACCGCAGGATCGTTCCATGCTTTGCGCAAAGCCTCAACCGTACCGTATTCCTCTTTCAGAAATTTCCGGAACTCCCGGATCGCATGGGGGCTGTAGTCAAAATGCGCCACCGTCATCTGATTGTCATGACCTCCGGCGATATGCAATCCGACAACCGCTTTGGATAAGCCGGTGCGCTTCAATTCCGCAACCAGAAGAGCGATCTGTTTTTTGTACTCATCATGGAGTTTTGATGAGTAATACGAGGGCCATACACAATAACGGTCATTGGGGCGTTTGCCATTCTGCATTTCAGCGAGGTGAATGCCGTTGCCATATACCGGATGACCTTTTTCGTTTATCCACGCTTCTGACGGATACTTTTCTGCAAATTTCCAGTATGGCTGCAAACCGATAGTCAACACAATTTTACAGTGAGGAGCCATACGCATGGTCTGCCGGATCATATCGATCGCTCCGGCAATATCCAGAGAGCCATCAACTTTCCAGAATCCGGGATAGGTCTTTTGCGGGAATGCTTCCCCCAGTCTGATGAATGGACGCATCAACTCCACTCCGGCTTCACTGAATTCTTTGGCATTGGAATAGTTTTTGCCTTTGATATAGTGCATATACGGCTCATTGATGATCGGTGCCGCAATTTTACCATCGATCAGAAGCCGGGCTTTACCGTCGATTTTCACTACTTTACCGGTGTGATCGATGGAGTTTGCCAGAATTTTATCCACTTCAGCATCGCTGACGCCCTGCCCGCTGCGGTCACGGGGCGATGAACGACGCAGAAATCTATTCCAGTTATCGGCAGCAGCTTTTTCATTTTCAATATAAAAATCATCCCACACCGCTGAACTGGCAGCTCCGGTCAACAACAGCACCGGCTCAACTTGAGTGATTTTATCTTTTATTATCCGCTGCCCGATCTTCTTTTCCCAGTTTTTTCCCGGAGTATTGACCACCAACTGCATTCTTTCTCCCCCGTAGATACCGGGGTAAAAGCTGTAGAGTCCGAAGTCCCGGCTGCCCACCGGCAAAAGCCGCAATGCAGCACCGGAATATTTGGCAACTGCCTGTTTGCCCTGATAAAAAGCATTGAATTGCAATTTATCGCCGTTTTTCACCGGCAAAACTTTTTTGAATTTAATGACAATATATCCGGTATTATTACTTTTTTCTGTCAGCAAAGCCCGGGAACCGTTGCGTCCGGCACCGGAAATGATTTCCACTTTTCCCTTTGCTCCATCACAGAATTCCACGGTAAAGGGCTGTTCACCCTCCAAAGTTTCGTGCCACAATGCAGTCGAAAAATTCACCTCTTGGGATCTTTCACCGGCTCCGCTCCATGCTTCTGGATTGCCGCCGGCAAGAAGCATCAACGAAGAAAGACACATTGATAATATAAAAAGACTTTTCATTACATTTCCCATTCTCTTACAAATACTTAAATCCCCAGAACTCGTCATTACGGGTAATCGGGAATCCGAAAGATTTTGATTCCACATGACCATCTAAAAATGCCATATTGGCTCTCTCATTGTGAGTCAAATTTATACCGGCACTTTCCAGATCAGCTTTTGTGGTGATGTCACCGTCATATTGAAACATTTTTGAGGTTTGATAGCGGTAAACACTTGACACCGGACGGGCTGAATCGGTCAGCGAAAATACCCCGGATGCCGATTTCAGAGAGGTTATTTTGATCGGGGTGCGATTGCCGGAGCCGAAAATGCCGAAAATACCGATCCCTTTATCCGTTCTGCCGGAACCATTTGCACAATAGCCGATATAGTTGCCATTGGCGTTGCAGGTTTTTTCTTCCGGAAGAGTCGGACAGGTGAAGATCGGATCAAGGTTGGTATTTCTGCCGCCTTCGTAACAATAAATTTTGGTAATGCCGAGATAGGGAGAAATCAACAAGTTCCAGGAGGTATACCAACCGCTGACACTGACACCGGAAAAACAGTTATAATCATCATTGGCGGCCTGATACTGCATCAAAGCATGATTCATCTGTTTAAGATTATTGATACTGCTGGCAGCTCTGCCGCGCTCTCTGGCACTATTCAATGCCTGAAGCAGAATTGCCGCCAGAATAGCGATAATCGCAATAACGACCAGCAATTCAATCAAAGTGAAATGGCTCGCGGGGAAAGGGGAAAAACTTCTTTTCACGGGAAAAGAGGTTTTTCCCCTCTCCCCGCCCCCCTCTCCCTTTTTCAAGAAAAGCGAGGTGTTTTTGCTCCAGTTTGTCGCAAAAATCAAGAAATTTTTCAGGTGAAACAATAACGAAACACATATTTGACAAGTTTTACTCACGAGCAATTCAATCAATGTAAATTGACGTCTGCATTTGTCATGCCGGATGCTTGAAATCAGTGTTTTCATTTTACATTTTCTCCTTTTTCATGTTGCCGTTTCAGTTCACTATTGCTGTTATTTATTTTCTCTGTCAAAGTCAACAAAAAGCTTCAGTCACGCAGGATGACCTTCAATTTTATCTTTTCATTGAAAGGCAGATCTTTATCCATCTCATGCAGCAGTATTTCAATTGATTCATTGACCGGATGCTCTGCAGATGATACCGGGCTGGAGTAGAAACGCACCGCCTCAATATTATTGAATCCGGCAATAAAAATATCTTTACCGACGGTCACCCCGTTCCCGTTGCACCATGAAGCAACTCCGAGAGCGAAATGATCGGTGAAACATGCCACCGCCCGGGTTTCGGGATGTTTTGCCATATGATCGGCAATTCCATTGAAACCAAGTTCAAAAGCCCGATCGGCAAAATCAATTTCATCCCATTTCAACTCCGGAGTCTGGATAACATACTTATCCCACACCTCATCTTCACTCATTTCCGGATAAAATTTTCTCAATGCGACAAAACGGTTGTTGGGAAAATATTTTTCTCCGGGAAGCATCAGCCAGGGGATCTCGCCACTTTTTTCCAGAAGAAAATTCTGCAAAACGGCAGATGCTGAACAACTGTCAGTTTGCAAACTGCGTTTGAAATTGGAGTTCCAGCCGATCAAAGTACACTTCCGGCGGCAAATCTCCTCCTCTATCACCTCATGCCCTCTGGGACTGCCGATAAAAATAAAATGCTCCGTTCCGCGGGAGATAAGTTCGCGGATCTGTTCCAGGTTTTCACCGGCATCAATGGTCATCATGTTGTTGAAATAAGTGGCATAGCCGGCGAGATTCAAACGCTGCATCAGTTTCAGTATCAATTCACGCACATGGGCATCGCTTTCCAATTTACGCATGGCAGAAATGATCCCCACGGTACGGGTCTTATGACCGTGCATGATCCGGTAACCGAAGTTCACTTTATAACCGCGTTTACCGGCAATATCCAGAATACGCTCCCGGGTCGCCGGAGAAACCCGGCTGGAGGTCTTATTGTTCAAAACCGCAGAAACCGCCTGAAATGAAACGCCTGCTTCCGCAGCAATACTTTTGATCGTTACAGACATAACTCACCTGAAAACAACAGATTGAATATTTCCATCATTTAATATAGTCACGACTGTAAAAAAAAGCAACAGCGATTTGAAAAATTTTGATTTTTTTTCAAATCGCTGCCAAAATCAACTTCAGCCGGATATACCGGTTACCGAATGATTTTCACCGCAAAAATATACTCATCTGCCTGATATGCAAGGAAGATGAAAAATTTCACGGCAGATATTCACCTGCCGAATTCAGCCATGCTTATGACCGTGTACCCATTTCCTTTGAGATACTGCATCTGCTTTTCAAACAATTCCGGAGAAGTATTGCACCACGGATGGGCCTCATCAGGTACTCCGTGATAGAGAATGACTGCCGCCCGGTCATCTCCTCCATCATTCAGCAATTCCAATGCCTGATGGAAATTTGCTTCATCCTTATCGGTTATGGCAAAACATGGTATTTGCAAAGGATCGGTCTTGTCTTTTATCCAGATGTCGTGTTCTGTAGTGCGGGCAAAACGCAAGCCGAATTCCGGCAGGATCGCAGCAGCATTGGCAGCATACGGTCCACCGGGATAGGCAAAACTTACCGGAGCAGTGATTCCATATTTTGCCAGAAACTCATTGAGCGATGATAATTCAAAGCGGCATTCGGCATCACATTTTTCCCTCAAACCGGGATGATTGAGTGTATGGTTGCCGATTTCGAATCCCAGACGGTGGATCTCAAAAATCTCCTCTCCGGAAAGAAAAGCTCCGGGAAACTCCGTATACCATCTTTCCGGCACCGAGATGAAAAATGTTGCACCGAAGCCATATTTCTGCAATACCGGCACGACAAATTCCAAATGGGAACGGCAGGCATCATCGAAGGTCAGAACTACATTTTTCGCCGCCATTATCACACCTCACATATTATCCAGCATCCAGATAAATTCATCTGCGGCTTCCTGCAAACTGCCCGGATAAACCGAACCGCCGCCCAGACACATGAAACCATCAAAATTGTGACAACGCAAAATCGAGATCAATTCCTTGACTTCGCCATTGCCGCGAACAAATGTTTTTGGAGTGCCATCCCAGATGCCGTCAGCGATATCGAGCTGTCCCATCAGCCGGATATAGCGACCGGCGCGGTAGGAAGCAAGAAACGGCCGCTCCCCGGCAAGAACGAATGCCGGAGGATTGAAACAAGCCGACTTACCGCCCAATTCCCGGATGGCATTTGCCGCATTGATCCCGGTGTGATTGATATTGCGGAAAAGAACCTCCAAACCGTTATCTTTTGCCGCCGCCGCCGCTTCAAATGCGCCGACCGGCAGAATGATCCGGCTGATACCTGCAGATTTGACCCGCTGGATAAAAGCATCGATATCATTGGGGACGACCGTAACACTCAAACCACTGACACTGATGTTTTCATCCCGCAATTCAGCGGTGATCTTCTGCAGTTTTTCTCCATCGAGCATGGCACAGGATTTTCCCTGCACATAATCCAGCTCAATAAAGGAGATACCGGCATTGCGGAGATTTTCCACCATTTCCGGCACATAACGCCCTGCCAACCGGGAAGATGCCGACAACCGGAAACTTTCTTTGCTGATCCGGTCGGCAAAAATCGCCGCCCGCTGGGTAACACAATCCATGCAAGCCGGATTATCACACAATACAAATGCCGGATCTTCACTGCCGATCGCCAGAGCGATATCAAAAAGATCCTTTGACTTGATCAAACGCACTTGAGAATTGCCAATGCGGAGAATATTCATCACTCCGGCTTCACGATAATAGCGGTCGATCCCGATAAAGTCACGGTGCGGTCCGGGATAATATTTGTAAGTACGGGTAACATTTTCACCGGCAGGATTGGTGAATTCGACCTCTTTATCTTTCAGATAAGGCAGCTGCAAAAGAGCTTCAACTCCGTGAAGAGAGGTATTGCGATCCTGATCGCAACCAAGCAGGCAGACATAACCATCCATATCCGCCAGACGGGTAAACGGAGTATCGGCGCCATGCGCAGTAGATGCCTGCCAGTGATCCTTGCAAATCGCTTCCGCATCAGCTCCCAGTGCCGCAAGAGTACCCACCGGGCAGGAACTGACCACTGCGCCGGGGCGTTTTTTCAAGGTTGAGGTGATAATTCCGAGATCACCGAAAACCGGCACCAGCAAAGTTCCTTCTTTGCCGATTACATCAATAAATGCATCAATAACAGCATCCGGACCGCCCTCAACATTACCGAGACTTACCAGCGAACTGTGAAGAAGCACTTTGTCTCCATTTTTCAAACCGAGTTCCCGCAAACCGTTGGCGATTTCAATTTTGTTCATGATAAAAATCCTTTCGTTTATTATTGTGTTAAGCTTTGACTGCTTAAAATTCCGCGATCAAACGGCACGGCAGCTGAGAGACGCCAGGCATTTTGGCGAACAAAGCACTCAGTGCAACCTTGCCTGCCGGCAATTTATGCAAATTTACCGGCATACATACTGTCGTGATACCTGCCCCGAAAAGTTTCAGAAAGATCCCATGCAGTGCCATGCTTTCGTAAATATCCGACACCAGCAATCTGCATCCGCTGCCGATTATCCAGTCAATAGCACTGTCATCCAGAAAAACACTGCGGTATTCGATATCCAGCGGGTCAAGTTCTCCGAGAGCATTGATCACCAATGCCGGAGCAGTAATTTTACCGCCGGAAGCATCTGACAGATCTGCCGCACTCACTGCACCGGAACCGCTTTGGCGATTCAGACGGATCACCTGTGCCGGAACCCGGTATATCAGATCCAATGGGGCGTTGTCAGCATACAACCCATTATCAGTTTCCGCGATATGACCGGGAAAGTCAATATAAGTACCGCTCATTCCGTCATGGGTTATTTTGTATACCACTCCGGTATAAGAGGTCAAACCGGACTTCAATGCGACCTCTTCTCTGATTATTTCCGGGGCAAAACGCTCCCCGACGGCAAAATCCATCGTCAAATCAACTGTCATAAAAAACTCCCTCTGTCAAAATTACCATTGTGATACCGGAATATCGGTGCAATGCGGATATTTTACCTGAAATTTTCCGTTTTTCTCCATTCCGCCCGGCAACCGTAAAATTTCAAATTCCCGTCTCTGCAAAATTGCTTCCGGAAAGACCTTTTTTACATCTCCCCGGATAGCGAGCCGTTTCAAACCCGGAAAAAAGCGGATAAAACTCATATCCGGAACCGACAGGCAAAGGGATTCGATCTTTTTGCTGCCTCCGAGCTTGCGCCATTTAAGATGCTTATCCATAGCTGCACCGCGTTTTCCATCATTCACCCGGAATATGCGCCACATCGCCAGATGCTTCAAATCACTCATTTGACGGAGAAGAACAAGCGGATCAGCAATATGCCAGTAACAATGAAACAATCCCAATCTTTCGACCCGGCTCCTGAGCAGAAACTTTTCCGGCACAAAACCTCCACGCAAAACAAATTCGCGCAAAGGCATTTTTCTGCACACCAGCCAACGGTCACCATAATCACGGTAAGAGGTGGTCAGACGGAGAACTTCCAATGGCATATCCTTGAGCAATTCAGGAGAAAAATTACTGTCGGCACTGCATTTGATATCCAGCAATTGCAATTTCAATCCGGCAAGAAAACTCCAGTCGTTCATCCTGACCGGAGTCAACCGCAGCTTTTTCAAAGGCAGAGTGTGAAGCACATCCAATTTCCCTGAAAATCCGCGGAAACCGGTCAACTTCAACTCTTCCAGCGGCATATTTTTCAAAAATCCGAAATCGGTGCAATCGCCATTTATCCACAATCTTTTCAAAGGTTTGCCCTTCAATGAAGCAAAATCAAAATTTCCGGCAAAAGATTGTATCCCGGCGGTGTGCAGTTCCGGCAGATCCGACGGCAATGCGACTTTACCGACCGGCACATAACGCAAATCACTTAAGTAAAACTCCTCCAACGCCGGAATTTGCGCCCGGTCAAGACCGGTAACTTCGATATTTTCAAGAACAAGTTTTTTTAATTTAAGCAACTTCAAACCGGCGAGGTCGATCTGACGGCTGCCTGAGCCGCCTTTTATTTCCAACACTTCCAAATCAGCGAAAGTATTGAGTTTTTCAATATCGATATTTGCTGATCCATCATATTTGACGATCTCCGCCACGCGGCCTGCCGGATCACCGGATATCACCGGTTCTCCCCAGAAAACAGAAAAATAATCCGCGAATGCGACATTCAATCTGCCGATCTCATCACCGCCGCACTTCAGGTGTTTTACCACCTTGGCGGTTTTGACCTCTTCAGCCGGCTGAATTACGGCAGTATCTCTTTCCACCGGAGGAGTTTTCTCAGTTTTTTCCGGATTACGGCGCCAGATGCTCCGGTCACCGATTTTCACCTCATTGACCTTATCCGGCACCTTGATCTGATGGGCGATCGTTTTTTCTCCGCCCCAAAACTCCACTTTGCCGTACAATTCAACGGTTTCTCCGGCGACCCTGCCGCGGATCTCAGATATCCCCCACGACCGCCGCTGATAAGAGCCGTCTATTTCCAGAATTCCGGAAGATTGTTGATAGGCAGTCCGGTCAACCACAAAAAACTTCTCATCCAACGCTTCAGGCGCCAGACAACCACCGGCAAGTAACAATATCAGAAAGAATAGTTTTTTTCTCATCACTGCTGTCTCAAAAAATATACTTTCGGTTAATATACTGCAAAAGCAGTGCAATTACAAGAACACGGCTATTGAAAAATCTCTCCCCCGCATTATATTTAATGTCAGAAGTTATCAACGATAATAACCGGAGGAAAACATGAAAAAAATATATGCCTTAAATGGCAGTCCGCGCAACAACGGCAATACCGCAGATATTCTGAGGCATGCCCTCGCCGGAGCAGAATCTGCCGGTGCAGAGGTGGAATTGATCAATCTCGGCAAATTGAATTTTTCCGGATGCCGCAGCTGTTTCACCTGCAAACTGAAAGATGGAGAAAGTTACGGCAAGTGTGCATTAAAAGATGATTTGAGCGACATTCTTGACAAGTTGCGCTATGCTGATGGAATAATCATGGGTTCTCCCGTATATTTCAGTGCCGAAACCGGACTTTTCCGGAATTGTCTGGAACGGTTGTTTTTCCCATTGCTTGAGTACAGCGATCCGCCGCGGTCACTGGCTCCGGGAAAAGTGGAAATGGCATTCGTTTACACCATGAATATCCCGGAAAATGCTATTGCAGAATACGGCTACAAAGAGCATCTGGAAAAAACGCTCTCTTTTGCTCAACTGATTTTCAACAGCCGCGATCCGGAAATTCTCTATGTGTACGACACATTTCAATTCAGCGACTATTCCAAATATGTTTCCGGTCTGTTCGATCCGGCACATAAAGCCGAAGTGAGGAAAAAGATTTTTCCGCTGGATCAAAAAAAGGCATTCGACCTGGGCAAACGCCTTGCTTTGAAGTGATCAGCGGTATTTTTCCACCAATTCAGCAGCGGCCCTGACACATTCAGCGCAGGGATACGGCGGAATTTGCGCCTTGATATCACGACACTCAACAGCACCGCAAATTTCCGTAAATTCCCGGATAATATCGTTGTGACATGCCTCAGAAGTCAACTTCAAGGCAGCGTGCAATGCTCCGCATCTGCCTTCCGGAGCCTTGCCGCCGCCGCACTCTTTCATGGCCTCTGCCAAAACTTCATTACCGAATCCGGCGGCTACAGCCTGGGCACAATTATGCAATTTAGGCACAGCGGTAAATAATTCAAACGCTTTATTCATCGGAAGATAACCTTTGCAAAAAAAATGCCGCCCCGGAATCCCGGAGCGACACTTTCTGTCTGAATAGAATTACTTCTGGTTGACGATGAGACCGTCGCCATAAACAGCACTCTCAATGGAGATACCGAAGAAGGTATTGTACCAGACATTTTTACTGCGGGGACCTGAAAGCGGGGTACGGGCAGAACCGCAACCGGCAACACCGAGAAGCACCACAGCAGCAGCAGCCATCAAAATCGCTTTTTTCATTTTCTTTCTCCTGATATATTTGTGTTTTAAGCGGCAAACCCAAGCCGCCCGGACAGAATTCTGTCCCTTCCTTACATTAAGTATATCACATTTTTTGAATTTTGCAAGCATTTTCTTTGATTTTATTTGATTATTTCAGAATTTTTCGCAACTTTTGGCAAATTCCGCAATCGGCAGAGATTGTCTAATCTGTTTTGAATTCTTGATTTTTACCAAACCCATGCTATATTAGTAAACAGCGATCATCTCTAACCGTAAAGGAGAAAAAATGAAAAAAGCATTGATTTTGTTGACTGTTCTGAGTTCCATCCTCACCGTTTCTGCAGCAGAAATACCGGCGAAAGCATGGGTAAAAAGCCGTATGCAGGGAGACTTCACCTTCAAAAACGATGGTACCTATCCCATCTCTCTGAAGTGTACTGCCCCCTCTGCCGGTACAGTAGTCAAAAAAGTCGGCATCTGGGGCAGATATCTTATCAAACAGAATGTCGAAACCGGTAAAAAATATGAACTCAAATTCACCTATAAACTCACCTCGGAAAGTAACGGTACTTTGATTTTCTGGACTCGCGGCGCCAACATCGCAAGTATTGCTTATCCCAAAACGGCAGAAGCGCGTACCATCACCCGCCAGTTTACTGCCAAAGACAAAACTCTGCATATCTACTTCAACCTGATGAGAGGGATCGGAGAATTGGAACTTATCTCCGTCGAATTGAATCAGCTTGATTGATCCTGCCGATTCAAATATTGCCGGATAGTCCGCTGCCGCCGATAACAGCGGCACACCCTATCCGGCAATATTTTTTACAGCTTTTTACAACAATTTGACTTGACAAAGCAAAAGAGCGGACTATATTAAATGATATTGCGGGTGTAGCAAAACGGTTATGCTCCAGCTTCCCAAGCTGGCGACGCCGGTTCGACTCCGGTCACCCGCTCCATTTTGAATCTTTCACCGGCAGATATTTCGTTGCCGGTTTTGTTTATTGACAGGAGGAATGCCGGATGAAACAGCTTCTGATTTTTTCACTCTTGTGTGCTTTTGCTTTCATACTCCCCGGATGCAGATCTGTTGACAACCGTCTGCCGGCAGAAGATATTGAAATTTTTGCCCGGTATCCGGAATTGATCTCTATTCTGAAAAATCCGCGCATTCCCCCGAATTCAAAAGAGAAGTATGACGCTGCCAAAGAGTTTATCAAAAAAGTCGATCTTCACTTTACCAGAGAGACCGCCACTATCAATAAATTCTTCAATCACCGTGATGCTCAAATCAGCGGTTTGAATACCGAAACTCCGGTATTCACTTTCAACTATCAATACTTGAATAAATCACTGCAGATCCGCTTTTTCACCTACCGGATGTTTGTCACCCGGATCGAGATCAAAGAAAAATGAGTGATGCCGAATTTATGGCAGAGGCTCTGATCGAAGCCGGAAAAGCTGCCCTCGCCGGAGAAGTCCCCATCGGTGCCGTCGCGGTAAAAGATGGAGTTATTGTCGCCAGAGCCAGAAATCAGGTCGAAGAACTCCATTCTGTATCCGCCCATGCTGAATTCATGCTCCTGCATGAGTTGGAAAAACTCTACGGCGATTGGCGCATGAGTGACTTCACATTTTACATCACTAAAGAACCCTGCCCCATGTGTGCCGGAATGCTGATAAATTCCCGGGTAAAAAGAGTGGTTTTCGGCATCGGCGATCCGGCTGGCGGCGGCCTGGGCGGAGCCTTTGACCTGAATGAAATACCCGGATTGCTCTGGCATTGCGAGGTCACATCAGGAGTTCTGGCAGAAGAATCGCTCTCACTCATTCAGGATTTTTTCCGAAAACGCCGCGCCGGAAAGTAAACTTTATTTGCTTTAAGCATAAAAACAGGCTATATTATATAGATTGATTTTATGCTTAAATATTTTACAAAATAAGGTTTACAATATGGACGAACAAACCAAATCCATCGGGCAGCGGCTCCATGAGATCCGTACGATTCTGGAAATTCCTGCAACTGAAATGGCTGAATTGACCGGCATGAGTGAAGCGGATTATCTCGCTCACGAAAGAGGGGAAATCGACTGTCACTTCTCCTTTCTTTACGATTGCGCCAAACGCTTCGGAGTTGACCTCAACTCCATCGTCACCGGGCAAACGCCGAAACTTTCCAACTACACCCTTAACCGTGCAGGCGGCGGAGTAGCGATCGAGCGCAGTCACGAATTCAAATATCATCAATTGGCTGCCGATTTCAAATCCCGCATGACTGAACCGCTTTTTGTGGTGGCAAAACCGCAGCGTCCGGGGTTGCCGATCCCGCTTTCCACTCACCCCGGGCAGGAGTTTGACTATGTTCTTAAAGGTAAACTCAAAGTCCGCCTCGGAGATAAGGTGGAAATACTTGCTCCCGGAGACAGCCTTTACTATGACAGCAATATCCCTCACGGAATGGTCGCCGTAGAGTGCAATGAGTGCGAATTTCTGGCGATCCCCATTCAGGGAGAAGCTAAAAAAGCGGAACCGCCGACCCGGATCAAAAACACCTCTTTTATCTCAAATCCCAATGAAAAACGGCTCTGTCAGGAATTTATGAAAGAGACCGTCGATGAAAACGGACAACTGGTATCATGCCATTTCGAATATCCGGAGAACTTCAACTTCGCTTATGATGTCGTCGATGCGCTGGCAGTCAAAGCCCCGAATAAACTGGCAATGGCGTGGGTAGGCAAAGACCATGTGCGCAAAGACTTCACCTTCTTTGATATCGCTCTTGAATCCTGCCGTACAGCCAACTACTTCAAGCACCTCGGCATCAAAAAAGGCGACCGGGTCATGCTCGTCATGAAACGCCACTATCAATACTGGTTTGCAGTCAACGCTCTGCACCGTATCGGCGCGATCGCCATCCCCGCCAGCAATCAACTGCTGGTAAAGGATTTTGTCTACCGTTTCCAATCTGCCGGAGTAAAGGCTATCGTAGCCACTGCCGATGGAGATGTGACCCGCTTCGTGGATGAAGCCGCTGCCCAGTGCCCGGAATTGGAAACCAAAATCATCATCAACGGTCAACGCGAATCATGGCATGACTTCAATGCGGAATACGATCAATACGGCGATACCTTCACCCGTCCTTCCAACCTGCTTGCCACCGACCCGATGCTGATGTTTTTCAGCAGCGGCACCACCGGATATCCCAAAATCGTGGAACACAGTTTCTCTTATCCTCTGGGGCATATCATGACCGCCAGATGGTGGCAGTGCACCAATCCCAATGGACTGCACTTCACGATCAGTGATACCGGTTGGGCGAAGGCAAGCTGGGGAAAAATCTATGGGCAATGGCTCAATGAAAGTGCGGTATTCGTCTATGATTTTGACCGCTTTGATGCGGCGGATATCATGGGGTTATTCAAAGAACACAACATCACCACTTTCTGTGCGCCGCCGACCATGTACCGTTTCTTTATCCGGGAAGATCTTTCCAAATATGATCTTTCCAGCATCGAACACGCCTGTATTGCCGGTGAAGCCCTCAATCCGGAAGTATTCCAGCAATTCTACAAAGCTACCGGATTGAAAGTAATGGAGGGCTTCGGACAATCCGAAAGTCCCATCATGCTCGGCAACCTTTTCGGCATGACTCCCAAGCCGGGTTCAATGGGCAAACCGACCCCGGCATTCCCCATCGAATTGGTCGATCCGGATGGCAATCCGGTCAAAGATGGCGAAGTCGGTGAAATCGTGGTAAAGACCTCTCCGGATCAACTCTGCGGACTTTTCCGCGGCTATTACCGCGATGAGGAAAAAACTGCCGAATGCTGGCACGATGGCATGTATCACACCGGCGATACCGCCTGGCGCGATGAGGATGGGTATTTTTGGTATGTCGGACGAACCGATGATGTGATCAAATCATCCGGTTACCGGATCGGTCCTTTTGAAATCGAAAGCGTCATCATGGAAATGCCTTATGTTCTGGAATGCGCAGTCGTCGGCGCACCGGATGAGATCAGAGGACAGGTCGTTGAAGCATACATTGTGCTTACCAGAGGCACTGTCGGCACTGATGAGATGAAAAAAGAGATCCAGGAGTATGTCAAAACCCACACTGCTCCTTACAAATATCCCCGCCGGATCGAGTTTGTCGAATCTCTGCCCAAAACCACCAGCGGCAAGATCAAGCGCAACGATTTGCGGGATATGGCGGCAAAAGCTGCCGGAAAATGATAAACCGCTGGCCACGGTTCTTGAAAAAGAATATCTAAGGCAAAAAAATCCCCGCTGACACCTTTTGATCGTCAGCGGGGATTAACTTTGTAAAGGTCTTACCAGGATTGTCCCTGTTTGGCGAAATATGCCGCCACATTGGGAATCAATGGTTTGATCAATTTCTTTATCGCTACAGCATACTCACGGATCTCCCACTGAGCATGCTCACTGTCACGCAATTCAAGAAAATGCAGCAGATTTGAAAGATCCACAGTTCCCCAGAAAGTAACCATCATATTCTGCGGCAGAACTCCGCGCGCCTGTTCACGGCAAACTCCACCGGCAAGCAATTTTTCATAAAGCGCAAGACTTGCCTGATTATGTTCTCCAATAAGTTTCGCCAATTCACTGCCGTCAAAATCCGGATCGCTGAATGATGCCTGACGGTTGCTCTCTGCCTGACGGCGCAACTCCGCCGGAGTATAAAACTCCATATCGATCTCAGTATAACGGCGGGATATCTCGTTGTAACTCCAGGTGCGATGACGGTGCCACTGGCCACGAACAAAAAGCGGACAATGAATACTGAAGGTGAAAACCATGTGCTCCATCGGGCTGGTATGGCGATTGGCGATCAAATACTCCAGAAGTTTCACATCATTTGCTTCCATGGTATTTTTCAACTTGCCGAAAGATACCCGCGCAGCGTTGACGATAGTGGATTCGGTACCGAGATGATCGATCAAACCGACCCATCCCTGACCGTCAAGAACTTTCACATGATTGGTAGGCGGCACATTGAGATGTTCCATTGTATTTACTCCAAATTAAGTTATAAATTGCGGCACATTAAGAATATAACACCAGGAATGTAATAATGCAAGCAAATTTGCCGGATTATTTATCCAGCCCCATCTCTTTGACATGCTGACGGCGGCGTTCCAATTCGGTAAGCAGGATTTTGCGCAACCGGATGCTTTTGGGAGTCACTTCGACAAGTTCATCATCTTCGATATATTCCAATGCCTGCTCCAGAGACATTTTTCTGGCGGGCGCGATTTTCATATTCCGGTCACTGCCGGCAGCCCGCAAGTTGGTCAACTGTTTGGCACGCTGCACATTTACCACCAGATCTCCGTCTTTGCAATGCTCACCGACGATCATGCCCTCATAAGCGTCGACACCCGGTTCAATAAAGAATTCTCCGCGCTGCTGCAAACCATCGATAGCAAAAGGCAGAGCTTTGCCATTGGCCATACTGACCATTACGCCATTGGTTCTGCCGGGGATCGCTCCTTTGAATGGCTCATAATGGTCAAAAATATGGTTGACGATCGCTTCGCCCTGACTGGCAGTCAACGCCTTACTGCGGAAACCGATCAAACCACGGGTCGGGATAAAGAAATCCAATACCTGACGGTTGCCGCGGGATTCCATCTGAATCAATTCACCGCGCCGCAAACCGACCAATTCGATGATCCTGCCGGCAAAATCATTGGGAACATCGACAGTGAGGCGTTCCACCGGCTCATTCTGCACCCCGTCGATATCCTTGCAGATCACCTGCGGTTTACCGACTGAAAATTCATATCCTTCCCGGCGCATGGTCTCTACCAGAATAGCAAGATGCAGCACACCGCGGCCAGCGACATTGAAAGAATCTCCGCTCATCGCTTCGACCCGCAATGCCACATCTCTTTCGGTCTCATTGAAAAGTCTTTCCCGCAGCTGACGGCTGCTGACAAATTTACCCTCTTTACCGAAAAACGGCGAATCGTTGATCCGGAAAAGCATCGACAATGTCGGTTCATCAATGGCAATCGGCGGCATGGCTTCGGGATTTTCCGCATCACAGATGGTATCAGATATATCAATATCCGGAATACCGACGATCGCACAGAGATCTCCGCAGGCAACCGAAGAGGTCTCCTGTCTGCCGAGCCCCTCAAAGGTAAAAAGCTGTTTGACATGAGCCGGAGCAGTTTTGCCATCCCTTTTGACGATAGACAGCGGTTTGGAAAGATCCAATGTACCGCGATACACCCTGCCGATACCGATCCTGCCGACAAATGTCGAATAATCCAAAGTTGCCACCTGCAGCTGAACTGCCCCTTCTCTCACCGGCGGCGGCGGCACACAATCGATCATCGCATCCAGCAGCGGGGTGAATGATTCCGGTTTATCATCCAGATTCCGGATAGCCCAGCCATCTCTGCCGCTGGCAAACAAAGTCGGGAAGTCCAACTGTTCATCTGAAGCATCCAATTCACAAAAAAGGTCAAAGACTTTATTCTGGATCTCCGCCGGACGGGCATCCGGTTTGTCAAGTTTATTGATGACCACCACCGGGCGGAGGTTGAGAGCGAGGGCCTTATCCAGCACAAATCGGGTCTGGGGCATAGGTCCCTCTGCGGCATCTACCAGCAGCAGTACCCCGTCTGCCAACTTCAAAACCCTTTCCACCTGACCGCCGAAGTCGCTGTGTCCCGGAGTATCGATCAGGTTGATCTTGGTATTACGGTAAGTTATACTGATATTTTTGGAAAGGATGGTTATTCCGCGTTCCCTTTCCAGATCATTACTATCCAGAAAGCACTCTTCAACAACTTCATTATCCCGGAAAAGTTTTGCCTGCCGGGAAATTTTATCCACCAGCGTGGTTTTGCCATGGTCTACATGGGCGATGATCGCGATATTTCTGATATCCATAAGTTTCTCTCAGTTGCATTTTTTGATATTCTTATAATATACTGCCAAAAGCGTTTTTCTGCAACTGTTATCCAAGATGCAACTGTAAAAAAATTGCTGATCCCCTTCCCCGGTTCACAGCTTCCATTAAGTATTTTCCATACAATCCTTTTTCCGCCACCCGCAAAAAAAGCGGCACCCGCAAAGAGTGCCGCCTTGATTATCAGCGCCGCTTATTCAGTAAATGCTGATTTCAATGCCCACAATCCGAGAGCCGGATTGCTGATATAAAATATCTCTTCACCATTGACGGTATTGATACCGTCTTTTAGATTGGCGAAGTCATACTTTTCCATAGTTTCCTGCAAATTGCCATACTCAAATCCAACCGAACGGATCTCGTCAGCACTCATTTTCTCACCGGGGCAATAGGTGATCTTGAAGCGTCCTTCACTGGAACCGTGGATCAAATGTGCCGCTGCTCCGAGGTTATTGCTCAAATCCTCATTTTCAGCAACCATTTTCAGGGTATTGGGAGTACCTTTATAACCGTACTTGCGGATCAACCGGTCGATTTCAGGATCTTCACCGAACTCCTGCAATCCCGGTGCCAGCACGATCAAATCTCCATCATCGGCGATCGCCATGCGGGTACGGTAGACCGATTTATTACCCAGCCAGGTACTCTTGAATTCTTCCGGATCAAGATAAACGATCACTTTTTTCAACGGCTTATCCAACAACTCAAGATTGGTATCCACGCTCAATTTTGCCGCCGCCATAAAAGCACTGTCTCCATTACCGGCGAAAAATCCGCGCATCGCCATCTTACCGGAAACCTCATCCCTTGCCATCACGGTCTGCATATAGATGATCGGCAGATCTGACAAGTAGGTATCCACGCCGTAGTTAAACAGTCTTCTTACCGGGCTGTCAGCATGGCCCATGATCTTTTCCAGATTGGAAACGGCACCGAGGAAGTGGGATTTGTTGATCATATCCGACCCGCCGATACCGACCATGAGATTTTTGGTATAATTCGCCATTCCGACGACTTCGTGAGGAACCACCTGCCCGATGGAAATGATCAAATCATAGTTGTCAAAAACAATTTTATTGATCTCCACATTGACTTCGTAGTCCAACTTACCACCGGAAAGTTCACTGATAAATTCGCTGGAAGCCTTTCCCATAGCTTTAACGCCGTTGCGCCAGTCATGTACCAGAAATTTATCTTTGGGAATTTTTTTACCGAACATCAACTCCAACTGGGCATCCCCCATGGCACTGTGAGTACCCAATGCCGGCATAATGTCGATATGACACTTGTCGGAGTAATTTTCATAGATGATCTCAGTGATCCTGCCGGCACATGAATTCAACCGGGTATGATCCGGCGGCAGCAGCAGCAGCCGTTTGATATCTTTACCGCTTTTGGCAATCGCTTCAAGCACCAGATCCTGCAATTCGCTGTCGCTGATCGCCACATCGCGACCGCCCTTTTGCACATACATCGCCATAATAAAATTATCCTTCTCTTAAAAGAACGGCGGGCAACACCGCTGCAGATGTTCCCGCCGTCATATTCAACCAACCTTACGCAGTGTAAGTACCGGAAACGGTAGTGCCGCTGGTTTCAGTCCAGGCGGTGTGGAAAAATTCTCCGCGCGCCTTGTCAACTCTTTCATAGGTGTGCGCGCCGAAATAGTCACGCTGCGCCTGAAGCAGATTGGCAGGCAGATTGGCAGAACGGTAACCGTCATAATATGCCAGCGCACTGCTGAATGCCGGAACCGGCACACCATTAAGAACCGCAGTTGCCACAACTTCCCGCCACGCAGCCTGACAGTTGTCGATAACGCCGTGGAAGAAGTCGTCAAGCAGCAAGTTATCCAGATCCGGATTCTTGTCAAAAGCCTCTTTGATGCGCTCAAGGAACTGAGCACGGATAATACATCCGCCGCGCCACATCAGAGCGATCTCGCCGTACTGCAGTTTCCAGCCATACTCTTTGGCGGCAAGTTTCATCAATTGATAACCCTGCGCATAGGAGCAGATCTTTGAGGCATACAACGCTTTACGGACTGCTTCAATAAACGCCTTTTTATCGCCGGTAAATGCAGCTTTGGGACCGGTCAGCACGCCGGAAGCGGCGACACGTTCACTCTTGACCGCAGACAAACAACGGGCGAAAACCGCCTCGGCAACCGTCGGAGCCGGGGCTCCGAGATCCAGCGCACTCTGACTCGTCCACTTACCGGTACCCTTCTGACCGGCGGTATCAAGAATGATATCAACCACCGGCTTGCCGGTTTCCGGATCGACTTTGCTGAAAATATTGGAAGTGATCTCGATCAGGTAACTGTTGAGTTCACCCTGATTCCATTCAGTGAAGACATCGTGAAGTTCCTCCGCATTCAAGCCGAGAATATTTTTCATGATCCAGTAGGCTTCGCAGATCATCTGCATATCGCCGTACTCAATACCGTTATGCACCATTTTGACATAGTGACCGGCACCGTTGTCACCGACCCATTCGCAGCAGGGCTGACCGCCGGAGACTTTGGCGGCGATCGCCTGAAAAATCGGTTTGATCTCAGCCCATGCTTCCGGATCACCACCGGGCATCAGAGAAGGCCCGAGAAGAGCGCCCTCTTCACCGCCTGAAACACCGGAACCGACAAAACGCAGACCTTTCTCAGCGAGATATTTGGTGCGGCGGATGGTATCCGGGAAATGGCTGTTGCCGCCGTCGATCAGAATATCACCTTTATCAAGATAGGGGATCAACTGCTCCATAAGATCATCGACCGGTTTTCCGGCTTTGACCATCATCATGATTTTGCGGGGTGACTTCAAGCTGCCGCACAACTCTTCCAGAGAGTGACAGCCGATGAAGTTTTTGCCTTTGCCTCTGCCGTTGATAAAGTTATCGACTTTTTCCACAGTACGGTTATAAACGGCGGCACTGAATCCATGACTCTCCATATTGAGAACAAGGTTTTCACCCATTACCGCCAAACCGATCAGACCGATATCAGCTTTTTTATCCATTGTAAAAGATCCTTATATTATTTTTGGTAAAATTTGAAACCGATCAGACCCCGCTGAATGCGGCGAAACCGCCGTCGATCGGCAGCACGACACCGTTGATGAAACCGGCAGCTTCATCATCCAGCAGGAAAAGCAATGCTCCGGTAAGATCTTCCGGCTGACCGAATTTGCCCATCGGAGTATGGGTCAGGATAGTATTTCCGCGGGGGGTAAGAGATCCGTCGGGATTGGTCAGAAGCGTGCGGTTCTGATTGGTCAGGAAAAATCCCGGTGCAATCGCATTGACCCGGATATTGACCCGTGAAAAATGAACTGCCAGCCATTGGGTAAAGTTGCTGATCGCAGCTTTGGCACCGCTGTAAGCAGGGATCTTGGTCAGCGGGCAGAATGCATTCATGCTGGAAATATTGATAACATTTCCTCCGTTGTTTTCTGCCATGTGTTTGCAGAAAACCTGGGTCGGCAGCAAAGTACCGAGGAAATTGAGGTTGAAAACAAATCCGACACCGGCAGGATCAAGATCGAAGAAAGTCGTAACTCCCTCGACTTTGGCTGCCAGATCTTCTTTGGTCAGATACTCTTTGCTGGTGGTACCTTTGGGGTTGTTGCCGCCGGCACCGTTGACCAGGATATCGCAATGTCCCAGTGCAGCAGTGATTTTTGCTTCTGCTTCCTGCAAACTTGCCAATTCCAGAACATTGGCACTCAGACCGATCGCCTGACCGCCATCTGCGACGATCTCTGCGGCAACCGCTTCAGCGGCTTCGGCACGCAAGTCAAGGATCGCGACTTTGGCTCCGGCCTTGGCAAGAGCTTTTGCCATCACACTGCAAAGGATGCCACCACCGCCGGTGACAACTGCCACTTTGTCTTTCAAGTCAACTTTCATCTATAGTTCTCCTTTTTTGGACAGGTTGTTGCGATAAAAATCCCGGTTAATGGATAAGATACCATTATTTTTGTTATTTTCAAGCGCAGAAAGCACCTTTTTGTCAAGTTTGTTCATAAACTTTACCAACCCGGCAAAAAAACATCACTTCTGCCGGTTCTTACGGTCAACAGAATTCAGCAATGCGGCACATACCGCAATCGCCGGAACCGGCACAGAACAATTACCGGCAATCTTCAACACATTACCCAGAAGAGCATCAACTTCCAACGCCCTGCCTGCTTCATAATCCTGAAGCATACTGGTTTTGTAAGGCGGAAAATCCCGGGTATAAGCAATTTGCTCATCTGCCATCTCTCTGGTAAGAGCCACTCCACTGGCATTGGCAACAGCTATGACCTCATCCATCAAAGTCGAACAGAGGTTTTCTATACTCCCTCTGTCACAAAGTTCTCCGGAATCCAAACCGCCGCCAAGCACCGAGACAGGATTAAAAGGAAGGTTCCACAAAAGTTTGCGCCATCTTTCCAATTCGATATTGCCACTGATCTCACAGGATACTCCGGCTTTCTGAAAGATGCCGGATAGTTCGTGCAGTTTCGCGGAATCTCCACCACCCCACTTCCCGGTGATCAATCTTCCGGCCCCCTGATGGTCGATACGGTTGACCGCACTGCGGGATGCTCCGATATAAGCAATGGTACTGAATAATTCATTTCCGGGAAAAGCGGCGGCGATCTCATCTTCAATACCGACACCATTCTGCATCAGCATGATTGCCGGTTTGCCGGGCAATGCCGCCGCGTCAGCAAGCAGTTTGACCCGATCAATATCCGGTAAAACTTTCGTCGCCAGAATAACGATATCGATATCTCCGGAAGCTTCTGCCGGAGAATGCAATACCCGTGATGGATGAAACACAAAATCCCCGGCGATACTCGATACAATAAATCCCTCTTGAGAAATTTTTTCAAAGCCGCTGTGCGCAACGACTTCGACCTCTGCTCCGCCCTGTGCGGCTCTGCCGCCGAAGTAAGCTCCGATACTGCCGGCGCCGATAACAAGAAGTTTCATCGGGGTATTCTTTCTATACCTTCAAATATCCGGCTGCCGACCCGGATAATGGTCGATCCGCAGCTGACCGCTACCGGGAAGTCTCCGCTCATACCCATCGACAGATCAGGAAGAGCCTTTCCGGTTTTAACGGATATATCATCACGCAATATCCTCAAACCATTGAATACCGCCAGCAATTCATCATTCCCGGCATCCAGTGGTGCCATTGTCATCAAGCCGCTCAAGCGGAGATTTTTGCATTGTACAGCTGTGGCGGCGATTTCCGGCAATTCCGATGGTGTCATACCGCCTTTGGAAATCTCCCCGGAAACATTGACCTCCAGAAAAATTTCAGGATTTTTTTCCTCTTCTCCGGCGACACGATCAAATTTGATCAACTGAGACAGACTCTCTACCGAATGGATCACCTGAGCTATTCTGACCACTTTACGGATCTTATTGGATTGCACCGGCCCGATAAAGTGCCAGATGATATCTGACGGCATGGCGGCACTTTTCATTGCCAATTCAGGCTCACGGTTCTCGGCAAATTCCCTGATACCGTAATCGTATAACTCCATCAAAACCGGAATGGGTATAGTTTTACTGACCACCAGAAGTTTTACTTCATCCCGTTTACGCCCGGCAGCAGCACAGGCTTCCCCCAGCATCCGGTCAACTGCCAGAAAATTGTCGATCACCACACTCATTTGATGTCTCCGGCAGAGTTGAGCATTTTTTTGCGGTGTTCCGGCGGCAAGGCGGTGATTTTGGTGCCGGATGGCAAACTCTCGGTAAGCCAGACATTGCCGCCGATAACCGAATTATCCCCGATAGTGATATCACCCAGCACGGATGCTCCAGAATAAATCGTTACATTATTGCCTACCGTCGGATGCCGTTTTGCTCCTTTTATCAACATTCCGCAAGCATTTTTCGGAAAATTTGCCGCGCCGAGAGTCACCCCCTGATAGATGCGTACATTATCCCCGATAACGGCAGTTTCTCCGATAACCACGCCGGTACCGTGATCTATAAAGACCCCTTTGCCGATGGTCGCTCCCGGATGGATATCAATACCGGTAACAGAATGGGCATACTCGGTCATCATCCGGGGAATAAGCGGCACATCCAAGAGATACAATTCATGGGCTATACGCTGGATGGCGATCGCCTTGATGCCGGGATAACTGAGAATGATCTCATCAAAATTCTTCGCAGCCGGATCACCATTATAAGCGGCTTTCACATCCGATTTCATGATTTCCCTGATCTCCGGCAATTTGCGGAGCATTTCCAGAGCCGATGACTCATCACAGCACATCGAACAGCCGGAATCACAATTTTCGCACTCTTCTCCCTTTACCCGTCTGACAGCACGGGATATCTGATCGGATAACTCCCGCAGACAGTCAGCCAAAAGCACCGCAGATGACGGATATGTCCCGGCACGCTCAAAACCTGGAAAAATCAACTCAAGAAGTTTTTCAGCGACCGCGACCACTTCACTGCGGCGGGGCAGACTATCACTGGCGGAATCATTCACGCCGAAGCCGTCGGCATAACTTGTCTGCAAAGAATTGTTGATATTGGCAAGAATACTCTTTTTTTCCTGACGATTCATTATAAACCTGAAAATTTTTTATGTTTACTCAATATTCTGTATCTGCTCGCGGATCTTTTCCATCTCCGCCTTAAAAGCCACCACCAGCGGTGATGCACCTGACACTGCCGCCTTGTTGCCAAGTGTCGTGATCTCCCGGAACATCTCCTGCGCCAGAAAATCCATATTTCTTCCGGATGGTTCTGCTGCATCCAGAAATGCCGCAAATTGCTTGAAGTGACTGTCAAGCCGGGTCAATTCCTCGGTAACATCTCCTTTATCCACATAGAATAAAACCTCCCGCAACACACCGGGATCATCGGCTGATACCGGCAGATTCTCCCCTTCCAGACGGCTGAGTATCCGCTGTTTTGCCATCTCAGGATATCCGGCAGTCATCTCTGCCAATTCCCGGTGCCATGTTTCCAGTTTTTTCAATCTGGCAAGAAGATCGCTTTTAAGGTTGGCTCCTTCTGTTTGCCGCATTGATTTGAAATCATCCAGCGCGGCAAGCAATGCCTTCTCAAAAGCTTTGCTCAAATCCGGTGAAATTTCTCCGCCGTCTCTCGGCAGAGAAAGCACTCCCGGCAGAGAAAAGAGACTCTCCACCGCCACTTCCGGTGAAAGATTCGCCCGCACTCTGGCGGCACGGCTCTCTTTGATCAACTGATCGAGCAATGCGCTGTTTATTTCCACTTTTCCGGCGACATCAGCAGACTGCATAAAAGCGGCACGCACCTGCACCGAACCGCGCGAGATCACCGCAGAGACCATCTTTCTTCCGGCAAGTTCCAATGCGGATAGTTCCTGCGGCAGAGAAAAGCGTACTTCCAACTGTTTGCGGTTGACAGAAGATATTTGCAAAACAACTTTGCTGCCATCCGGGCACAAAGCCTCTCCACGCCCGAATCCGGTCATACTTAAAAGCATTTCAACGCTCCTTCCTCTCTGTTTCCGGCAATTTCTCAAGTGCCTCTGCCGGAGATAAAACCTGACGGATAACATTTTTATTCAACTCTTCATCCGTCATAAAATCCGCCATACTGACCGACCAGTTTTTGAATCCCGGCTTTGCCACTCCGGCAAAAACCAGATTTTTTTCTGACAACTTCCAAACCAGAGAATACTGGATATTTTTCAGATCTTTTTCCTTTAAGGCGGCAATCTCTTTTCCGCTTAATTTTCCATTCACATCATAATTTAACTCAAATTCAGTCCGGAGCAATGCCGGGAAAGTGAAACGCACGGTATTTATATCTGAGCGATCCATACTCTTAAAGAGATTTTTCGCCGCATACTGCCTGGCAGTCTCCGCCGCCGCCGGAACTACAAATTCAGGCGAGTTGTAGCTGCGTATGATCATCCTCTCAGGATACCAATGCGACATCCTGCCATTGGAAACACCGAAAACCATATAAAGATCTTTTCTGCCGGGAATAAGCCACGCCACACAAATCTGTTTCAATTCACTGTGCAGCTTCTCTTTTGACCGGTCACTGCTGCCGCCCAACAGCGGAGCATGCAGCAAATAAGGTGAATTATAACGGACAAAATACATCTCTTCCGTAGAAAGATCCCCGCAATTTGCCAACAGATAACTGCGCGCCCGGTCGATTGCCCGGTTCTGGTAACTTATATCAGACCGGCATCCGGCAACCGATACTGCGGCAAAGAGCAATAACAACCACACTTTTTTTATCATTTCTTCTCTCCTTGAGAATATACTTCAACAGATGTCACTTATATAAAGATAACATTTAGTTGGCAAAAGTTCAATATCTGCAGTTGATTTTTGAAAAAAAAACACTATTTTATAGTGATGTCATGAGTACAACCACTATTATTACAGTATGAAAAAAGTTTTTTTCGGCGGCAGTTTTGATCCTCCGCACAACGGTCATCTCGGCATTGCCCAGGCAGCACTGGCATCCGGCAGATGCTCCGAAGTGGTCTGGTTCCCCGCCTATATTCCCCCGCACAAAATCACCGCCAGGCGGGCATCTTTTGCCGACCGTATAGCAATGATCAAACTGCTGATAAAAGACGAAAAGCGAATGTCGGTATCTGATTTTGAGGCACAAATAAAACTCAATCCTTCCTACACCATAAATGTCCTTGCCAGATTGAAAGAGGAAACCGGCGATGATTACGCCCTGCTGATCGGAGCAGACAGTCTGCAGAATCTTCACCTCTGGCATCAGGCGGATAAACTGGTCGATACCGTGGAACTGATCTGTTATCCGCGCAATAACGCAAATGTATCTAAAGAGTATCTGCTGCAATACTGGAAACCGGAAACAGTGGAAAAACTGCTCAAAAGCATTATCCCCGGAACTTTTTTCGAAATATCTTCAACCGGAATCAAAAATTCAATGGAAAAATCATCTTTGAAGCATCATATTATACAACCGGAACTTCTCCCGCCGGAAATAGCCGGCTATATACGGGATAACGGTCTCTATCTGAACAACAATGCCTACAGGAAAGGATAATATATGACAGTGGGAAAAAACCGAGTCGAAAGAGCAAAAGAACTGGCAGAATTCTGCATAAAATGCGCCGATGATAAAAAAGCCGAAAATCCGGTGATCATCCAACTGCCGGAAACTTCCGGCATTGCCGATTTCTTCGTTTTGGCGACTGCCAATTCCGATCCTCATCTTCAGGCTCTTGCCAATCATATTGAACGCCAGATGCGTGAAGTATACCAGATCCGCCCCATTTCCGGCGATGACGGCAATCCCGGCGGCTGGATCCTTCTGGATTTCGGTGACGTGATCATCCACCTGATGCTGCCGGAAATCAGAGAAAAATATCAGCTGGAAACTCTCTGGGGCGGCAAATAATTTTTTGCAGGATAAGCTATGACACCATATTCCGACTGGGATGAATTTCAATGGGAAGAGGAAATAAGGCGGCACGAACACCGTGTCGCCGAACTTTTCAAAAATCTGGTATTCTCTCTTGATCTGCCCATTGCCGACTTCCCCGGAATGACCGATCCGGCAGCTTCTGCTCCGGCAGATTCGATCACCACCGCTCACAACGAAGCCGGTATGAAATGGATGATCGAACACGAACTGGATGATGAGGATGATTACCGGGAAGAAGATGATGGCCCGCGCCACCCGGTATGCTTTTCCTGTGTGGATGCCTTGAATCATCTGGCGGTAATGTGGAACCAATTTACCGTTACTCATTGCTGCAATGAGTTATTTCTGCCTGCTCTTGCAATAAATTGTGCATTCGGCAAACTGCTTGCCAGATGCGCTGACTTCACAGAGCCGGCGGATAGATCATCCGATGAAGCACTGCTGATTTCTCTCGGCAAAAGAACTCTTGCCGATCTGTCAGACTTAACCGGCAGGATCGATAAAATGGCAGAGAATTTACCGGAAAGAGAGCAGGATTTCCGCTTCTTCCGTTCCCGGCTTGCCCTTCTTCACGATCAACTTGCAGAACATCTCAACTCAATGCGTCGAGACGATCCGCCATTTTGATCGCCGGTAACTTCTGAGCTGCTTTTCTGCAAGCAAAAAAATAAGCCGCTGCAGCCTTTTTACGGTTTTGCAGCGGCTCTCTGTTTTTGTTTTCAGTCAACAAACACCTTTTTACCGGCGATAGACCCCCTCGCCCGGCGCAACTTCCGACGGACGAACCACCGTTGACGGACGACTGACACTGGTTCCTCTGGACACCGTTGACGGGCGACTGACAGTTGACGGACGGCTGACACTGGTTCCTCTGGACACCGTTGACGGGCGGCTGACAGTTGACGGACGGCTGACACTGGTTCCTCTGGACACCGTTGACGGGCGGCTGACAGTTGACGGACGGCTGACAGTGGTTCCTCTGGACACCGTTGACGGGCGGCTGACAGTTGACGGGCGGCTGACAGTGGTTCCACGGGATACCGTTGACGGACGGCTGACGGTGGGAGGACGGGAAATTCCGGTCACTTTGGGCGCAGTGGAAGGACGGGACACACTGCTTCTCCCGGTTGAAGGAGAGAGCGACGGAGCCTTATAAACTGCTGACGGACGGGGCGAAGGTACCGGTTTTGATACCGTCGCCGGACGCCGTGGTGCCGGTTTCGGTTTCACTACCGGCCGGGGCGCAACCGGTCTGATCTTGTCTTTACCGGGAT
>JAFVZG010000081.1 GCA_017508285.1 Lentisphaeria bacterium | reverse complement strand
GTGTTTGCTCACCGAGCAATCCCGGGAATAGATCCTTGCCAATTTACCCAGCAGACTCATGAAGCCGCCAATATCCGGATGTCTTTATCCCGATCACGATCTGTATATGCCGATTTATGAAGCGTGTGAAAAATGCCGGATGCCATTCTCATCGCCGACAAAACGCACCGACCGGTACAGCTCCACCGGTGAAGTCTGGCACACCACCTTGCCCAGCACCCGCAGGGCATCATTCAACGTCTTCTTCTCAATTCTCATAAAACCTCCTTTTTAGTTTAGAGTTTAAATAAAAAACGGGGAAAAACCTTTTTCAAAAAAAGGCTTTCCCCCGCATAACCGTTTTTTCAGATAAGCAGAAAATCAGCAGTGGAAGTATTTTTCCACAAGTTCCAGAATTTTCGCCTGATCACTGCCGATATCCTGACGGAGAGTGCGGTCATTGAATTTACGCAATCCGGCGATCAATCCGTCGATCATCGCAGGTGAGAAAATACCGTCTTTCTCGTAAATGGCACGCTGGGCTTCCAGACAATCGGCAGATGCGGCGCAACTGTCGGGCAGAACATTGAGAGAATCCAGCAGAGCCTTATTCTCATCTTTATGGATATTGACATTGACATAGGTCTTTGCCGCGATATCCAGAGCATCGGCAGTTTCAAAACCGTAGCGGCAAGCCACTGCCAGACCGGCAAGCAGCAAAAATACATCCGCTGAACCATCCGGAGAACGCATTTCCACGGTCTGTTTCTGACTGGTATCATAGGCGGCAGACTTTTCGCCGGGATTCGCCTGAGAGCAGAGATCTTTTTTGCTTGTCCAGCCAAGCGGCACCCGCACCAGCACTGAACGGTTCCGGTCGCCCCAGCAGATATTGGTGGGAGCTTCCTGATGGGGAACCAAACGGAAGTAGCTGGTGGGATTGGTGTTGCCGAATGCGGTAATGGAAGGAGCCAACACCATCAAACCGGCGATGGCGCGTTTGGCATCATCGGATAACTCACCGTCTTTGAGCATCTGGTTGATACCGTCTTTGACCACGCGGAAATGGATGTGCATACCGGAACCGGCTTTGCCGACAGTGATCTTGGGAGCGAAAGTAACATCCAGACCATTCTGATATGCAAGGTTGCGGATGATCCATTTGGCAATAAGCAGCTGCTCGGCGGCGGCTTCGGCATTTACCGGCAGGAATTCGATTTCATTCTGCTCGTAAATTTTGCCATCCAGAGAAAAGTTGCCCACTTCGGAGTGGCCGTATTTGATCTGACCGCCGGTACGGGCGATGTAATTCATGCAAAGCTGACGGAATTCACCGAATTTGGCATAGGGAGATGATTCATGGTAACCCTTCTGATCGACTGCCGGATAGCAGCCGTCATCTTCGGCAATGACATAGTATTCCAATTCGCCCATTGCCTGAAACTCCATACCGGTAGCCTTGCGGAAGGCTTCGCACGCCTTGTGCAGAGTGTACTCCGGAGAACTGGAAAGCGGTTCGCCGTCTTTGTTGAAAAACGAACAGAGGAAGTTGACCGTCGGCAATTCACAGAAGGGATCCATGTAAGCCGTGCGGAAACGGGGAACCACATAGAGGTCACTGTTATTCGCTTCAATAAAGGGGAAAAGGCTGGAACCATCCACCCGCTCACCGCAGGAAAGGATCTCATCCAGATAAGCGGCATCATTGATAACGAAATTCAAGGTTTTGATCCTGCCGTCACCGGCGGGATACTGAAAATTGATGTGACGGATACCCTCTGAGATGATAAAGTCAATGATATCCTGTTTGGTAAAATCTTTCGGCAGTTTGCCGATACGGTTTGCCAGATCATGGCTGGTGTAATTGAGATTATCCATTATACTCTTATCCTTTCAAGATTTATAACGTTATTTATATAATATAACCCTTGAAATAGATTCATACAAATTATTTTCTGCAAAATCCGGCAAAAAGAGCGGCCGGGGAAAATTCCGGCAGAGAATATGATGAGAGCAAGCCGGCAATATCCGGAGTGCAAAAAGATACATCCAGACAAATTTTTGCCGATAATTTTCGCAGAAATATTTGACAAAACCCTCAAATGTTGTTATACTTAATAAATAGCATTTACTTATTACTTTTTCATTATGATTTATAAGGATTTTTAGCATGGGAAACAAAGTCGGATTTGCAATTGTCGGCGTGGGCAACATGGGTAATGCCCATGCTCAAATGATGCAGAAACTTGACAATGTGGAGCTGGTCGCCGTATGCGATATCAGAGAAAAGGCTTTTGACAACCTTCCCGCCGATATCCGCAGCAAAGTACAGTGTTACACCGATATCAATCAATTGTGGCAGAATGAGGCAGTGCAGGCAGTTCTGATCGCCGTACCGCACTACTTCCATGTCGATATCGCTATCGACGCCATGGAACACGGCAGACACATCATCGTGGAAAAACCCATTTCCGTACACAAAGCGGAAGCGGAAAGATTGATCGAAGCCTGCAAAAAACATCCCGAACTTATCCGCAGTGCCATGTTCAATCAGCGCACCCTGCCCGCTCACAAAAAACTCAAATCGCTGATCGACAACGGCGAACTCGGCAAAATCAACCGGGTCAACTGGATAGTTACCGACTGGTTCAGAACTCAGGCTTATTATGATTCAGGCGATTGGCGCGCCACCTGGGCAGGAGAAGGCGGCGGTGTACTGCTCAATCAATGCCCGCATCAGCTGGATTTGATGCAGTGGCTTTTCGGCATGCCCTCAATGGTCTGCGCTCAGGTCAAAATCGGCAAATACCACGATATCGAAGTGGAAGATGAGGTCAATGCTTATCTGGAATACCCCAACGGATGCGTCGGCAACTTCATCACCACCACCGGCGAAACTCCGGGAACCAACCGTTTGGAGATCGCCGCAGAAAAGGGCAGAGTCGTCCTTGAGGGCGGTAAAATCTCCTTTATCCGTAACGAAGAAGAGACCAGTGCGCACATCAAAAATGCCACCAGAGGATTTTCCAGACCGGAAGTTTGGGAGTGCAGCATCCCATTCAACAACAATATGCCCCATCCGCAGCATGCCACCGTCGTTCAAAATGTTGCCAACGCCATTTTGAAAGGTGAAAAACTCATTGCCCCAGTGGAAGAAGGCATCAACGGTCTGGAACTCGGCAATGCCATGCTGATGAGCGGATTGAAAAAACAACCGGTAACTCTCCCCATTGACAGCGCAGAATACGCAGAGATCCTCGCCGGATTGATCGCCTCATCCACCCGCAGCAAAAAGGAGAGCAAAGAGAGTGCCGCCGCGGCGAATATGAGTTCAACCTACTGATTTGTCATACGCAGAAAGGATATAAAGATGTTTCTTACCGGATTTGCTGATGAAGCTTCCAGCGACTTCGCCACTCAAATCAAAGCCACCAGAGAATTAGGCTGGAAATATATTGAGACCCGCCGGATCAACGGCAAAACTCTTGCCACTCTTACCGATGAGGAATTCGACAATGTCTGCGCCATGCTGGATGAATCTGGCGTGAAGATCAACTGCTTCGGCAGTGCCATTGCCAACTGGAGCAAAGATCCGCGCAAAGAGGAAGATTTCCAATCTTCTCTGGATGAATTGAATGCCGCCATCCCCAGAATGCACAAGCTGGGGATCAAACTGCTGCGCGGTATGAGTTTCGTTGCTCCCTTGAAAGACGGTACCCGCCCGGATACTCCGGAAATCGAAAAACTGATCTTCAAAAAAGTCCGTCAGCTGGTGGAGATCTGCGCTGACAACGGTATCGTTTACGGCCATGAAAACTGCATGAATTACGGTGGATTGTCTCACAAACATACGCTGAAACTTCTGGAAAATGTCAACCACGAAAATCTGAAACTCATCTACGACACCGGCAACCCCTGTTTCAATTACCGCTGGATCGGTGAACCGCCATACACTTTGCAAAGTTCATGGGAGTTTTACAGCCAGATCCGGGATGAGATCGTCTATATCCATATCAAAGACGGCGTGGCAATTCCGGGAGATGACCCCTTTATCCGTCCTAAATGCCGCTTCACCTACGCCGGTGACGGCATGGGCGATGTCAGAGCGATCGTCAATGATCTGCGGGAAAGAGGTTATGACGGAGGATTTTCCATCGAGCCGCATCTTGCGGTAGTCTTCCATGATGACTCTCAGCAAAGTGAAGCTGACATCATGTATAACAACTATGTTTCTTACGGCAAACGCTTCGAGAAACTTCTCCGCGACTGCGGATGGGAATTCTGACCCGCTTCTCCGGATGTGATATGAGCAGCCCGGTGATCGAATGCGCCACTGCCGTAAAAAACAGCGGTGAACAACTCCTTTTTGACTTCGGCAAAGCGGCATTTGCCCAGGTCATCCTGCAGATCGCAGCAGTCAGGTCAGGAAAGTTGACAATTGAAGTTGGAGAATGTCTGAAAGCCGGATCTGTCGATCCGGCACCGGGCGGTTTCCGCCGTTATTTCCGGGACGAAATCAAATATTCTGCCGGGAAGTATGCTTTAGAGGTGGTTTTTCCGCCGCATCAGGCTCCGAGTTCGACGCTGAAAAAGTGTCTTTCTCCGGATAAGAATGAGGTGATGCCATTCCGCTATATCCAGATATCCGGCGACGATATCCCGGTAACAGCAGTGTCAAGGAAAGCTTACTTCGGCAGCTTCAATGATGAAGCGGCAGATTTTGAATCATCCGATGAGAAACTCAATCAGGTTTGGGATTTTTGCAAATACTCCATAAAAGCCACCAATGCTTTTGAGTGCTATATCGACGGCGACCGGGAACGGCTGCCATACGAAGGGGATGCCTATATCAATCAACTTGGCCACTTTTGCTGTGATGCCGATTACCGCAAGGCTTTCCGCACGATCGACTGGCTTCTGGAGCATCCGACCTGGCCGATCGAATGGCGTCTGCTGATGCCGGTCATAACCAGAGATTACCTGCTGTACTCCGGGGATTCTTCAGCCCTTGACAAATGGAAAGCCCCCCTGATAAAATCGGTCTTTTTAAGTAAACTGGATGACTCTTTTCTGCTTCCGGAACGCTTCGATGAGCGGTGCAACGGCGAAGTCGTCAGAACGATCATCGACTGGCCGCTGCCGGAAAGAGACAACTGTGAATTTGCTTCCCCCATGACCGTACCAAACTGCTATCTCTGCGAAGCATTGCGGGCAATGGCAGATTTGTACCACGACAACTCCTTTGCCGTTACTGCGGAGAAGGTCAGAAATGCCATCTGTAACAATCTTATGAAAGATGGTATTTTTGTGGATTGCGCCGGATCTTCCCACTCTTCGATCCACACTCTGGCGTTTCCGGTGGTATTCGGAGTTGCCGACACCTCTCTTTATCCCCGTCTGGCGTCGATGATCACCGCTAAAGGTATGCCTTGCAGTGTTTACGCCGCCCAGTTCGTGCTGGATGCTCTCTTTATCTGCAATGCTCCTCAAGCGGCGATCGCCCTGATGACTGCCGACAATGACCGCAGTTGGCTGGGGATGCTGAAACAGGGATCAACGATCTCAATGGAAGCATGGAACAATGCCGCCAAACCGAATCAGGATTGGAATCACGCCTGGGGTGCGGCTCCGGCAAATGTCATTCCCCGGCGGCTTGCCGGGATCCGTCCGGTCGCTCCCGGTTTCAGCAGATTCGTCGTCGATCCCCATCCGGGGGATCTGGAGTTCTTCCGCTACCGCCAGCCGACACTTTACGGAGGAATAACCGTTGAATACCATAAGAAAAAAGTCTCTCTGACCATGCCGGATGGTTCGGTTGCCGCAATAAACAGCACTCCGCAAATTTTTGAATTGAAAAAGTAGAGTGTTTTTATGAAAAACGTGTGGGGAAGTGTCGCCATGATCACGGCGACGATATTATGGGGGGTAGCATTTTCAGCGCAAAGCTGCGGCATGAAATTTGTCGATCCGATGCTCTTTACTTCACTTCGTTCACTGGTGGGAGTTGCAGCTCTGCTGGTGGTGATAATGATTTTTGACCTGATAAAAGACAAACATCTTTCCATCTGGGGCAAGGCAGTTTCGGCGGCAGAGAAAAAAGCATTGCTGACCGGCGGCTTATGGTGCGGAGTGATAATTTCAGCGGCAAGTATTACCCAACAATACAGTTTGAAGTATATTTCCGCCGGGAAAACCGGATTTCTCACTGCGCTTTACATCATTATCGTGCCGGTGATGGGAATTTTTCTCAAACGCAAAACCACCCCGGTTTTGTGGCTGGCGGTGATCATCGCCATGACCGGAACATATTTGCTGTGCGGCGGGATCGAAAGCATCGGCAAAGGAGAAATTTTTGCCATTATCTGCTCTGTAATATACTCTATGCACATTCTGGTCATCGACCGCTATGCCGCTCAATGTGACTGTGTAAGATTGTCGTGCATCCAATTTATCACCGCAACTTTTCTGGCAGCGGCAGCCTCCCGGATATCCGGGGAAGCGTGGGTAACAGACGACATTGCCGGAGCGATGCCCTTCTGGATATTCTGCGGAGTAGGTTCAAGTGCGATCGCATTCACTTTGCAGATGGTCGCCCAGAAGTATCTCCACCCGGTAACCGCGACCTTGCTGATGAGTCTGGAGTCGGTTTTCGGAGTATTAGGAGGAGCGATATTCCTCCATGAAAGACTCTCTCTGCAGGAAATCACCGGCTGCGCGATCATCTTTGCGGCAATAATTCTTGCGCAATTGCCGCTTCACGGGAAAAAAAGTTTGACCTGACCGCCATAAGGGTATATATTGTACGCGGAGGAAAATTTTATGCCCGGCTTGCAAACTCTTACCAAAACCAGAATCACCGGAGAGATAATGAAAATCCGGTTTGAAAATCCGGAAACCGGTTTCGCTGTCGTCAATTTTCAGTCAGCAGATGACACCCGGTTTGTGGTGGTCGGCTCACTGGCAGGACTAAGTGCCGGAGTTTTCATCGAAGCGGATGGAACTTTTGAAAATCACCCCGACTTCGGCAGACAATTCCGGGTGGAAGAGTTCCGTCTCATCCCCCCTGCGACCACCGACGGCATCGCCCGTTTTCTCCGGCATGCCATCCCCGGCATCGGCCCGAAAACCGCCGCCGCCATCGTAAAAAAATTCGGCAGGGAAACAGTAACAGTACTTGACCTTTACCCCAAAAGATTGCTGGAAGTGGAGAAGATCGGCAAGGGCAAAGTGGAAAAAATCATTGCCGCATGGCGGGGTTCAAAAGACCGCCGGGAAGATCTTATATATCTGCAGGGACTGGGAATAACGCCGGCGTACTGTTCCAGACTTTTCAAACAATACGGTCAGGAAACTGTAGATGTAGTACGCAAAAACCCTTACCGTCTGGCTCAGGATGTCAACGGCATCGGTTTCCTCAAAGCTGATGCGATCGCCCGGGAGATCGGCTTTGCCGAAGATTCTCCGGAAAGGATGCAGGCCGCCGCCGTCTATTCACTTAATGAGATGATCGGCGAAGGTCATGTCTGCGCCCCTGTTGATATCCTTGCCGCCGCCAGTGCAAAATTGACCGGTCAAAGCACCGCGAAGGCTCTTGCCGGTATCACTGCCGCCATTGACCGTCACCTTTTGAAAGAGATGGATAAGTGCATTTACACCCCGGCGACCGCCAGAGCCGAATTGCTCCTGCCGGAATTGGTGGCAAAACTGGCTGCATCCACCACCTTCCCCGGCAGAAAATTGCGCGCAGTCCAGCCAGGCAGCGGTCTGACTCTCGATCCTCTGCAGCAGCAGGCATTATCCATGCTTTGTGACCGCCCGCTGAATATCATCACCGGGGGGCCCGGTGTGGGAAAAACCACGGTTGTCGGAGAAATCGTCCGCCGGGCAAAACAGGCGAAACTGAAAATTCTCCTTGCCGCCCCTACCGGACGCGCGGCAAAAAGGATGAGTGAAAGCAGCGGATTGCCGGCAAAAACACTCCACCGGCTTCTGATGTTCGATCCGGCAACGGCAAAATTTCATCACAATGCCGGTAATCCCCTTGATTGCGATATCCTTATCGTAGATGAGGTATCCATGCTGGATATCATTCTGGCGACGGCTCTTTTTGCAGCGATCCCCTCCGGTTGTTCACTGGTACTGGTCGGAGATGCCGATCAGCTTCCGTCGGTAGGTCCCGGCAATGTATTAACAGACTTGATGTCAAGCGGTTTTTTCGGAGTGACTGCTCTAACAAAAATTTTCCGGCAAAGTTCCGGCAGCGGCATAATCACCAATGCGCACCGGGTCAATCAGGGGCAACTGCCCCAAAACAGCCGCACTGATGCCGATGGCTCTCTTGCAGATTTTTACTGGATCGGTCAGGATGACCCGCAAGCGGTTGCCGCTATGATCGAAACTCTGGTCAAAGAACGCATCCCCGGCAGATTCAAATTTGACCCGTTGAATGACATCCAGCTGCTCTGCCCGATGAACCGGGGAGAGTGCGGCACGGCGGCGTTGAATGAGCGATTATCCGACTTGCTCCGCGGGAAAGATCTTCCCTCATTTCAATTCGGCAGCACGGTATTCAAACTCGGTGACCGGGTGATGCAGACCAGCAATAACTACGACAAAAGTGTTTTCAACGGCGATCTCGGCAAAATCATCAAACTGGATAATGTTGCCAAAAAGTTTCATGTCTGTTTCGATGAAGAGCGTTTTGTGGAGTACAGTTTCGATGAGGCAAACCAGTTGACTCTGGCTTACGCCATCACCATCCACAAGTCACAAGGCAGCGAATTTCCGGTAGTCATCATGCCGATACTTACTCAGCACTTTGTGATGCTCCAGCGCAATCTGCTCTATACCGGCATGACCCGTGCCAGAAAACTTTTGATCCTCATCGGTCCGGAAAAAGCTGTAAAGATCGCGGTGCGCAACACCCGGAAGCGTCCACGCTTTTCCAACCTCGCCCAACGCCTTGCATCGGCAAAAAATCGGTGATCAATCCGGAAAACTGTTTCCCGGATCCACCGAATTAAAGAGATTCATAAAGTTTTTGACCGTCTGCGAGTGATTATTCTCATCTCTTATCACCACCAGATCACGGTTCAATTCAAATGGCGGCTTGCGCATAACGATATCTGACGGCAAATGGGAAACCGAATGGTGCGGCAATAGAGCGATACCGTGACCGGCTGCCACCATCTGTTTGATCCCCTGAAATCCGAGTGCCTCTAAAATCACATTGGGCAGACAGCGGCAGTTGGTCATGAATAACTCATCCAAATAGTGCCGGATAAAGGGCATCTCTTCCCGTGGAGGCATGATAAAGTGGATATTTTTAAGATCATCAAAGGTTATTTTGCTTTTTCCGGCAAGCGGATTGGCGGCAGGGATCGCCAGATGCATCTGCAGCGGAATAACTTTGCGGCACTCCAGACCGATGGTCTGAGTCTTCCAATCACGCACCATCATCACACCGGCATCGGCCTTGCCGGAACGGACATATTCAGCGACCTGACTGGAACGCAGCACATCGTAAATTTTCTGCTTCACATCCGGGTACTGCTGGCGCATCTTTTTGCAGACGCACCCCATATTGAAGTAATCATAAAGAAATGAGGCTATCGCTACCGACAACTCCCCG
The DNA here is from genome assembly GCA_017508285.1 of Lentisphaeria bacterium. Classification (GTDB taxonomy): domain Bacteria; phylum Verrucomicrobiota; class Lentisphaeria; order Victivallales; family Victivallaceae; genus UBA1784. The sequence continues at coordinate 31,236 of JAFVZG010000081.1, read as the reverse complement.
GCTCTGCCGCGGGCAACCTCAAGAGCATGCTGTCTGGCCTGATCAAGTATCTCCGGCACATTGCCGACCTGCTGGTAAAAACTTTTTCCGGCGGCAGTCATAGATATTTCCCATTTATTGGAACGGTCAAAGAGCTGAAATCCCAGATGTTTCTCCATCTTTTTGATCTCATTGCTCAAGGTCGCCTGAGAGATACCCAACTTTTCTGCGGCTCTGGCGAAGTGAAGCTCCTCACTCAATACCAGAAAGTGTTTCAGTTGCTTAACAGTGGTCATTTTAATAGCCTTTTGTAAATCATATATGCCGTTATAATATACTTGTTTTTCAAGAATAATCAAATATATTGTAAACAATTGGAGAAAATAAATTTACAGAACAGTTGACCAATGCACCTTTCATTAAAACCAAAAATCCTTGTCTGCCGGGAATATATGCTGTGGGGATCACTTCTGGCAATAAGTGTATGGAGTATCGCCGAATTAGCTTCCGCAGCAGTTGACAGCAACAGCCGATACTGCCCGTTGGAAGCAGAATATCTCTTTTACAGCACGATCATCTTCACTCTGTTTTATTTCGCTTTCCAGTTGATCTCCGCATTTTTCAGCTGCCGCTGGAAAGAGAAAAACGGAGTTGTTCCCGCCTGCACAGTAATTATACCGGCATACAACGAGGGAAAAGATGTAGTCACCACTCTGGAAACCATATTAGCTTCAGATATACCGGAAAATGATTTGCAGATCATTGCGGTAAATGACGGTTCTCAGGATGACACACTGCATCATTTACAGTACTGTTCTGCCCGCCATCCCGGCAGGATCACCATTATCGACCTTCCCTGCAACGGCGGAAAAAAGCACGCTCTTTACACCGCAATAAAACAAGCCGGAAATGAATTTATTGTTACCGTTGACAGCGATTCTGTGGTGGAAAAAGATACCATCCGTCTGCTATTGAGACCATTCTGCCATCCGGAAACCGGTGCAGTTGCCGGAGCGATTTACAAAAAACGGCAGGCAGAGAATTTTCTGGTCAGGCTCTTTGATGTGATGCTGGTATTCAACTGCGGATTATTGCGGAATGCCCAAAGCCTTTTCGGGAATGTTTTCTGTACTCCCGGCGCATTGAGTGCCTACCGGAAAAGTGCCATCATGCCGCTTCTTGATGAGTGGCTCGACCAGTCTTTTCTCGGAACTCCCTCAAAAATCGGGGAAGACCGGGCGATCGCCACCTTGCTTTTAAGATCAGACTGGCGGATCGAATACCAGAGTGCCGCCTGCGCGGAAACCTCGCTCCCGGCGGACTATTCCGGGATGTGCCGCACTCTTCTGCGCTGGACAAGGAGCGACATCCGGGAAAATATACTTATGACCCCTTTTGTTTTACGCAAACTGAAACAGCCTGACCGACGCTCACTGAATCTTTTCATCCATTGGTTTTTGCTCAGTATAAATATCATTCTGCCATTGATAATGTTACCGGCGGCACTCTTTTTCATATTCAGTCAGAAAAGTATCTCTTTCTGTCTGGCGGTCATCATAATTTCCACTCTCATAAGCAGTCTGATCCCGGCGGCGGTATACTGGCAGAAACGCCGCAATTTCCGGGAGATGATCTGGGCATTTGTTTTCGGATTTTTTTCTCAAGCGGCACTTTCATGGATAAGCATCTACTCGCTTTTTACGCTGAAAAACTCCGATTGGCTCACCAGAAAACTGCCGCATTCCCGAAAGCGAAAGTAAAAATCACCTGCCGGATACCGGGATCAAAGGCGATCCGCCCGGTTCCGGGTGACAAGATTTTATTCCATTACCGGATATCCGGCATGCTGCAATATCTGATATGCTTCCGGAAAATTGCGCTGCAGATGTTCAGGCGAATGAGCATCGGCGTTTACCACCACCGGTATCTTGCGTTTGAAAGCGGCTTTGAGGATATCAATGGCAGGATACTGCTCATGACACTCTTTGAAAAATCCGGCAGTATTCACCTCGATCGCCCCGCCATTACCGGCAAGCACATCCAGCACCTTTACCGCCTGCGGAAAATATGCCCCGTTATCGATCAGACCGAATTTTTTAGGCAGGTCAAGGTGACCGAGGAATGTAAACTCTTTTCTCTCTGCGGCACCGAGTAATTTCTCCCAGTAAATGCGGCAGATCTCACTCTTTTCCTCATCGCTTAAAGGCAGCCAATCCGCCGCCTGATAATCCACCGGAAAGATACCGGCATAATGCACCGACCCGATCAGGTAATCCAATGGATAATCTGCCAGACGCTTTAATACCGCATCGATATTCTCAAAAAAGAAATCAACTTCCAGACCGATCTTGAGCGTGAAGCGGTCATCATCCAATTCCCGCTTCAACTGCAGCAAAGTACCGGTATACTCATCAAGTCTGCCGGTATCCATCGCCCATGATTCAGAATCCATCCCCTCTTCCGGCGGCTCCACCCAGTGATCGGATAAGCCGAATACTTTTATTCCGGCACTTTTGGCAGCAAGGCATATCTCCCGGAGCGTACCGCTGCCGTCACTGAATTCCGAGTGATTGTGCAGTGAGTAAGTTTTTCCGGCACCGGGGAAAGTCAATTTCCAATACTCTTTACTCATTTGCTTTCCCTGCTTTTCTCAAAAAGCCGGTAGTAGTGACTGACCAGCATATCCTCTGCCAATTCAGTGCCGTGTGCGCCATGGACCTCATCGATCATGTGTCCGCCGTGATCGGGAACCAATGTCAGCACCCGGTTGAAGTTTTTCCAATATTTATCCATCGTCTGCGCCAGGATCTCAAAGCGTTCCGCTGCCAATGCCGCCTGCGCGGCTGCCTCCGGTGACTCACAGCCGAAAGAGTGCTGGGCAGCATCGTAACCGATCATATAAGAGACGATAAAATCGTAACGGTCACTTTCCAAGATCTCCATTGTGCGGGCGAAAGAAACTTCATCATTGCGACAGGAGTAGTAATCGATATTCCTCTGCCGGAAAATCCGGTCAATACTGCAATCATTCACCGCCACGATCGCCACGCGTTTGCCGGCTTTGGCAAACACGTCAAAGATCGTTTCCACCGTCAATACCGGTTTTTCATACTTCAAAATCCCGTGAACCACCGGCGCAGTACCGGTAAAGATCGTACCGTAACAAACCGGAGTAACACTGGGAGAGACCGAAACCGACGGTATCCTCAAACCGGCTACCCTGGCAATTTTATTGAATGCTTCCGGAAAAAGTTCCCGCTGATGATCGCCCATGGCATCGGTACAAAAGAGCAATGCTCTTTCTGTCTTGCCCTCACCACCGAAAATTTTGGCGGCATGATCCACCACCGGGGCAATGGCTTGCGCACCGCAGCACTCCGGTTCAGTGATTCCGAAAAGGCGGCAGAATGTCGGAGTGATATCTCCGATGGAGTGGTGACGGTCATAAGCAGATAAAAGTTTTTCAAATACAGCGGCGGCTTGCTTTTTCATAAAATTTCTCTCTTTTTTTTATTCAGGTCATGTTTCACAGAAAATATACATCTTTTTATACTCAAATACAAGAGGCAGCACTGCGGCGACTTGAAAATATCCGTTTTACATGCTATAATACTGGCATCGTAAAATTCATATCAGAAAAACAACACACAGGGTGTATTATGAAAAACCGGCGTTTTCTGCTTTATTTTCTCCTTCTGCTTCTGACCGGCTGCGCCAGCAGTGAAAGGATGTTCCGGATGTCCGGCGGCATTCTTGATGAATACTCTGCCCCCAAAAGTGCCCGGCTGCGTTCCGGCAAATATCAGCAGGTCAGCAAAAATCTCTCCTCTGCGACCCGCGCCAATAAAGTGGAAGTTGCCGGATTGAATGACACTCTGGTCAACATCTGGCCATTTTTCTTCCGTTCCAATGATTACTGGAGCATCCTGTGGCCATTGATCGACAAAGACCCTTACGGATTTGCATTCCGGCCGTTTTACAACCATGAGGGGGATGATTACAGTATACTCTTTCCCCTTTCAGCATGGAACAACACTGCCGGTCACGGCTGGGTTACTCTTTTCGGTTGGAATAAGAGCGGTTTCGGTCTGGTTCCCCTCAGTTGGCAATGGCGGGAAAAACACTCCGGCGGCTGGTATTACACCCCATTGTTTTTCGCCTCGTATGACAATACGCCGTGGGAATACACCTTTGATAAAGACGGCAGATTCACCGGGGCGCAATGGATGAGAAAAGAGATTGATCTCTTTATTATGTTCGGCATTTACACCCGCAATTCCCGCATCGACAAAAGCAAATGGAGTTGGCTCTTTTATTCCCGCTTTGACCGGAAGCAGGATAAAAATGAGTGGTATTACCGCATGGGCAGAGAGAAAAAATTCCCTTCATCCCAACTGGAACTGGAAAAATTCTGTCAGAAAATTTATGCCGGACTCCCCAAAATAACCGAAACAAGTTACGGTATTTTCCCCTTGTGGAAAAGCACTATTGCCGATGATGACAGTTACCGGCACAATTTTCTGATGTTCATCGACTCTGCCAAAGACAGCCGGAGCCGTAAATTCAGCATTGCCGGGCCGATCATCGGCACTTACCGGAAAGATACCGTCACTACCTTTTCCGCCGTCAAAAGTACAGAAAAATTCACCTCATGGCCATTGCTTTCACACTTCAAAAAGGAGGAGCCTTACCAAAAAACACCCCGTTACCGCAGTTTCAGCAAACTGGAAAATCTGGTCAGTTACCGCAATGATTTCAACCGGCAGAAACCGGCGATAATCGATGAATTGAAAAAATTCGACCCGGCGGTAACTCTGCCGGATACCGTGGTGGATAACCGGACTTATCAAATTTTTCTCGAAGAGTTGTGGCAGAAATATGAGTTCCCGACTGAAAACAGTTATTCCGGCAGAATTTTGCCCTTTTACTGGTATGATTTCACGCCGGAATATTCATTCTATGCTCTGCCTGCCCTGATGACCTGGCATCGCCGCAGTGATTCCGGCAGTTTCTTCGGTTCCATTCCGCTATTGACTTTTATCCATCGCTCCAAAACTCAAAATACCGCCACCATCCTCTCACCTCTGGTCTACTGGCAGCAGGAAAAACTCCGGGAGCGCAGTGAACAGCGGATATTCAGCAGAGAGACCCAGCGGGTAAAAGCGTGGGATTGCACAGTTTTGAATGACCTTTACATCGCCGGAGGTCTGATGTACCGGGGAAAATTCGGTTTCAACATCGCCAAAGAAAATATCGATGCTTCAAGCGTGGAAAAATTGCGCAAACTGCTTTCAGAACTGCCGTCAAATTATCAGCATATTGAAAATGTTCGCAGCCGTATCGCCGGAGAAACCGCCCTCACCGACCGCTGGCAGACCAAAACTAAAATCGAAAAATTGAAAAAACTTATCCGTTACGAAGAGTTGAAACTGCAGAAAGAATCTCTGAAAAAAACAGAAAACACCGTCAAAAACGAAACAGAGAAAGGATTGGATTTGGCAAAAAAGCTGAATTTTCCCCTTTCACCGGATACCTTCAAAAGTAAAACTGCCGCAGAAAAAGCACGCCGCCAGTTGATCGAAAATTATACCGAAATGCGTTATTATGAGGATATCGGCCACGGAGTGTTTTTCCGCAAAGAAAAGAATAATAACGGCGATTACAACTGGCACTTCTGCCATATCCTTGCCGGAGGAGAGAAAAAAGGCGACCGGGAAAACTCCCATATCCTCCACCTGCTTTACCGGCACCGCAAAGAGGGCAGCCGTTCTGAAACCATCTGCTTTCCATTCATTTCATCGGTAAAAGATGGCGAAAACTCCCGCTGGAGTTTTCTCTGGCGGGTATTCAGCTTGAGCAAAGAGGATGGCAAAACCGGCGGTTACATCTTTTTTGTACCATTCGGCAGCAAGTGGTAAAATCAGAATTCGCTGCTGCCCAGCAGTTTCCGTCGCCCTGCCCCGGATAATTTGATACAGGCATAACCGTTGCGGTCGACCTTTTCCAGCAGCCCGGCATCCAGCAGCTGCCGCAGAAGTTCCTCAACTGCGGCACTTTTCAAGTGGCGCAGCGCACCGAATCCCGGCGACCGGTGCCAGTTGCCTGCCACGATCGAAGCACTGCGGCTGCCGCATAATATCTGACCGAGTTTGCCCATGCCGACTCTGCCGTTGAGCAGATCAGCTGTCCGCAAAGCGATACGGCTGTCTTCCTGCCGCAGTGCAACAGCAGCTGATGATCCGGCAGATTTGACACAGCGGTCACAGCATCCGCACTGCCATGAATCACTGTTTTCGCCGAAGTATTCGATCAACTCGACCTGACGGCAGCGATTACTGCGGGCATAATTTATCATCTCATCCAGACGGAATATCTCGTAATCCAGATGGCGGCGCAACTCCCGGTCATCAAATTCAGGTTCCATCACCGTATGATCGGTCAACTCCACCGCCCTGCCGGAAAATCCCGCGCGCCACTCCAGACAATCGCCATTGAGCGCAGAAATCACCCGGCGGGTCTGCTCCACACTCAACCCGGCGATACCGGATAACTCATCCAAACTGCACTCAAACTCTTTTGAAACTGCCGCGCCGAAATGACCGATGACCCGGTGGATGAATCTTGAACGCTGAGTTTTTTCCTGCTGATGCAGTATCTTCAATCTTTCGTGATCTCCGGTAAAACGCAACACGCCATTGCCGCTCTTCTTTGCCGAGCGGCGGATAAACCCGAATTTTTCCAATATCCCCAACGCCGCAGAGATCTCTCCGTCACTTTTCGCTCCGGCAATATTTTCTGCCAATTGCGCCGCAGTCACCTCCATCTCTCCCGGCTCTGCCATCTGCTGTGCCCGGTAATACAATTCACGGTAAACCGCCCTGACCAGTTCCGGCGGCGGATTATTCATTTCAATGAGAAACTTATGGATATAACGGTCGGCAAAACTGAAAAGCAGTATACATTCGGCACTTTCCCCATCCCTGCCGGCGCGCCCCGCCTCCTGATAATATGCCTCAACGGAGCCGGATATCTGATAATGGATCACCCGCCGCACATCCGGGCGGTCGATCCCCATGCCGAAAGCATTGGTCGCCGCCAATACCGGAGCCGGATCATTCATAAAATATTCCTGAGCCGCATTGCGAACATCCATACTCATTCCGGCATGATAGCCGGTGACACCGGGGATTTTTGCCAATTCATCCACGGCCTGACGGGTGGCAGCATAGATCAATGTCGGTTTTTTATCTTTCAGGATATTTTTCAGACGGGCAAGTTTGGCATCTTTACCGCCGTCGCACTCGATCACCTGAAAAGCCAGATTCGGTCTCCGGAATCCGGCTACCAGCAGACTCATATTTTCTCTGCCCAGCTGAGTGCGGATATCCCGGCAAACCACCGGTGTGGCAGTCGCGGTAAAGGCACACACCTGACGGATACCGGCATCTTTCGCGGCTTCTCCGATACGGCGGTAACTGGGGCGGAAGTCATGTCCCCATTCACTGATACAATGCGCTTCATCGACCACCAGCATATCCGGAGGATTTTCCGTCAGGAAGCGGCGGAAAAAATCGGTCTGCAATCTTTCCGGAGCGACATAGAGAAGTTTCACCTCCCCCTTTGCCGCCCCTTCTGCCGCCAGCAGCTGCTCACTGAATGTGACACTGCTGTTGATAAACGCCGCCGCAATTCCCCGGTTCAACAAAGCAGTCACCTGATCATACATCAGCGCGATCAACGGTGAAACCACCAGAGTATATCCGCTGCGCATCAATGCCGGCAGTTGATAACAGAGTGATTTACCGGCTCCGGTGGGCATCACTACACAGACATCCTGCCCCTCTAGCACCTTCTCCACCACCTGTTTCTGGTGGTCAAGAAATGCCTCAAAGCCGAAATACTTCTGTAATGCGCCGGTTATATCATCCATTTTGCATACCTCTGAAAAAAGAAAATTGCGCCGCAAACATCTCTTTACGGCGCAACCGAAGTCATATTGAATAAATCAATTCTCCAATTTTCTGACCATCTCTTTGAGTCCCATCAGGTCAAGTTTACCGCTGCCGAGCAGAGGCAGGGCATCGACTTTCACGAAGTCATCCGCCTTGGGGATCCAGATATTGGGCAGACCGGCTTCACGGAGTCCGGCAATGATCGCCGCAGTATCAATATTCTCGATCACATGGAATATCACCAGACGCTCACCTTTGAGACGGTCACTGCGGCCGGCAACTGCCACTTCCCTGGTTTCGGAGTGAAGCAGTTTGGCAATGGCATCTTCCACGCCTTCGTGGGGAACCATTTCTCCGCCGATCTTGCTGAAACGGCTGGCTCTGCCGGTAATGTAGATGTAACCATCTTCATCCATGTGACCGATATCACCGGTGTCATAGTAGTTGTTCTGGATGACTTGAGCGGTAAGTTCCGGATCATTGAGATAACCTTTCATCACGGAACCGGCACGCACCTGCAGTTTACCATCCTTGCCCGGCGGCAATTCCACGCCGGTATTGATGTCAACGATGCGGGCGTGAATACCCGGCAGCGGACAACCGATACTTCCCGGATGGTCACTTTTGGTTCCCATAGTGTAGATGGAGTTGTTGAGGTTGATGGTAACAATGGGGGATAATTCGGTGCAGCCGAATCCCTCGACGATATCCCTGCCGGTCATATTGCGGTAACGCTCAGCAAGTTCCGAACGCAGTTTCTCTGCACCGGTGATACAAAGACGCAAGGTCTTGAAATCTTCCGGCTTGGCTTTCATCATATATTTCTGCAAAAATGTCGGAGTGGCGCAAAGGATCGTGATCTTGAATTCCCGGCAGGATTTGACGATCAGACCGGCATCAAGCGGATTGGCAACATAAGCCACCGGAGTTCCGGTCGTGGCAGACAATGCGAAACATACCGTAAATCCGAAAGAGTGGAATATCGGCAAATTGCCGGCGACCCGGTCATTGCCCGACCAATCCACCACCCGGATGAATGACTGGATGTCGCAGTTGATATTGCGCTGAGTAAGCATGACCGCTTTGGGTTTGCCGGTGGAACCGCTGGAAAAGAGCAATGCCGCCTGCTGGAACATATTGTAGCAGCTCAAAGGAGCGATATTCCGCACCAGAGTACGGGTCGGCAGGAAAAGGATCATCAGAATCGCCAGAATTTTCTGACCTTTGGTGATGGTCGGCACCACATCCTCAAGAAACACCATCTCCTCAGATTCCTCCCATTTGAGTTTGGCAAGAAATTTGCGGCTGGTAAGGATGGTTTTGACTCCGGCACGGCGCATGGATTCCAGAGCGACCGGCTGACCGGCACTGAAGTTCATGATCGCCGGAGTGCGGTCGGCACACTGGATCGCCAGCATCACACCGGCAGCGATCGGCATATTGGGGAGCAGTACCCCGGTGTAACCGGCTGTACCTTTATCGACCTTGCGGATAAATTTGGAAAGCAGGATCGTCAAAAGCAGCATCTTGAAGTTGCCGAACCAGGTGTCAGATGTGGCATCGTAAAATATCTTGCCGAAAAGATGGCGTTTGGCATGATAGATAAAGGCAGTATGGATAGGCCGCTCACCCGGCTGCGGCGGAGTTTCAGAAATAGCACCGAGTTCAGAGATCTTCTGGCGCAACTGGAACGCACTCAGATTCGGGTCGATCGGTTTACCGATAGCGACCGAGAAATCCACCGGCCAGCGGGTCAGACGATGGAAACGCAGACGGTTCTTGTAGATACCGGTCAATCTGCCGTGGATCATTCCCAGACGGATCGGCATGACTGTCACCTGGATTTCCGGAGGAATCAGCGACTGTACCCCGGAACGGAAACGCATCAGATTGCCGCTGCCGGAAATGGCTCCTTCCGGAAAGAAACAGATGGTTTCACCGGCACGCAGACGATCCTGAATATCGCCGAAAAATTTCTTCATCTCTTTCGGACGGCGCGCACTGGGAACTTTCAACACGCCGAGATACCAGAAAATCAAGCGGGTCGGAATAAAGTTGACGATCTCGGAACGCACCATAAAGCGCACTCTCTGACGCACTACCGATTGGATCATCAGCAGGTCGATCAGTGAAACATGGTTGGAAACCAGCAGGATCGGCCCGGAATAGGGCATATTTTCTTTACCGACCACCCGCAGGCGGAACATCACCACCCGGACTATCCATGCTGCGATCTTCAATGTCAACCGCGGCGAACAGAGAATAAGAAACACGATGACGGCGATCAGCGCCGGATACCACTCTGCCAGCCACGGCAGTAAACAACTCCACATATCTGACAATTTTTCAGCCATGGAAATCCCCATTTTTTGTTTTCTGTTTCACATTGTCCCCGGATGCTTCATCCGGAAACATAATCTTGAGACGGCATTTGTCCTTTCTATAACATACATCCGTTAATCTTTTTTGTCAACTTTTATCTGTCATCTATTGAAAAATTTGCCAAAAAGGGTTAAATTAATAAGTTAATACTTTTATAACAAGAAACAATTGCGCTGTAAGAGATGCATTTATTTCTATAACGCAAAGTATTTTAATGGATTACAAAAGTTACTATGGCAAGTTTTGAAGACAGATTAATTGCGCTGTCAAATGCGGATGTTTTGAAGAAAGCCAAAAATCTGCTCAAACAGAAAAATCTGACCGGCGCATGGAGAAATTCCGCCGGACACCTCTGCGGGATTTTCCGGGAGCCGCCCCTGCCGGAAGCGGAAGTGGAAGTCATTACCGGCGAAAACACCTCCGCCGGATGCAGCTGCAAACATGATACTCCTCTTTGCGCCCATGCAATAGCTCTCCTGCTGTACAGCGGCAGATTTCACCTTTCCAATGAAGCGCCGGAATCTCCGCCGGTATACAGCAAAGGTCTGCTGCTGCAGAGTTTTGAGCAGCTCTCTTCCCGCGGCATGCGTAATTGTGCCAAACTCCGGCTGAATGTGGTCGACGATCAACTGCATGCCCCTAATCAATACAAAATACTTCTGCTTCAGGCACGGCTTTACGGAGCATCCAGAGAGTATGCCGGCAATCTCAGCAATCTCAAACAGCTGTACTTTGAAAAGTCTCTGAGCGTTGTACTGAAATATGAAGATTTCTCACTCCATGATCAGCAGATAATCCGCTTTCTCGCACTCAACGGCAGTGCCGATAACTCCAATATTGCCCTCGGAGCGGAATTGACGGCAGAATTATTCCACGCTCTGCCCGGATTTCCCCGTTTTTTCCGCAACGGCAGCCGTATCACCATCCGCCCGGAACGGGCAGAAGCGGTGCTGGCAAAAGTCAACGGCCAACTGCTGCCCGGTATTGCCATCGGCGAAGCGGTTTTACCCATGCCGGGGGCGCGTCTGATCGCCGGAAGAGGCGGCAGCTGGGTCGGCAAAGATGATGAATACTTCTTTATCGGCGGCAATTGTGAAGCAGGATTTTTGCGGAGTTTTTTCCGGATGACTGCCCGCAACAGTGCTGAGTTGAAGAGCTTCCCTCTGCCGGTATTAAGTGCCGGAAGCATCGATCCGGAAATGCAAAAAGCAGGCTTACTGCTGGATGGCGGATTTGATACCGATGGTAAATTCACCTTGAAAACCGACTACCTCTACCACGCCGGGAATAAGACCATCATCGCCGCTGCCCGCACCGGCAAAACCGGAGCATTCGGCAGAAACTGTTTCAAGCGGGATACCGCATTTGAGCGCAGTTTTGAAAATTCCCTTGCTCTTTTCGGCATGGATGTCGATGATGCGGATGCTTCAGCAACAGTGGATTCAGCAGAAAAAGCCGGACTTTTCCTCGACCGGGTAATGCCGGAAATACTCCTGCGCGATCCGGAAAAAGTTGTTCTTTCCAGCCGTTTATCCATCCTTGCCAATGGCGGCAACCGTTTGCGCGAAATACCATTCAAATGCCGCTATGCCGGAAAAACTGCCGAGGCTTATATCATTGATTATCAGTTGGGCTCCGATGACAACATCATCGACTGGGAAAAACTTTTCACCCGTGCTGCAGACCGTCTGAACTATCTGCTCAACCGCAGCAGAGTATGCCGCATATCACCGGAACTTGGCAAATTCATGCGCTCTTCACCTGCCCTGATCCGCAATCTTGACAGTGCCGCATGCCGTTTTGAAGTACCTGTGGGAAACTTTGCCTGCTTCTGCTCGATAGCCGGCAGGATACCCGGCGCACTGCCGCCGGAATTATTGACTGCCGATGCCGTTTCAGGTGAATTGCCGCTGGCGGAAAATTTCACCTTTCACGGTGAATTGCGCTCCTACCAGAAAGAGGGTGTGGCATTCATGCAATACCTGACCGACCGAAGTTTCAATCCGATACTGGCAGATGAAATGGGCTTGGGCAAAACGGTTCAACTACTGGCTCTGCTCTCATCCCGGATCCGTAAAAACGGAGAACCGGCACTGATAGTCTGCCCGGCATCGCTGGTGGTCAACTGGGCGCGGGAAGCCGCCAGATTCGTACCCGACTTCCGGGTTGCCGCGCCAAGCGGGAACGAAAGGGAAAAGGTATTGAAAGCAGGAGATTTTGATCTGCTTATCCTCTCATATACCGCGGCAAAACTCTGTCAGGCATCTTTGAAAAAATATCTTTTCAGTTTTCTGGTACTGGATGAGGCTCAGCATATCAAAAACCCCGGTTCCACCAATGCCAAAAACTGCAAATCCATCCGCGCCATGCACCGGATAGTCCTCACCGGTACGCCTCTGGAAAATACTCCCAACGACCTATGGAGCGTTATGGATTTTCTTCAACCGGGATTGCTGGGCACGCTCCCGGCATTCCGCCGGAGATATGCCAATATCGCCAATGATCCGGAATTGCAGGATGAATTCACCGGCAGGATCGCGCCATTCATCAAAAGGCGCACCAAAGATGAGGTGGCATCTGATCTGCCGGAAAAAAATGAGCGGATCATTTTCTGCGACATGCCGCCGGCACAGCGCGCAATATACGATAAACTGAAAGAGAGCAGCCAGCATATTCTTGCCAACGGCGGCAGTGCCGATTTATTCGCCCTGCTTCTGAGACTGCGCCAGTGCTGCTGTCACCCCGGACTTCTGCCGGATGCCGCCGGGCAGGAGAATGTTTCCGGCAAAAGTGAATTGCTTTTTGAATTGCTCCACGAAACCATTGACAGCGGACACAAGGTGCTGCTTTTCAGCCAATTTACTTCCATGCTGAAATTGCTTATCCCGCAACTGCAGCAGGAGAAGATCGCTTTTGAATACCTTGACGGCGGCACCCGTGACCGGCAGGAACGCGTCGACCGCTTCAATAATGATCCGGATATCCCTCTTTTCCTCCTCAGTCTGAAAGCCGGCGGCACCGGTTTGAACCTCACCGCCGCCGACACCGTCATCATCTATGACCCGTGGTGGAACCCGGCTGTGGAATTGCAGGCAGCCGACCGCACCCACCGGATCGGGCAGACCCGGGCGGTCTCATCCATCAAACTGGTAATGAAAGATTCTGTCGAAGAAAAAGTCCTCATGCTTCAACAGAAAAAGCGGGAATTGTTTCAATTACTGGTCGCCAATCCGGCTGCCGGAGGCGGCATCCCGCTGGCGGAATTGCGGGAATTGGTGGAGTGACCGGCTATGAAAATTTTCGTTTTATCCGCCGCCGTTATCCTGGCGGTAAATCTTGCGGCAAAAGAGGTTTACTTCATTCCCGGATGGTACAGTGAATGGATAAATTACCAAAGCCACTGCAAGATGCTGAATAAAATTTTCCCCGGCAAAGAGATCAAAGTACGCAAATGGGAAAGCAACCGCCTGTGGTCAAATGCGAAATCTTCCGCAACCGGCTTCGCTGCCGAGTTATCCGGGGAAATCGCCAAATCGGATGATCCGACAAAGATCACTCTCATCGGACACTCTCTGGGAGGCAGGATCACGCTGGATTGTGTCAACTTTCTTGCCGCAGAAAAGATCCGGCTGAAACAGATCATTTTACTGGGAACCGCCGGAACGATCTCAGAACGGGATATCGCCAACTGCCGGAAAGTTTCCATACTGCCGGTAATAAATATATTTTGTCCCGATGACAATATGCTCAAATTGTATATCGGCAAAGAGAAGACTCTGCCGCTCGGATTCTCCGGTCTTCCCGCGAAAAAAGCACACTTTCACCAATACCGTATGCCGGTATCCAAAGAAGATATCCGGGTGTGGCAAACTACCGTGATCCCGGAAAAAACCGCCGCTCCTTTCCGTCAGACCGTGATCCATCTGGCAAAAAAGTATCTGGAAACCTTGCATGATGCGCTATCCGGCAATATTCCGGAAACCTACATCGATTTGCCGCTATTGGAAAAAATCGCCGCTGAAAACTCCATCGTTCCGGATAAAAAACTGTTTTTCAAAACTGAAGAAGAATTCGACAACTGGATTTTTGCCCAACGCAAAAACCCAGCCCGTTACCGGATATCTTCACCAAGCGGCAAAAAATTTTTCTTCGATGACGAAAAGTGCGCCAGAAACAATTTTGAAGCCATAAAAAAGCATATTTCCGGCAAATGACCGCTCCGTCACTCATCTTTACCGGCAAAAACTGCCGGCAGACGGTTGTAAAACCGGCTTTTTCAGGGTATATTAATATAATGTATAGCAATATCAATAACTATTTGGGAGAAATCATATGGCTGTAAATATGGAAGATCTTATTCTGGCGGTCATCGACAATGTCCGTCCGGAAAATCTGGCGGCTCTGCAGGCGGCTGTCGCCGCCAATGCCAACGACGACTGTGCCGAACAACTGGAAATGCTCTGGGAAGAGTGGGAAAACCGGAAACTTTCTGCTCCGGAAGCGAAGTTCATTATGGATATCGCCAAGTGCGGCATTCCCGGCAAACCGTTTTTCCGCAAGAGCTTGATCAATGCGGTAAAACTTCTGCTGCCGCCTTACATCGCTCAGGCTCCGGTCGTCAAAGCCACCGGGGTAAGAGATGAGAAGCAGACTCCTGCGGAGATCGCCGGAAAAATCGAAAGATTGCTGGCTCTGCGCAGCGGTTCCATCGTCTATCTGCCCGGCTCACGCCGCTGGGGTGTTGCCGGTACGATCGATGCGATGAATGCCTCGCTGCCCATGATGCCGTTTGCTCAGGTGGGGAGCAATGCTGCGGTGCCTCTGGAGATCGTGCTCAAAGATGCCGTTGTTCTCGCATCCGGCCCGGATGTTTCCCGGCTGGTGGTAGCGGCAACGGTTCCGGTATCAGCGGCACTTTTCCGCCTGACCGTGGAAAAACGCCGGCAGACCCCCATCAGCGAGGAACAGCTCAAATCCATGGCTCGCAACGGCTGCGCCAGAAAACTTGATGATGCCGCATTTGAACGCTACTGGAGCATCGGAGTGGCGCAAAGCAAAAATGACTCTCCGGCTGCCGGGGCAAAACCGGCTTCACGCCGCGCCTGTGACGGCAGAAGTTTGAAAGAGATCCAGCTGCTGATGCTTCAGGAGTTGGAGCAGAAAGCCCCGGAATTTGCCGGTGACGAGATCTCTGCGCTCTGTGCTTTCTTTGAAAAACTCCCCGTCGCCACTGCCCAGCGTGACAGTAAACTGGTCGCCGAAGTGTTGGCAATGATCATCGACCGTACTCCGGAAAAAAGTTTGCAGACCATATTCAATGCTCTGGTCGGCAAAGCGGCATTTTTCCCGCAGGATCCGGCGGCGGCCCCGCTGGCAACTTTCGCCGTCTGGGGAGAAATCGCCAGCAAACTTCTGGATAAACTTTCCGCGGGTGCCGCCAAGGTCTTCCCGCCGGAATACCTTGCTGCCTGTGCATTGAAGATGCCGCTCAAAGCCCTCAACTGCATCGGGCCGCATATATCCAATGAGGCGATCTGTTCTTCATTGACCTCTCATCGCGGATGCGGTGCCGATCTGCTGCTCTGGATCTGGAAAAACCGCAAAAAACGGCGGGATGAAAAACTGCTTTCGCTGGTAAATCTGGATAATGTTTCGCGTATTCTCTCTTCCGAAGAGCCGCCGAAAGCCTATCTTGCCGCCAGAAGGGAACTGCACTCGATGCTTCTGGATAACTGGGATTTCCAATCCCATTTGATCTCCATGCTGGATGATGACCCGGTGATGTTCGGTTCAATTCTGCAGGGAGCCCTCTTCCTCAACGCCGGTGAACGCCAGAGTCTGATGGTCAAACTTGCCCGGCAATCCAAAGAGATCCAGGAGTATCTGGAAAGCGGTGCCGGCAAAAAGATCCTTGATGCCGGTACGGCTCACAATGAATCCAACGATGCCCCCGTCTTTGAAGCGACTTACACCAGTGTCAAATCCCATCAGGCTTTGATCAAAGAGCTGGATGACATCATCAATATCCATGTTCCGGAAAACCGCGAAGCTCTCAAAACTGCCCGCGCCCACGGCGACTTCAGAGAGAACTCCGAATTCGATGCCGCTAAAGAACGGCGCAACTACCTCAGCCGCCGCCGCGGTGAATTGGAAAGAGAACTTGCCAATATCCAACCCGTTCTCATGGGTCAGGTCGAGGTGACCGACACCGCGGTCATCGGCTCGGTGGTCAAAGTGGCGATGGATGACGGCAGAGAGGAGACCTATTACCTCCTCGGAGCATGGGATGGCAATCCGGAAAGACGCTTCCTCTCTTACCGTACCCGTCTGGGCAAAGCATTGCTTAATTGTAAAGTCGGTGACAGTTTCACCGGGGCGGATGGAAAACCCTGCAAGCTGCTTTCCGTCGCCAAACTCCCGGCTGAATTAATTGCGGAATTGGATGCGTGAATACCTTTGAAGAGCGTTATTTCCCCCTGAAACGGGCATTCCTGCGGCGCAGTAAACGATACTCCCCCTGCCGGATTCCCCAAGCGGTTCATTGCCGTAAACGGGGGGATTTACTGACGCTTTTCAAACTGGTCATCCCTGCCGCAGCACCGGAGTGCCGGGGCAAAAAAATTGCCTTTGTTTCCGACTGGCACTGGCACGCTTCGCCCCGGCAGCAGCGGCTTCTGGCAGAATTCAAAGCGGCGATGAGCGAATTCAATGCCGATATCCTCCTTCTGGGCGGCGACCTTTGCGATGATGCAGAATACCTCGATCGTCTGCCGGAACTGCTTGCCGGATTATCATCCACCTCTCCGGAAGTTTATGCGGTAAACGGCAACTGGGAGACCGGGAAACGGTGGCTTGATAAAGATTTTTTCCGCCGGGCGTATGCCGGTCACCAAATCAAACTGCTGAGCAATGAAAGTATCATATCCGGCAGTTTCCGGATCACCGGATTGCCGGATATCAGTTCGCTTGATTTCAAAAATCTGCCGGCTCTGCCGGAATCGGATGGCAAGATGGATATTCTGCTTGCGCACTCTCCGGATGGAGTTATCGCCATCGACCACAAAAACTTTTTGCAGGGGATATCTCTGGCATTCTGCGGTCACACCCACGGCGGACAGATCCGCATACCGGGGATCGGTGCCGTTTACTGCCCCAGTTTCTACCGTTGCAAATTTGCCGGGGGGATATTTGCGAGAAAAGACTCCGACTTCAAAATGATCGTTTCCCGGGGTATTGGCGAACACAAACACACCTTCCGGCTATTCTGCCCGCCGGAAGCAGTCATGGTGGAATTCATCTGATAATTCCGGTCAGATCCGGAGTTTTTCCCACGCTTCCGGCAATTTGGCAAGCGGAGATTTCACCGATGTTTTGACCTCAGGGGCGTAAACGGCGATATGTGCTTCTTCAAGCAATTCCCAGAACTCATACAACCCGTCTGATGAAGTCAGATCATCCAGAGTTGCCAAAGCGGCGTAAAATCTCTCATCCCACCGGGAAAGAGCTTCACCTTTCTGCAAATCCTTCCCCGGAGCATCGGCGGCGCGCTGGGCACGCAATTTCAATGCCCGCAAGTAACGGCGGTAATCGGTAAAAACGGCTTTACGCCGCAAAAAACCGGGAGCAAAAAGAAGATCCAGATGTTTTCTTATATCCTCTCCGGCATCCCCTGCCCGGCGGGAAAACTGCCGGATCGCCGAATACTCTGCAGTAAACTTTTCCAAGCCGTCGCATAATTCATCCAGCGTATCGCTCCAATTTCCGCGAAGTGCTTCAGAGAATTTCTCAAAATCCGCTGCAGAGCGCACCTGCGCAGGGTCGATATCCACCGCATTCCCGATCGCCGCCATAAGTAATTCATTTTCAAATTCCGCCATAGGAAAATTCAACAGTAAAGACAACTTCAGATCATTGGAAATCCGGATGCCTTTACGCACCATTTTGGTCAACTGGGCATTATTGAGCATAAACAATCTGCCGACAGCGGCACGGTGACGGCGGCAGGCTTCAGCGGATTTTATAAACAGCTCTTTATTCACCGAGCCATTCTCCGGATCGATATTCAATGCCGGATAAAACACCCTGCCCGATCCGGGCGGCAATTCCACTGATTCCGGAATAATGCCTTCCTGACTTTTCCATTGTGTCCAGTTGCGATCCTGATGTCTGGCGGCTCCCGGCAGAGAAGCAGAAACCTTTGATGTGTTTGCCGGACGCGACGGCAGGGAGTACTCCACGCTTTTCAATCTGCCGGAGTCATTCAATATCCCCAATTTCAACCGGAGATACTCCGGCATATCCACATCCTCAAAACAGCGCGGATTGATCTCGATCCCGGCAAGATCGCGCAGAAATTCCACCGCAACTTCACCGGGAGCAACTTCCCGCAATACCGGATTTTTCTTTAATTCCCCGGCAAAAAGTTCAGCGCACCGGATGATCCCGCCCAACTGCCGCCGCACATCTTTCGGCAATGCCCGCAGTAAAACTTCAGCAAAATCCGTATAATATCCCGGCACCGGATAATCCAGTGCATGATCCGGCAGAAGATTCAGGGAATTTTCCGGCACATAAAGCGTTGCGCCATCCCCCTTTTCCCCCGGTTCAAATTTGTAATGCAAAGGGAAACTCAATTTGGCGAATTCCAGACGGTCAGGATAATCCGCCGGATCAAAGCCGCTGCCTTCCTGCATAAAATCTTTTTCAGAGAACTCCCATGTTTCTTTACCGGAATGTAAAAGCTCTTTCAAAGCCTTGACCGATGCCACATCCGGCGGCAGATGTTTCCGGAAAAACTCCTCTGCGGCAACTGCATTATAGAGTTGATCCATCCTCCGGAAGCGCACCTCATACTCCTGCAATTTTGCTTTTATCCGGTTGAATTTATCCACTTCACGGCAACCGGAAACCGCTCCGGCAAGCAGCCCTTCACGGATAAAGATCTCCCTTGCCGCCGGCAGATTGTAACGGGCGTAATCCACCATTTTACCACTGTTGATGAGCAAACTGCCAAGCATCACCTTTTCTCTGGCCCGGACAAAGCCGCTGTGAGCTTCAAAATGTTCCTGATCACAAGTGCGGCTGCAAAGGAATGGAGCGCAATTTTCCAGCCATTGCGGTTCGATCACGGCGGCATTCCTGCCGAAAAGCCGACTGGTTTCCACCAGTGAAAAACAGACTATCCACTCCGGCATCTTTTTAAGTTTTGCCAGACCGCTGCCGGGAAAAATCACAAATTTTTTGCCGTCGGTTCCACGATAAAGCCTTGTCTCTTTATCAAAATGGGCAATATTACGGGGAATACCGCACAGCAGCGCCTCATGGATAAGCCGGTAATTTGCCAACTCCAAAATCTCAAAAGTAAACTCTTTTTTCAACGACTCTGCCAGATCGATTACCAGATTGCGCCACTCGCGGGTACGGGTGAAATTCAAATAATTCTTTTTGCAGAAACGGCGCAAATTACCGTTGCTCTCAAATGCACCGGCAAGAATCAGGGCGTTCCAGCAATTCAAAATACCGATATAGTCGGAGTCTTCACTCTTCCATGCCGCATGAGCCTGATCTGCCAACTGGGGTTTCTCCACCGGCCGCTCACGGACATCCGGAATGGATAATCCGGCACACAAGACCAGCAATTCCGCAGTAACTTTGCGCCGTTGTGCTTCCAGAAGCATCTTCCCCAAATGGGGATCGACCGGCAGACGGGAGATCGTCAACCCCTCTTTGGTTATCCTGCCGGCATCATTGACCGCCCGGATATCCGATAATGTGCGAAATCCCTCCCGGATCAATGGCGGCGGCGGCGGATCGATAAACGGAAAACACCGGATATCCGGCAGACGCAAAGATGCCATCTGCAAAATAACTCCGGCAAGCGATGTCCGCTTGATTTCCGGATCGGTATACATTTCAGCGCGGGCAAGATCTTCTTCCGCATAAAGATGCACACAAATACCGTCAGCAGTTCTGCCGCACCGCCCCCGCCGCTGACGGGCAGATGCCTGAGAGATCATCTCGATCTGCAACTCCTGGATCCTGCGCCGGGGATTGTAACGGCTGACCCGTGCCAGACCGGAATCGATACAGAATTTTATCCGGGGTATGGTAAGAGAGGTTTCAGCCACATTGGTACTCAGGATTATCCGGCGGAATTTCCCCGGATGAAAAACCCGGTTCTGCTCAGCTGAACTCAAGCGGGAAAAAAGCATCAAAACTTCGGTATCCGGATAATTTCTGCCCAGTAAAAGTTCAGCACACTCCCGGATCTCTCTTTCGCCGGGCAGAAAGACCAGTATATCGCCGCGCCGGTCAAATCCGGATAACTCCTCAACTGCCCTTGCCACCTGACGGGAAAGTTCCTCATCCTCCAACGGCGGCATAAAGATATCTTCCACCGGAAAACTTCTGCCCGCCACTTCCACCACCGGAGCATTGCCGAAAAATCCGCTGAATTTAGCCATATCCAATGTCGCACTGGATACCGCCACTTTCAAATCCGGCCGCCGGGGCAGAATATTGCGGATCAATCCCAGAAGAAAGTCGATATTGAGAGTTCTTTCATGCGCTTCATCGATTATCAGACAATCATAGGCTGAAAACAGTGGATCATGACGCAATTCCGCCAGCAAAATACCGTCGGTCATAAACTTCAGAACCGTTTCCGGAGAAGTGTGATCCTCAAAACGCACCGTACTGCCGACCTCTTTGCCGCAAGTACAATGCAATTCCTGCGCCAGACGGCGCGCCATCGCCGATGCCGCGATCCTCCGGGGCTGGGTACAACCGATCATACCTCTTCTGCCGCACCCCATTTCCAGAGCGATTTTCGGTAATTGTGTGGTCTTCCCGGAACCGGTTTCTCCGCCGACGATTATCAGCTGGTGCTTCTGCCACAACGCTTTTATTTCCGGAGCTTTGGCAGATACCGGCAAATGCGGGGGATAGTCGATGCGGAACTTTTCCGCGGCAATGGCTCGCAACTCCGGCGGGGTCATCGGATCACAACCCGACATAACGGCTGAAAGGCACTATTTTCAGAGCCCTGCCGGTAATATGATCGTAAGTCACCGCCGCTCCGTCGACCCGGATCTTACCGGTTTCCACCACCGGCAGCCGCACCGGCATACCGCTGCGGAATTTTTTCAGCACGGCGTCGACCTCTCTGCCCAGCACACTGTATTCTGCACCGCACATTCCGGCATCGGAAAGTGCCGCTGTACCATTGGCAAGGATCCTGGCATCGGCAGTCTGGATATGGGTATGAGTACCGATCACCGCAGTAACTTTGCCGTCAAGGAAATAGCCCATCGCCAATTTTTCACTGGAAGCCTCACTGTGAAAATCCACCAGCACCGTTTTTACCGATGCGGGAAGTGAAGCAAGGATCTTTTCCACGGTTTCAAAAGGGCAATAGGCACTGTCACGCATAAAAACTTTGCCCTGCAGAGCGATCACCGCCACTTCGCCGCCGGCGGGATTGCGGAATACTCCATAACCTCTTCCCGGCTGGGTATCGGAATAATTGGCAGGACGGATGACCCGGTCAAAAAGATTGATCTCATTTTCAAACCCTTTCTGATCCCAGGCATGATCCCCGAGAGTGACCACATCCGCGACCTCAAGCAATTCTCTGGCGCAACTGCCGGTAATACCGCTTCCGGCGGCAGAATTTTCGCCATTCACCACCGCAAACTGAGCGTTGAATTCCCGGCGCAGTTCCGGCAGCAGTGCCTTGACGGCATTGCGCCCGCCCTTGCCAACGATATCACCAAGAAAAATCAGTGTCATCAGTAAATATCCCGGTAATCAATAATATTCAACTGCGGAGGAGCATCCGGCTGACGCTTATTCAGCTGCGGAGTCGCCAATACATCCAGCGTGCGGTAGCTGAAATCCGATACCGGACGGTTGAATGCAATAAAATCGATCTGACCGGTACGGCTCTGCATCACCCCCCGGGTGTGCTGCCCCTGACCGACCGAACCGCTGCGGATCACCCGCAGATCATTGAAGCGGTAGACCGGCTTCTGATTGCTGTGACCGAATGGTGAAAGTTTTTCCAGATAATTGAAAAATTCCGGAGTAAGATCGCCCAATTCCGCCTCACCGTCGTAAGAGATGAAACTCTCAAGTTCAGACGGATCGATCTGAGAACGGATCTCACGATCCATCTCCTCGTAAAAGGCGGCAATATTTTCCGTCTTCAACCCGATGCCGACCGCCATGGGATGCCCGCCGTAACGCTCAAGAAGATGCGAACTTTTGGTAAGCACTTCCACCAGATTCAAATTGGCGATACTTCTGCCTGAACCGTAGGCACTGCCATCCTGAATGGTCAGCACAATAGTCGGGCGGTTGTAATCACGCGCCAGACGCGAAGCCACGATACCGATCACCCCCTGATGCCAATCTCTGCCGGCAACCAGCAGGGAATAAGGACTCTGCCATGCCAGACCGCGCTCGATCTGACCGCAGGCATCCTGATAGATCTCCTGTTCACGCTCCTGACGGTCGTGATTATACTCTTCAAGTTTACGCGCACTGTTATGAGCATCGACGATACATTCACTCTCTAAAAGCTGCAGCGCGACATTGGCATCACCGACTCTGCCGGCGGCATTGATCCGGGGCGCCAGACGGAATGTGATATCCGAAGGAGAAAGATCCGAATGCAGTTTGGAACTCTCGATCAATGCCCGTATCCCCGGCCGCAGCTGACGGCGCAAGGCTTCAATACCGTATTTGACCATGATCCGGTTCTCACCGAGCAGCGGCACGATATCCGCGACCGTACCCAATGCGACATAATCCAGAACCTCTTCCAGACGGGTCATAAAGCCGCCGAGATTCTTCTCTCTGCCGTATTTGATAAAGGCATGGGAAAGTTTGAAAGCGGCACCGGCACCGGAAAGCAGCTGCAGATCTTCCAATTCAGGATAAACTTTGGGGTTGATGACCGCCAGTGCATCCGGCAGAGTATCACCGGCTTCGTGATGGTCGGTAACGATGACATCGATACCCTTGCTGCGGGCGACATCCACCGCATCGCAGCTGGTGATACCGCAATCCACCGTGACCAGCACCCCGCAATCGCCGAACATCTCCAGAGCTTTTTCCAGAGATTCCGGAGTAAATCCGTAACCGTCATCAAAGCGGTGGGGGATGAATGAGTTGACGATCGCACCATTCTGGCGCAGAACCAGTGCCAGCAGCGCACTGGCGGTGATCCCGTCGGTATCGTAATCACCGTGAATGAGTATCGGTTCACGGTTCTCAATAGCTTTCCACAAACGGTCGCACGCCTCACGGATGCCGGGGAAACGGTAGGGATCGCTCAAATTGGCAAGCCGCGGCTCAAGAAATCCGGGGATATCGGCTTCTTTGATGCCGCGGGCAGCGAAATATACGGCGATCGGCCGCGGCAGATTATACTTCCTTTGGATCAGATCAATATCCTGGGGCAGGACATTACATAATGGTTTCCAGTTTTTAGTGTTCATATTCTCCAAAATTCCTTTTTTATCATCTTATTAAAATACACCACAAAGTGTGCTTTGTAAAGTTGAAAACAGTTTTTTCTCGCTTTTTTTACCGTAGAGATTGCATTTTCAAAGCGAATGCAGTATTATATAACCGGATATTCAATTTTCAGAGAAAGGAGACTGTAATGAAAAAAATCATGTTTTGTTTGTTTTGCTCCGCCATACTCAGCGGCTGCACCGGCATTGACAGCGAGATCCCCCGCCCGGAAAGTGCGGCATACGACACCGCCGCACCGAAGTCGAAATCCCTCCACAGCAGCAGGCGGGCTGCCGCCTCAGGAGCGGTAAATTCGTTCTCAAAAGACAGTGCATTTTTTCAGGAAAGTTCCCGGATGATGGCATATACTTCCGGCTTCACCCTGACGGTAAAGGAACGGAATAAAGCAATGGATGAAATCAAAAAAGCTGCTGAATCCATGGGCGGATATCTGGTTTCCCGCAACCGTGGCAATATGACCGTAAAAGTGCCGGTCAAAAAAGCCGACTCGTTTTTGAAACAAAGCCGGGGTGTCGGCAAACTCAGCGATTTCCGGGTATCTGCAGAAGATTTGACCGATACCATCACCGATATCGATGTCAGGTTGGAAAATCTGAAAAAATTACGCCAGCGGCTTGCTGAATTACTGAAAAAAGCCAATAAAGTCGAAGAGATCCTCAAGGTGGAAAGGGAACTCAACCGGGTCACTACCGAAATAGAAAGAGTCGAAGCTCAGCTGCAGAATAACCGCAGCCGGGTGGCAAATGTGACCTTTGAGATCGCTGTCATCGAAGAACACGGCGCGATCCCCGGCGGCAATCCGCAGGCAATAAGCCACTTCCAGTTTCTGCATAATCTGGCTTCAACCAGACCGGGCAAGAAAGATAAACCTTTATTCGGTCTGGCTCTTCCGGAAAATCTGGTTCCGGTGACCGGCAGTTACAATACAGTTGACGGATTCACCGCCACCGGCAGTGATGACTGCATCCTGCGGATATGGGAAGAGAAAATCCCGGATACCAGCACCCTCGAATTCTGGCAGCAGCTGGTTTGCCGGTCTCTGACAACAATACACTGTTTTGACAATGTCAAATGCTTCCCGGCAACTTTCAACGGCAATAAAGCCGTCAGAATCACCGCTATCCAGAATACCGCCAGAGGCATCATGCACTATACGGCAGTGATCACCATCGACCGCTGGGGATGGGATGAGTTGCGGATCGTGGAGTTTTACGGTCCGGAAAAGGCTTTTGAAAAACATATTGAAAAAGTTCTTTCGGTGATTCCCCGGTGAGCAAAAAAACCGTAAATTATGAAAAATTACCCAAAAAGCCCGGTTTCCGGGTTGAATAAAAGGCGTGCGGCAACTATTTTATATCCGCAACGCCGATAACGGCAAAGTATGAAAAAAGGAGTTTATATATGCGTATTACCGGAACATTTCTGGATGAGATCAGCCATGACATTCCCCATCAGAATTGGGGCCAAGAGGAGTGGGATGCCGACTTCCGCGCCATGAAGGCATTCGGGATCAATACCGTCATTCTGATCCGCTGCGGCTGGAAACGCTGGATGACCTTCCCCTCGGAAGTCCTCCAGAAAGAAAAAAACGGCTTCCCTCCGCCGGTCGACCTGATCGACATGTTCCTCGATCTGGCAGAGAAGTACGGAATGAATTTCTTCTGCGGCAGTTATGATTCCGGCATCCCGTGGTGGCGCCCGGAATATGAGGCAGCCCCCGATGCCGAAATCATGTGCAAAGTCTGCAATGAGATCATCGACCGTTACGGCAACCGCAAAGCCTTCAAGGGCTGGTATCTTTCTCAGGAGATCGGCGGCAAAAATGCCAAAGTCGCCTCCATCTACCGTTCCATGGCTGAGACCATCAAATCCAGAATGCCGGGCGCAAAAATCATGATATCTCCGGGGATGCGGGGTGCCAAGGCATATAACGAAAAAATGGAAAAACTCGGCGTCACCATCGCTCCGGAAGAGCATGAAGCACACTGGAGAGAACAAATGGCGCGTATCAAAGGCGTCGTGGATATCGTCGCTTTTCAGGATGGACATGTGGAAATCGAATTACTGCCGACTTTCCTCAAAATCAACAAACGCCTCTGCGATGAAAACGGTATCGAATGTTGGACAAACAGCGAGAGTTTTGACCGGGATATGCCGATCGACTTCCTGCCGATAAAATGGGAAAAATTGCGCCTGAAACTCAAAGCCGCCGAAGAAGCCGGTATCGAAAATGCCATCACCTTTGAATTTTCACACTTCATCAGCCCCAACAGTATGTATAAATCTGCCGGCGGTCTCTATGACCGTTACTGCGAAGAAAACGGAATTCCTGCCAGAGCAAAAGACTTCCGCTGACAAGCAGTGATCTTTGTATAGTGATGCGGGGAAAGCCTTTATCAAAAAGGTTTTCCCCGCTTATCTTTTTCAAGACATTGCCAACAGCCGGTAATTTGAGTTATGCCGGTCAATCCGGCATGGAATAGAGCAGCTGGTCTATCTCATCCAGAAGTTCCATATATGACCCCATGCGGTCATCGGGATTTTTCTGCATCATCCATTGGATCAGATTGATGCATCCGGTTGAGCACTTGCCTTCCAGTTTAGATGCCGGCGGCGGAGCATTGGTCAAAGTGTCGTTATAGATTTGATCCAGTGAATCCCCGCCGGAAGGACTTTTGCCGGTCAGCAGATAAAACATCGTTGCACCCAGAGAGAAAATATCCGAGCGGAAATCCACATTGCGGGAATCGGTAAACTGTTCCGGGCTCATATATCCGGGTGTTCCCAGACTGGAGTTGGCCATAGTAATATCCGAACCGCCATCTTCAACGCACTGTTTGGATAACCCGAAATCCAGTATTTTCAAACTCCACTGCTTATCGAGCATGATATTTTCCGGTTTGATATCCCGGTGAATGATCGAATAACGCTCCCAGATGTGCTGCAGTGCGACGGCGGTCTCTCTTGCCACCTGCAACACCGTTTTCTCATCCACATCGTATTCGCTCATCACCTGCTTGAGGTTCATTCCGTCAATGTATTCCATAACGATGAACATCTCACTGCCGTCTTCCCAGAAATCCAGAACTTTGACAATGCGATCCTCATCCTCGATGGAAGCAATTATTTCGGCTTCCCGGCGAAAGCGTTTACTGTTGTTGGCAGTAGCATTTTTCAAAACTTTCAGCACATAGCGCAGCGATACATCACCGATCGGGTGACAGATAAAAATATCGCCGAATCCGCCGCTGCTCAAATTGGAAAGGATACGATACTGATTGGCGTTAACGCTATTGGTAACAGTATAACCGGGAGCGATGATACTTTTCGGCTTCTGCACGAAATTGCACACCGGACAACGCAACGCACCGGGCGATGACGGATCAGCCTGCATGGAAGAATTGCACACCGGACAATTACCGTAATCCGGAACCTCCATAGAAGGATCAATTACAATTGTTTTATCAAAATCAGACATCCATTCACCACATCACACCGATATCTGCGGGACAGAATGCCCCGCATGGCATTAATATATATCCGTTATCACAACTATGCAAACTGTTTCAGAAAAAATTTTTTGCGTTCAGCATCAAAGTTTTTTCAACTCCCAACTTCCGCCGGGAATATCCTTGACCGCATAACCGAGTTTCCCCAATTCATCGCGCAACCGGTCACTTTCGGCGAAGTTTTTCGCTTTGCGCGCCTCTGCCCGTGCCTCGGCGAGCGCAGTCACCTCTTCCGGGATCGCGGCACTTTCCCGCACCGCATCCACTTCAAAGCAGGCAATGATCCGGTCAAAACTGCGGAATGCTGCCAAAATCGCCTGAGCACCGGATGCGGAGAGTTTTTTCTCATCCATCAAGCGGTTGGCTCCCCGCATAAGATCGAATGCCGCCGCCAGAGCCGGAGCGATATTAAGATCATCGGCCATCGCAGAAGCAAAATTTTCTCCGGCAGCAGCCGTCAATTCTTTCACCTCACTGCCGTCGCCGGGAGCATCGACGGCACGCAAACGGTCAAAAAGCGAATCAAATTTAGCCAGAGTTTCCCGCGCCTGAGCGAGCGCATCCAGAGTAAAATTGAGTTTTTTGCGGTAATGGGCACCGACCAGCACCCAGCGGATCTCTCTGCCGCTCCATCCTTTGGATTGCAGATCACGCAAGGTATAAAAGTTGCCCAGACTTTTGGACATTTTGGTACCGTCGACCATCAGGTGTTCGCAATGGAGCCAGTAGTTGACCCATTTTTTACCGGTGGCACTTTCGCTCTGAGCGATCTCATCCTCATGGTGAGGGAACATATTATCCACGCCGCCGGTATGGATATCGAAGGATTCTCCCAGATACTTCATCGACATTGCACTGCATTCGATATGCCATCCCGGTCGGCCCTTTCCCCAGGGACTATCCCAGAAAACATCCCCGTCAGCCTCATCCCACGCCTTCCAGAGGGCGAAGTCGCCCACGGCATCTTTAGCGTATTCATCGGTGGATATACGCACTCCATCGCGCTGATTTTCCCGGTCGATCCGGGCAAGTTTGCCGTAATCCTTGCACTTATCAATGGAGAAATAAATGCATTTATCCTGTGCCTGATAAGCAAAGCCTTTATCCATCAGGGTCTGGATCAGAGCGATCATTTCCGGAATATGGTCGGTCGCCGCCGGATAGACCTCTGCCGGTTCGATTTTAAGCAGTTTGATATCCTCAAAAAATGCCTGTTTGTAACGGGCGGTGAATTCCCGCAGCGGCAAACCCTCTTTGCGGGAATCGCGGATGGTTTTGTCATCCACATCGGTCAGATTCATCACCTGAGTTACTGAGTAACCGAAAAACTCAAGGGTGCGCCGCAAAATATCCTCAAATACATAGGCACGGAAGTTGCCGATATGAGCGAAGTTGTAAACAGTTGGCCCGCAGGTATACATTTTGGCAGAGAGCGAATCCAATGCCTTGAATTCCATCTGCCGCCGCTCCAAAGTGTTAAAAAAACGCAATTCCATTTTTATTCTCCAATGTTAATTTTCCGGTTTCGCCTATAATGTAATCTGTCTGAGTGATTTTTTCAACTTGCAAAGCGGCAACTCCGGCTTTATATTATTATAAATATCACTATTTTTTGAGGAAGTAAATGGATTCTTTTGCCGATCAACTGCGCTGGCTCTTTTCTCCGCGCGACAAATACCGTTTTTTATTGATAACTCTGGCGGTGGCGTTTTCCGCCCTTTTGGAACTGGCGGGCATAGGTATTTTACTGGGAGCTGCGACGGCATTTCTCTCGCCGGAAAGCAGTGCCGGACAAAAAGCATTTTCACTGATAAAAAATATTATGCCCGGACTTTCCGATGAACATCTGATCGCCGCAGCGATCCTCTTTATCGGCTTACTGCTGGCGGGGAAAAATATCATTGCTTACCTTATTGTAAAGATTCAGGCAAAATTCATCTTTGCCAAACGGCATGAACTTTCCTGCAGACTTTACCGGCTCTACCTGTATTCCGATCACCTGCAGTTTTCCTCACTGTCACAGGATTACTGTTTCAACACTTTTCAACGGGTATATGATCTTACGCATGTGATACTGATGCCGTTGATGCAGATCCTTGCCGATATTCTGGTGATAATCGCATTGACGGTCGCGGCGGTGATCATTTTCCCGGCGGTCTCGATTTGCGGCATTGCTTTTATCGTTATCTGTGCGGCGGCAGTGTCATTCATTACCAAGCGGGCGAACCGCAAATGCGGCAAAAAATTTCTTGCAGCCAGCATTGAAGAAAACATCTTACGGCAAGCCGGTATCGCCGGAGAAAAGAGTATCAAATATGCCGGAGCAGAAAAGTTTTTTTCCGAAAGGTTCGATGCGGCTTACGCCGGAATGAATGATCTTTCCCGGCAGCTTTACACCCTCGGTCAAATACCGCGGCTTTCACTGGAATCTGCTTCAGTTCTGCTGGCAAGCGGTGTCTTTGTCATCATGCTGATAATGCAAGTGGAAAAGACCGAGATCATGCTGACTTTTGCCGTTCTCACTGCAGTGATCGGCAGGATACTCCCTGCCCTCAGCCGCAGTCACTACAACCTGACATTGATCCGGCAAAGCCGCCCTCTGCTGAATGATGTCTGCAATATTCTGCAGAAATTCAAATGCGCTCCGCTCCCGGTCACAGAAAATATCCCGGATGCCGGTAAAAATATAGAAATCGCCGGAGTATCTTTCGGATATGAGAAAGATAAAAAGATCTTTGAGAACTTTTCACTGGTTATCAAGCCGCTTTCCTCAACCGCCATAGCGGGGCGTTCCGGGAAAGGCAAAAGCACCCTTGTAGATTTGCTGACCGGGCTGCTGGTTCCGGAGTCGGGAAGCATCACCGCAGGAGGAATATCGATTTACGACAATCTTCCGGCGTGGCGCAAACAGATAAGCATCGTACCGCAAAATATCTTTTTACTGGAAGCGACTGTTGCTGAAAATGTGGCATTCGGAGAAGAAAAAATTGATGAAGCAAAAGTAAAAGAGGCTCTGAAACTTGCCGGATTGGAAGAATTTTCACCGGAAATGAAGTTGAGTGCTGCCGGTAATATTTCCGGCGGTCAGCGGCAGAGGATAGGCATTGCCCGCGCCCTTTACCGGCAGAGCAGACTGCTTATTCTCGATGAAGCCACCAGCGCATTGGATAAGGAAACGGAAAACGCATTCTTGCAGGTTCTGCAGAACCTCAAGGGAGAAATCACGCTGATCGTCATATCCCACCGGGAATCCACCCTCGACTATTGTGACAACAAAATTTTCCTGTGACAACTCCGTTTGTATAAATATACAATAGCAAAAGTCAAAAATATTCCGGGAGATACTTTTTTAAGTTCATCAACGGTTTGTGACAGAAACAGGCGAAAAACATAAAAATTTGAAATACGGAATTGAAAAAGAGTGGAATTCACCTGTTGTCAAGTGCGTAAAAAGAGTTTTCAACGGACGACATGGACTAAATGGACACAATGGACTGCTTTACACAATAATGCCGGAAAGTCCATTTTGTCCATCCTCTCCATCAAGTCCATAAAACGCCGAATCAAAAATCTATCAACTGCCGGAAATTTCAAGCGAGAAATCATTATGAACTTATATCACAAACCGTCGATGAGGCGAAAAAAGGCAACAAAAAAGTCACTCGATTGTGTGTTTATGTAAAATTTTACGCAATGGTCATGCGTCCCTTGTCCGCAAATCACAGCTGTCCGACTTCATCTGCTTTGCAGATTACGCCGTGGCATGATTTTCCCTGCTTCGCAGTTTTGTGCCTTTTCAAGGCACAAAAAAAAGCCGCTTTTCAAGCGGCTTGGAAAATCATGGTGGAGGTAGAACAAATTTGACTTATGAC
>JAFVZG010000080.1 GCA_017508285.1 Lentisphaeria bacterium | reverse complement strand
TCCGTCATAACGCTGATGTCTTCGGGAAGTTCGTTCCACGGATCTTCAAGGATACCGCCTTCAAAACTGATATGGAGCAGATTGCGGTCCATGCTGTAGGGTTTCTTGGCGGAAACGGTCACGGGGATGTTATGTTTTTTCGCGTATTCGATCATATCCATACGGCCGGTGAAGTGCCAGTTGGGATCGCGCCATGCGGCGATGACCTTGATGGAAGGATCGATGGCGGCGGCGTTGAGTTCAAATCTCACCTGATCGTTGCCTTTACCGGTGGCACCGTGGCAGATGGCATCGGCGCCCTCAGCCTTGGCGACTTCGACGAGGCGTTTGGCGATGAGGGGACGGGCGATGGAGGTTCCCAGCAGGTAGTTGTTTTCGTAGATCGCTTCGCCCTGGAGCATCGGGAAGATGAAGTCGCGGGCAAACTCTTCATTGAGGTCGTCGATGATGCATTTGCTGGCGCCGGTGGCGATGGCTTTGGCTTCCAGACCGTCAAGTTCCTCCTGCTGACCGACGTCGGCGCAGTAGCAGATGACCTCTGCGTTGTAAGTTTCTTTTACCCATTTGACGATGACCGAGGTGTCAAGACCGCCGGAATACGCGACTACAACTTTCATTTTTCTCTCCCGGAAAAGGTTAATTTGCGGCTTTTTTGCCGTAACTGCTTTTATTTTGCCTGTATGGCATCTATATTAATATAGACCATGAAGAGTGAAAATAAAAGTTATTATCAGCAATATGGCGGAATTTTTTGAACAGATATGTGCAATTTTGGCTGAAACCGGCAGAAAACACCCCGGAGATCTTGCCGATTCACCGGCAATGCGGGAGTTTTTCTCCGCCTCTGTTCCGGCAAAGATCCCGGCACCGGCGGTGAAAATACCGGCGGCAGAGAACACCGTTTCACCGGCTGCCGGAAAGGTTTTGCCGCCGCCGGTAAAAAAGGTTTCAGCTTCGCTGGAGGAGTTGGCATGTTCTTTGCGTGACTGCCGCCGTTGTCCGCTGGCAGCGGGCAGAACCAATATGGTTTTCGGCAAGGGAAATCCCCATGCCCGGTTGATGTTCATCGGCGAAGGCCCCGGCTTTGAAGAGGATCAAAGCGGTATTCCCTTTGTCGGCAAAGCCGGACAACTGCTGGATAAGATGATTGCCGCCATGCAGTTTTCTTTGGATGAGGTCTATATCGCCAATGTGGTCAAGTGCCGTCCGCCGGGCAACCGTACCCCCATGCCCGAAGAGATCGAAAAGTGTGTGCCGTTTCTGAAACAGCAGATCGATATCATCCGGCCGGAAGTGATCGTTGCCCTCGGTGCAGTGACCGCCAGAACTCTGCTCAACACCGCCACCGGGATATCCCGGCTGCGCGGCAAGTGGTGTTCGTATGAGAATATTCCGGTGATGCCAACATTTCACCCGGCGTTCCTTTTGCGTCAGGAGAGTGCCAAAAAGGAGGCATGGCAGGATCTGCAGCTGGTCATGGCGCGCTTCGGCAAAGTGCATAAGAGAAAGAATTGACCGGGATCTTGCCGGTTGACAGTAAAAATTTGGAGAATATGTTATGAGTAAAGTTGTTACGATCGCGATCATCGGTGCCGGAGCGCGCGGCAGAGGTTATGCCAGATTTGCTTTGGCTCACCCGGAAAGATTGAAGGTGGTCGCCGTTGCCGAACCCAACGATTATTACCGGAACCAGGTTGCTGAGCAGCATCAGATCGCTCCGGAAAACTGTTTCAAGTCATGGGATGAATTCACTCAGAAAGCCAGAATGTGCGATGCCGTCGCCATCTGTACTCAAGACAGTATGCATGAAGCTCCTGCGATCGCTTGTGCCGGTCTGGGCTACCACATCCTGCTGGAAAAACCCATGGCACCCACTCCGGAAGCGTGTCAGCGCATCGTCGCCGCCGTCAAAAAAGCCGGGGTCATGTTTGCCGTCTGCCATGTGCTGCGTTACACCAGATACACTGAAATACTCCGGCAGATCATCGCTTCAGGTGAGATCGGGGAAATCGTTTCCATCCAGCACCTTGAACCGGTCGGTTACTGGCATCAGGCGCACTCTTTCGTGCGCGGTTTGTGGCGGAATGAAGCAGAATCCAGTTTCATGCTGCTGGCAAAAAGCTGTCACGATGTGGATTGGCTGCGCGGTATCATGGGTAAAAAATGTACGGCGGTACACTCATTCGGTACACTGCGCCACTTCAAAGCATCGGAAAAACCTGCCGGAGCAGCCGACCGCTGCTGTGACTGCCCGGTGAGTGTGGAATCCAACTGTCCTTACTCTGCCAATAAGATCTACTTCCGTGACCGGCTCTGCAAAGGAACTACCGTGTGGCCGGTGAATGTGCTGGTTCCCGATCCCAATGCGGAAAAACTGGAAAAAGCCCTTAAAGAAGGCAGTTACGGCCGTTGTGTCTACGCCTGTGATAACGATGTGGTGGATAATCAGGTGGTCAATATGCTTTTTGAAGACGGTTCGACGGCGAGCATGACCATGACCGCCTTCAACTTCAACTCCGGCAGAAAGACCCGGATATTCGGCACCCGCGGTGAAATCGATACTGACAGTTCAACTATCACCATCCGTCATTTTCTGGATGACAGCACCAGAGTCGTGGATACGGAAACCGCCAATGACGGCGGCATCCTTTCCGGTCACGGCGGCGGTGACGGCGGTCTGATGAATAACTTTGTGCAGGCAGTGGCGGAAAATGATCCGTCATTGATCCTCACCGGAATAGATGAAACTCTGGAGAGCCATCTGATGGTCTTTGCCGCTGAAAAATCCCGCCGCGAAGGTACAGTGTGCAAACTTTGAGACAGATCGCGATTCTGCTTTGTGCCGGAGTGATCTTTGCCGGTTGCTCCGAGTTGGAAAAGAGGGCATTTTCCCCGCAGGTCAGCGGGGAACTTGCCGCTATGGGCATGCAGACAGCTTCCTATGAAAACGGGGTGGTCACTCTTACCGGCAGATCCGGCACGATCCGGTTGAAAAATGAGAGCCAATGGGCGGAGATCGGCAATATCCCGATCACTCTTACCGGCAACAGCACCATCTCTTCTGAGGGGGTGCTGGATATTCCGGATCTGATCTTCAAAACCCAACTTGAACCGATCATTGCAGACCGCCGTTTCCCCATCCGCCGGATCGTGCTTGATCCCGGTCACGGCGGCAGTGACCGGGGGGCATCGTCTGCTCACGGGGCAGATGAGAAAAAGTTGAATCTGCTTCTGGCTCAGACGATCGCTTATGAGTTGAAAAAGCGGGGATTTGAAGTTTTTCTGACCCGCAGTAATGACTCTTTTGTTTCGCTTGACGAAAGACCGGCAGCGGTAAAAAAATTCAAGGCGGATCTTTTCGTTTCCATACATCACAATTCCGCTCCCCGGCAGGGGGCATGCGGATTTGAGATATACTCTTTGCGCTGTAATGATCCGCAGGAAATGGCAAACAGCGGCAGCAGTGCCAATCTGGCGTATCATCTTTACCGGGCACTGGCTCCCTTGAATCATTTTCCCGGCAGAGGGGTGAAAGCGGCAAGATTCAAAGTTCTGCGCCTTGCCGGTATCCCGGCGGTACTGCTGGAAGCCGGATTTCTGAGCAATCCGGTGGAATCGGCTTATCTGGCGACCCCCCTTTACCGTCAGCAGTTTGCTGTGAAATTTGCCGAAACGCTGGCAAAATTCTGATAATTGCGGAAATTCAGAGCAAGTTGATATCCTGCAGCTGTTTTTTCAACTCTTCAAGCGGCAGACCGATGATATTTGCCAACTCGCCGGAAAAACTTTCAATGATCATTTCCGGGTGTTCCTGAATTCCATAGGCACCGGCTTTATCCAGCACCTCCACGCTTGAGAGATATTGCCCGATCACTTCCGGAGAGAGTTCCTTGAATTTCACCGTGCTTACCGAATCCCAGCACCTTTTTTCACCGAGTTCCCGGCAGATGAGAGCCACGCCGGTAATGACCTGATGCGCTTTGCCGGAAAACATTTGCAGTATCCTCGCGGCATCTGCCATATTCCGCGGCTTGCCGACCGTCTGATTTTCAAAGAGTATCATGGTATCGGCACCCAGCACCCATGAAGATGGATTTTCATCCGCCACGGCTCCGGCTTTGATGAGCGCATTGAGCCGGGGAAGTGACGCCGGATCGTCGGCATGCTCCAATTCGGCGGTATCAGCCGACCGGATCGTAAAATTTACGCCGCACTGCCGGAGCAGTTCCCTGCGGCGCGGCGATTGGGAAGCAAGGATAAGTTCTTTACTCATCTTTTTTGTCATTTTCCGGAGTATTTTTCAGAGAGATGATCTGTTCTTCCCGGTCATCATCCTTGAAAATATCCTCAGAGTCATCCTCCGGATCGCTGTCGGCGGAACAGCCGGAAATGACCAGTTTCACATCCCGGATATTTTCCACGCCGAAAATATTTTTCATCTCATTGCGGACGATCTCTGCGACCTTTTCCATCAATTGCGGAGCTGAACCTTTGGCGGGATCCATTTTCGCCTTGATCCAGATATCGAATCCTTTTCTTTTGCGGAAGATCTTGATCCGGCTGATATTCAGACACTCCAGCGATGCCGCCGCCCGTTTGAGGACGCTGGTGATCGCTCCGGCATTGACCGTGACCGTGCCGGAAGGATTGTCGATGCGGATATTGGAACACGCTTTTTTCCGGAAGCAGAGCCAGATGATGAAACGGATTATCAGCAGTATCGCCACTCCGGCGATGATACCGACGATCAAACCGCGGCAAAATTCGTTGTCGCTGATCTCTTCGATGCAATCCAGATCAGATACCCATTCAAAGCAACGCTGATACAACTCTTTGATCTTCATAATTTCTCCCTTTACTTATTGGTTGAATTCCTGAGCTTTGAGAACTGCTACAAATGCTTCCTGCGGGATATTGACCTGACCGATCAACTTCATCCGCTTTTTACCCTCTTTCTGTTTTTCCAGCAGTTTGCGTTTACGGGTGATATCTCCGCCGTAACACTTGGCAAGCACGTTTTTCCGCAGCTGCCGGATGGTTTCACGGGCGATCACTTTGCCGCCGACTGCCGCCTGAATGGCGATCTGGAACATCTGCGGCGGGATGGCATCACGCAATCTTTCTGCGATCTGCCTGCCCCTTTCATAAGCCATGTCGATGTGGACTATGCTGCTGAATGCATCCACCGATTCGCCGTTGACCATGATATCCAGTTTGACCATTTTGCCTGCCCGGTATCCGGCAGGCTCATAA
The DNA here is from genome assembly GCA_017508285.1 of Lentisphaeria bacterium. Taxonomy (GTDB): domain Bacteria; phylum Verrucomicrobiota; class Lentisphaeria; order Victivallales; family Victivallaceae; genus UBA1784. The sequence continues at coordinate 13,507 of JAFVZG010000080.1, read as the reverse complement.
TCCATACTGCCGTAACCGCGGGTGATGGACTTCAATTTATCGTGGAAGTCGATCAGGATCTCGTGCATGGGCATTTCGGCGGTGATGATCACATGATTGGCATCCACTCCGGCGGTATTGGTGCAAATGCCCCGCTTGCCCATGACCAGATTCATCACATCGCCGATATATTCGGTCGGGATCATCAAATGGCAGTTGATGACCGGTTCTTCGATGCGTTCAATGCCGGAGGGATCCGGCAGATGTACCGGGTTGTCGATCTCCAGCAGCTCTCCTGACTTCATGTAGACATGATAGATCACTGAAGGATAGGTCGCCAGAATATCCATATTGTACTCCCGGCGCAATCTCTCCTGGATGACCTCCATGTGCAGCAATCCCAGAAAACCGCAGCGGAAACCGAAGCCCAGTGCCGCTGAACTTTCTGCCTGATAGAAGAATGCCGCATCATTGAGCTGAAGTTTTGCCATGCTGGCTTTCAACTGATCGTAATCTGCCGTGTCGATGGGGTAGATGCCGCTGAATACCATCGGACGCACCTGCCGGAAACCGGGCAGCGGTTCCGCACAGGGATTCCGCACATCGGTGATGGTATCGCCGATCCGGGTATCGGCAGGAGACTTCAAATTGGGGATGATATATCCCACACTGCCGGGGCCGAGTTCCGGGTCGGGGCGCATATCGGGACTGAAGTGACCGACCTCTTTGAGTTCGCTTTCAATGCCGTTGGAAAAGAGTTTGATGCGGGTTCCCCGTTTGAATACTCCCCGCTGAACTCTCACAAAGTTGACCACCCCGCGGAAGGTGTCGTAACGGGAGTCAAAGATCAATGCCGCACTGCCATCTTCACTGCCGACAGTCGGCGACGGGATGCGTTCAATGACCGCTTTGAGCAATTCGGCGACACCTTCGCCGGTTTTGCCGGAAACATGCAGAGCCTCTTCTCTGGGCAGAGCGAGGATCTCTTCCATCTGTTCATAGCACAGCGGCAGATTGGCGGCAGGCAGGTCGATCTTGTTGATGACCGGGATCACCCGCAGATTCTGGCGGAATGCCAGATTGACATTTGCCACGGTCTGCGCCTGAACTCCCTGAGTGGCATCGATCAGCAATATCGCTCCTTCACAGGCACTCAGACTGCGGCTGACCTCATAGGTGAAGTCCACATGTCCCGGAGTGTCGATAAGGTTCAATTCATACACCGTATCGCCATCCGGAGCGTACATCATGCGGACGGGGTGGGATTTGATGGTGATACCTCTTTCCCTTTCCAGATCCATGCCGTCGAGCAGCTGATCCTGCAGATCCCGTTTTTCGACGGTGCCGGTTATTTCCAGCATCCGGTCGGCAAGAGTGGATTTGCCGTGGTCGATGTGGGCGATGATACAAAAGTTGCGGATATTTTTCAATTCAGCCATAAAATTATTTTTCCAAAATTTCAGTGATTACACGCAATACGTTGCCGCCGATGATCTTGCGGATCTCATCATCGGTGAAGCCGCGCTGGACAAGACCGACGGTATACATGGGCCAATTCAACCACAGCACGGAGTCGTACTGCTCTTTGGTCATCAACTCATATCCGGCACCCGGCGGAGTCCAGAATTGTTCCCAGATCGGGCGGGTTTTCGGCATGGCAGGCATTTCGCTGTCGCCGTCATTGAGCGGCGGCATGCCGTTGTCAGTACCGATCGCCACATGGTCGACACCGAATTTTCTGGCGACATATTCGATGTGATCGAGCATGGCATTCAGATCCATCGAACCCTGCAGAAACGGCGGATGCCCGCAGATGCCGACGAAGCCGCCGGTCTCCTTGATCGCCTGAATGACCTCATCACTTTTCGCCCGGTAATGGGTGGATAACGCCCCTGCCGCCGAATGGCTGGCGACCATGGGTTTTACTGATGCTTTCGCCGCATCATAACTGGTTTTCTGTCCGCTGTGAGCCACATCCACCAATACTCCGACCCGGTTCATTTCGGCGATGACATCTCTGCCGAAATCACTCAGACCGGCATCGGCAGATTCTGCGCAGCCGTCGCCCATCAGATTGCGCCGGTTGTAAGTCAGGTGCATCATCCGGACACCCAGCCGGAAAAACACTCCGATAAGATTCAACGATTCCTCGGTGGAGATCTTGTGATCTGCCAGCGGCACACCATTGGTGGTCATGTAGATCGCCCGGTGTCCGCGCTCTTTGATACCCGGCAGCTGCCACGGGTAGACTGCTCTTTCATAAACATCGGTCAGGCGGTCGGCGACATTGGTATAGTTGCTGAGGCGGTAGAGCATTTCCACCGGATCGTTGCCTTCAAGGCCGCTATTCTGGAAGTTGCAGTCCACTCCGGCAAATTCCCATGCTGCCTTGAGTTTTTTGCAGACTTCCGGATCATCGAAGCAACTGCACATGCGCACTTCTTCGCTTGCCCGTCTGAGTTCATCCCGGCTTGCTCCGGAGTCGGCAAGCAACTGCACTCTGGGCGAGTAACCGCTGCCGTTGGGGGAGAAACCGTAGGCATCGAAAACATAACTTTCCTCATGCAGTTCCAGACCGTGCCGCAAAGTTTTTTCATCCGGATGCAGCACATCCATTGCCGCCTGACGGATCTTCTGCCATGCTTCATCAATCATCATGGACGATTCTCCTTCAATCCCGGATCTTTCCGGCAAGTTTGGCAGAAATTTCCGAAGCGATCTCCGCCATTTTGCCTTCCGGATAGGTCAGCTGCCGCCAATTCCAGCGGAAGCCGTCTTCCGCACCGCGGGGAATGACATGCAAATGCGCGTGCATCACCACCTGACCGGCGGCAGTGCCGTCGGCAAGATGCAGATTGTAGGCGTCAAATTCTTCCATACGCTTGAGCAGGATGCCGATCCGGCTGGCGACATGAAACATTCTGCCGGCGGTCTCTTCCGGAATGGTGGAAGCTGACTGGTGGTGTTCTTTGGGGATCACCAGCGCATGGCCGAAGTTGATGGGGGAGATATCCAGAAAAGCGTAGATCAACTCATCTTCATAGAGTTTGGCACTGGGGATCTCACCGGCAATGATTTTACAGAAAATACAGTCACTCATTTTTATTTACCTCTGAATAATTCGATTATTGACTTCTGATCTCTGAAAACGGTCAGCTGATCTCCGGCTTTAAGCACGGTATCCGGGCCGATGGCACAGACATTGAGACCGTCGGGAGTGTATTTCAACAATATGGTGATATTGTATTTGCCGCGCAGATCCAGATCCCGCAGGGGAATATTTTCCAACTCCGGCGGCACCAGCACATCGGCGATGGCTGAACCTTTGAATTCAAAAATGTCGGAAATATTTGCCATCGAGAGTTTCCGCGCCAGACGCGATGCCACATCCAATTCCGGCTGGATCACCTCATCGGCACCGAGGCGGTAGAGGATCTTTTCCTGAATGGCACTTTTGGATTTGATGATGACCTTTTTGGCACCCGCCTGTTTGAGCAGTGTCAATGCCAGCACCTGACTTTCAAAATAACTGCTCATACCGAGGATCACCGCGTCGAATTTATCCACATTCAACTCCCGGATGACCTCTTCGTTGGTGGCGTCGGCGATGACGGCATCGGCCACTTTTTCTTTCAACTCCTCAATGCGGGCGGCATTGCGGTCACAGATGAGTACCGTATTGCCGCTTTGAGAGAGAGCAGTTGCCAATCTGGTGCCGAATGCTCCCATGCCGAATACTGCATAACTGTTTTTAGCCATAACCGAAATTTCCTTGATTTATCCCACGATGACCCGTTCTTCCGGGTAGCGTAGTGCATTGGTTTTCTCTTTGCGGACAAAAAACATGAATATCGCCAGCGGGCCGACCCTGCCGGCAAACATGAAAAAAGCCACCAGTATTTTGCACCCTCCGGTCAGTGCGGGGGTGATCCATCCGGCATCCAGACCGGTGCCGCTGAGGGCGGAGGATACTTCAAAGAAGCATTGACGGTCGGTCAGCTGAGGAGAAAAGGCACTGAGCAGCAGGCCGCCGAATACCGCCATGACGATAAACATCACCGCAATGGTGAATGAGCGAAGAACTGTTCTCAAAGCGATGGTTCTGCCGGAAATTATCACCGCATTATCCCCTTTGAATGAACTTGCCAGTGCCGCAAATATCACCGCCAGTGTCGTGGTTTTCAAACCGCCCGCCGTCGATCCGGGAGATCCGCCGATAAGCATCATTACGATTATCAAAGTGAGGCACGCCGGGGATAATTCTGCCAGATCCACCGTGGAATAACCCGCAGTACGGCTGGTTATGGATAGATAAAAGGCGTCAAAAAGCGACAGATCACTGCCGCTGGGTGCCTTGCTGATCAGATAGAGCGACAGTGTGCCGCAAACGATCAATACTCCGCAGCACTTCAAAACGATCCGGGTATGCAGTCTCATTCTGTGACGGCGGTCTTTGACCATCTGCAGAAGATCGTATATCACATATATTCCCAGACCGCCGAGAAAGATCAGAATGAGCGAAATGACTTGAATATATCTGCCCGCCTGGGCAATGTCTCCGGCAAGCGGCCCGATGCCCGCATTGCAGAAACTGCCCACTGAATAGAATATCGCATACCACAGGGAATGGAAAAAACCGAAACCCTGCAGAAGAAATCCCGGAAACATCAATATTGCTCCGGTAATTTCACAGAAAAAGGTGTAATTGGCAACCGTCCGCATCAGAGATTCGGTGCTGCCGAGGGAGAAGCGGTCATTCAGGTTATACATTATCAGGGTATTGTTGATCGAGAGTCCCCGCCCGCTCAAAAGCAGGATTATCGCTCCCAGAGAGAGTATTCCGAAGCACCCTAATTGTATCAGCAGTAAAATTATCAACTGCCCGAAAAAGGTGAATTCCCAGGTGCCGATCACCGCCAGACCATTGAGACAGACCGCACTGCACGAGGTGAAAAAGGCATCGATCACGCTCAATTCCCGATTGCACACTCCGGGAAGCAGCAGCAAAAGAGTCCCCAGGGCGATCAATGCGGCAAAAGATACCGATAATCCCGCTTTACGGATCAGTTTCAACTGCATTTTGAGCCTCTTTCTTCACCAGCCCTCGGTGACTCTGGAAACGATGTTTTTGGCGGCGGTAAGGAACGCCTGACGCATGGCACTGTGCCGGGAAGTTTCCATATCCGGCCCGTTGAAAAATGAAGCACTGCCGGTCGTCTGCTGATTTTTTATCAGCGGTTTGCCTCTGCCGGGGATTACGGCGGAGAACTCCACCGTCACCTTGCAATTCCACTCGTTGGCAAGGAAGGTGTCATCCCCGTTGGGGTCTGAACCGTAGCCGATCGGCTTGTAGGCAACATCGGTTATCCGGGCGTAAATGATGCAGTCTGCCGAGTGCATGGAAACAAGTTTCAGTGAACCATCCACCGTAAAACGCTCGGTAAGCACCCCCCGGAGTATTGTGGAGGCATTGTATGCCAGCGTGTCGTTTATTACCGGAGCCACCGCGACTGATTCAAGCTGCGGGTGGGCAAGAGAACCGAATTTGTAACCGCATCCGGTGGTAATGCCGGAAAAAATGAGTGCGGTAAAGAGTAAGAATGTCAGTTTTTTCACTTTTCACTTCCTTTCGCTTTGCCGGTGTCTCTTTCTCCCGGTTTGAGATCAGGTACTTCCAGCAGGAAGTGACTATCCTTTCCGGCGGGAGAGAGCAGCATGACCTCCGGTTCAGAGGGGATATTGAAACTTTTGATCTCCGCCATTCTGGGGGCGGGTTTTTCCTGAGGCATACCCGGCAGGTAATCGCCGGAAACATCGGTCAAAATCTTCTCCGCTTCAGGTGCGCTCTCTGAATCCGGGAAATCCCGCATCAATTGTGCCAGATATCTTCCTGCGGCTTCACTGCGGCCGTTTTTGCGGTAAAATTCGGCGATCTCAAAGAGTTTTGCCGCCTGGATATCTTTGGCTTTTTCCAGCATGTTCCGGGCGAATTCGATCTCCGTGGCATCGGGGTAGCGGTCGCAGAACCGCTTGAACAACTCCACCGATTCCACGATGCACCGGCGGTCGCCGTCACCTTTGCCCGCCATGACAAAAAGTCCGTTTGCCAACGCCAGAAGAGCGTATTTGTTTTCCGGTGAGGCGGGGTGTTTTTCGATGATCGCCCGCAACTGGTCAAGTGATTTTGCCGTTTCCCGGGTCAAATCGTAGTGGATCGCCAGCTGCATATGCGCCGACGGAGCAAATTTGGAGTAGGGAGCGCGATTCAATGCGGCGGTGTAAACTTCCGCCGTCCGGTCGGCATCTTCCAGATAAGGTATCCAGCGGAATATCCAGAATGCCGGTTCCCTGAAACCGTCACGGAAGAGTTTCCCGATCTCAAATTCTCTGGCGATCAGCGCATTGCAGTCGACATACTCCGGATAACGCTCCAAAAGTTCCTCAATGACCTGAAACTCCCGGTAATAGAGTTTGCACATCCGGTAAGAGAGCATCCGGGAGATCAGCGAATTGGCGCGGATCACCGGATTGCGCGTTTCGTAGAAACACTTTTCAAATACTCCGGCAGCATCGTAGTAACTGCCTTCCTGATAAAGTTGGTGCCCCTGCTGATAGATCCGCGAAGCCGTTTCGTCATCGGCATGCAGCAGCGTTGTCAGCGGGATCAGCAGCGCAGAGAGAAAGATTTTTGCCGGAGTATTCATTATTTGTCTCACATGATTTTAAGTCCGGGGAGATCCTGAATGTCAATCACTCCGGCAACGGTGCCGTCATCATTGACCACGACCAGATCATCAACCCGGCGGTTTTCGATCAACTTGATAACTTCGACCACCATACTTTCGGCATTGACGGAGATGGGCGACGGAGTCATGACCTCTGACATTTTTCTGGTCAGCACCGCATCATCCTGTGCCGCAGTACGGCGGAAATCCCCATCGGTGAATATGCCGAGCAACCTGTTTCCGGCATCTGCCACCACCGCCGCACCGCTGCGGGCGTGACTCATGGCATACAAAGTCTCCCGCACCGTGAAATCCGGCGGCACAACTGCGGCATCTGCGGCTTTGCGCATCACATCTGAAGCTTTCATCGTCACCATTCTGCCGATCGCCCCGCCGGGGTGGCGGCGGCCGTAATCGCTTTTGGTAAAGCCGTGACGGTCAAGGAGTACCATCGCCAGCGCATCACCGAGTACCAGCAGTGCGGTCGTGGTGGTGGTCGGCGCGAGATTGAATGGGCAGGCTTCTCTGGGAACTGCCATTTCCAGAACGAAATCACTCATCTTTGCCAGAGTGGATTCCTTGTTGCCGGTGATGGCGGCAAGTTCCACTCCCAGCCGTTTGGCAGGAGTGAGAACGACCAGCAGTTCTTCCGTTTCGCCGCTGTAACTCAAAGCGATGAGCAGATCGTTTTTCTGCAGCAGCCCCAGGTCGCCGTGACGGGCTTCCACCGGGTGCATGAATACTGCCGGATTGCCGACACTGGATAAGGTGGCGGCGATCTTTTTACCGATGTAACCGGATTTGCCGACCCCGGTCAGCACGATCTTGCCGCCGGCATCGATGGCGGCGGCGCAACGGTCAACGAGCAATTCAAAACTGGGACCCAGCGAATTGCGGAGAGTGGTGACGCCTTCCAATTCGATATCGAATACTTCACGGGCGATTTCCAGAGCACTGCGTTTTTCACTCATACTTTTTCTCCAATGTGAAAAGCCTTGCCTCAGAGACGGCAGGCACTGATTTCCATAACGATGATCCCGCGGCCGCCCAGATCGTAAAGTTTATCCATCACCGCATTGCACTCTTTGCGTTTGACCATCGATTTGACCGCGACCCAATCCGGATTTGCCAGCGGAGCGATGGTGGGAGCTTCGATCCCCGGAGTGATCTTGCAGGCATCTTCCAGTTTGCTGCGCTCGATGTCATATTCCACCATCACATATTCGGCGGCGCGCATGATCCCGCGCAGACGGGCGATGAGCAATGCCACTTCCGGTCTGGAAGCGGCATCGGCGGTACCGATGACCACCGCTTCACTGTGAAGCATCGGTTCGCCGATGATCTCCAGCCCGGCTTCGCGCAAAGTCGCACCGGAGTCGACCACATCGGCAATGGCATCGGCAACGCCGAGGGCGATGGAGATCTCCACCGCACCGTCAAGTTTGACCACTTTGCAATCCCAGTTGCGTTTGGCAAGTTCCATTTTGAGCAGACTGGGGTAACTGGTGGCGATCCGCAGACCGTTGAGGTCGTCGGGAGTGCAGTGTTTTTCTTTGGGGGCGGCAAAGCAGAAACGGGAACCGCCGAAACCGAGGGGGAAGATGGTCTCCACTTCCGCCCCGCTGTCAAGAGTCAGGTCGATGCCGGTGATACCGACATCAATAATGCCGCTGCCGACATAAAGAGCGATATCCCGGGGGCGCAGAAAAACGAAATCGATCTTGTTTTCCGCATCCTGAATGACCAATTCCCTGCCGCTTCTTTTGCACCGGTAACCGGCTTTGCTCAAAAGAGTCACTGCGCCCTCGCTGAGTGCGCCCTTGTTGGGCAGAGCCAACTTCAAATTGCCACTGAAATCATTCATAAGTACTTATAAATATCCTCAAGTTCAAGGTTACGGTCGATCATCATCACCTGCAGGTGGTAGATCAATTGGCTGATCTCCTCTGCGGTACGCTCTTTGCCCTCATATTCGGCGGCGATCCAGCTTTCGCCGGCCTCTTCGACGATCTTTTTGCCGATGAAGTGAGTTCCTTTGGCAAGCTCCTTGACGGTTCCGGAATCCGGATCACCGGCGGCGGCTTTGGCTTTCAATTCGGCGAAAAGAGATTCAAAAGTTTTCATTTTTACCCTGCTTATTGCTGTTTGCTGACAATAAAATACATTTCCATTGTATAATATAACTCCGGGATTGAATAATTGCAATCCCTTTTTTCCGGCTCAGTGCCGCCGGAAAGGGATATTGTCGCACCTTTTTGCGTTATGTTGTGGAAAAACTCTCTTCTGTATGCTATATTATACGCGTATGGAGATTTTTTACGGTTTAATGAAGAACAGGTTTGAATATGAGAATCCAATTGCGCAACCATCCGGAAGCGGCTCCCACCGGGATACCGGAAGATGATTTTCAGCCCTATATCGATACTTTTCTGATCGATTCGGTGCGTGACCCGCTGGGTGCGGTGCTGATCCTGCCCGGCGGCGGGTATCACCACCGGGCTTATCACGAAGGTGATCCGGTGGCAAGAAAATTCAACGCTCTGGGATACCATGCTTTTGTTTTACAGTACCGGGTCGCGCCTTACCGTTACCCTGCGCCGCAGCGGGATGTGATCCGGGCGGTGAAGCTGATCCGCGCCAATGCTCCGCAGTGGTATGTGGAAAAACTGGCGGTACTCGGATTTTCTGCGGGCGGTCATCTTGCCGGCTGCGGAGCCATTCTGGCGGATTCGATCGATGCCGCCGAGGGGGATGAAGCGGATGATTTTTCCGGCAGAACCGATGCGATGATCCTCTGCTACCCGGTGATCTCGCTGTCAAAAGCGAATGCTCATGTCGGCAGCGGCAACTGTTTGCTTGGTGAAGAGGCATCTTTGGAGGAGCGGGCGAAACTTGATCTGCAGGATATTATCGATGAGCAGACGCCGCCGGCATTTCTCTGGCACACTGCAGAAGATCAGGCTGTCCATGTCAGCAATTCCATGGATTTCGCCTCTGCCATGTGGAAAAAGGGCAAAGCCTGTGAATTGCATATTTTCCCTCACGGGCCTCACGGCAGAGGTTTGGCAGAGGGCAGACACGGTTTGAAAAAATGGCCGGAAATGGCGGCTGATTTTCTGGAACACACCTGCGGTTTCGCGCGGGGTTGAGTGAAAGGTTGATATTTGATGATGAAAGCAATGAAAACTTCTGAAGCAGTACTGACATTTGAAGGTAAGGAGGTCGTTCTTCCGGTTATCAGCGGTACTGAAAATGAAAAGGCAATAGACATTTCGGCGTTGCGCAAAAGCACGGGATTGGTCACCATCGACCCCGGTTTTGCCAACACCGCCAGCTGCTGCAGCCAGATAACCTATATCGACGGCGAAAAGGGTATTTTGCGTTACCGGGGCATCCCGATAGGTGAATTGGCGGCAAAGGTCTCTTTTGTGGATGTGGCATATTTGCTGGTGCACGGCACGCTGCCCACGGAAGAAGAAAGGATAGACTTTTCCGATCTGCTCAACTACAACTCACTTCTCCATGAGGATATGCGCCACTTTTTCGATCACTTCCCCAAAGGGGCGCACCCGATGCATATCCTTTCGACCATGGTCAATGCGATGGCGGCATTTTACTCCACGGTGGATGTGACTACGACGGCGCGCAACATCGAGCGTTCCTGCGCCCGGGTGATCTCCATCGTGCGGACGATCGCGGCATTTTCCTACAAAAAATCCATCGGCGAACCGATCGTTTACCCCCGGCACGATCTTTCCTACTGTGCCAACTTCCTCAACATGATGTTCGATTCCCCGGTGAAACCATACCGGATCAGTCCGGAAGCGGTACGGCTGCTCAATGTGCTTTTCATCGTCCACGCCGACCACGAGCAGAATTGCTCCACCACGGCAGTGCGTGCCATCGGCAGTGCGCAGGCGAATTTGTACTCCACCATTGCCGCCGGAGTTTCCGCCCTTTCCGGCCCGCTCCACGGCGGAGCGAATCAGGCGGTCATCGAGCAGCTGCGGATGATCCAGGCTGACGGTGATGTCAAAAAATTCATCAACAAGGCAAAAGATAAGAATGACCGCTTCCGGCTGATGGGTTTCGGGCACCGGGTCTACAAGACCTACGATCCGCGCGCCGAGATCGTCCGCACGGAGTGTGAGAAGTTCCTCAAGAGTGCCGGTATCAATGATCCGCTGCTGGATATCGCCAGAGAGATCGAAGATATCGCCCGTCAGGATGAGTACTTTGTGGAGCGCGGTCTTTATCCCAATGTGGATTTCTACACCGGTATTCTCTACCGGGCGATGGGGATCCCGGAAAATATGTTCACGGTGATGTTCGCTCTGGCGCGTCTGCCCGGATGGGTGGCGCACTGGCGGGAGATGATCGGCGATGCCACCAAGATCGTGCGGCCCCGGCAGATCTACACCGGCAGAACCCTTTCGGAAGTCAGCAGCGAAGTCGCGGAGTTTGAACCCCCGGCTCTGTTGATTTGAGGATATTTTTCTTATGCCGTATCTCATCATTTTTCTGGCACTGGTCATTTTTCTGCTGGCGGTGATTCTCTTCCGCCTGACCGCCGGTAAAACAGCGGGAAAGCAGGAGGAGGGCTTGCAGAATCTGCGCAATGATGTCAATGACAACTTCTCGCGCAGCCGCATGGAATTGCAGCAGAGTTTCAATCTGCAGCAGGAGACGGTGAAAAGTTCTTTTACCGACTTCATGAAGTTTTTGCAGGAATTCCGCGACACGGTGCATCAGGCAGATGAGAAAAGCAGTGCCAAACTGGTCGAAGCGATGCAGAATTACGGCGACCGTACCGATAAGAAAAGTTCCGAATTGATCCGCACACTGGAAGAGAAGATCCGGCTCTTTGAGGAGAATACCGCCAATCAGCTCGCCCGCAACCGGGAACTGGTGGATGAGCGGCTGAAAAATATTCAGGAAGAGAACCGCGCCAAACTGGATGAGATGAAAAAGACCGTTGATGATAAACTTCAGCAGTCTGTGGAAAAACACTTCAACGATTCATTCCAACTCATCAGTCAGCGGCTGGAAGAGGTGCATAAAGGTCTGGGCGAAATGCAGACCCTTGCCACCGGCGTCGGGGATTTGAAAAAAGTCCTGACCAATGTCAAGACCAGAGGAAATATCGGTGAGGTGCAGTTGTCATTCATTCTTGAGCAGTATCTTGCTCCGGATCAGTATGCCGCCAATGTCGCAACCGTGCCGCGCAGCAGTGAGATCGTGGAGTTTGCCATCAAACTTCCCGGCAATAAAGCTGATGAACCGGTATGGCTGCCGGTGGATAGCAAATTCCCGGTGGAGGATTTTCAGCGGCTGCAGGAGTGTTATGAAACTTTTTCCCAGATGTCGCCGGAGGTGAAAAAGGCTCAGGAGGCATTCGCCAGAACGGTCAAACTCTGCGCCAAAAATATCCGGGAAAAGTACATTTATCCGCCGGATACGACCGCATTTGCTCTGATGTTCGTGCCCAGCGAAGGGATCTATGCCGAGATCCTCCGCATCCCCGGACTTTTTGAAAAATTGCAGAATGAATTGCAGATATCGGTGGTCGGCCCCTCCAATCTGGTGGCATTTCTCAATTCTCTGCAGATGGGCTTTAAAACCCTTGCCATTGAGAAGCGTTCCAACGAGGTGTGGCAGATCCTCGGTGCCGTCAAAACTGAATTCAACAAATTCGGCGACCAGATGGATGCCACCCGCCGCAGTCTGGAAACCGTGGTCAATCACATGGAAAAGATCGGTACCCGTTCCCGGGCACTGGAGCGCAAACTCCGCGCCGTACAGGAACTCAACAGTGATGAAGCTGTCGCACTTATCGACGATGAAAGCAATCAATAACAACAATAAAGTGTATAAAGGATCTACCGGAATATGACAAACCGTACCGCAGTATTTCTCATAACTGCCGCCGACCGCAAGGGATTGGTGGCGAAGATCACCGGATTTTTTGCCGGATTGAATTTGAATATCCTGGAGTGCCGCCAGTATTCCGATATTCTGGAGCAGCTTTATTATATGCGGGTCGCCGTCGAATTGCCGCCGGAATTGACCCGTGCCGCCATCGAAGCCGAATTCAAAAAACTTGCCGCAGAATTGGAACTGCACTTTTCCGTACACTACTCCGGCGAAACCCAGAATGTCGCCGTCATGGTCTCCAAAACCACCCACTGCCTTTACGATCTGCTGACCAACTCAGAGGAGAATCTGCTCGGTTCCGGCAAGGTGAAACTGGTCATCGGCAACCATCCGGAATTGGAAGAGGCGGCAGAAAAATTCCGTATCCCATTTTACTGTTTTCCGGTCGACCGCAGCGGGGACCCGGAACAGGAAAAACAGATCATCGAATTGCTGGAAAAGCAGAAGATCGATCTGGTGGTGCTTGCCCGTTACATGCGGATCCTTTCCAATGACTTCATCAACCGTTTCCCAGCCCGTATCATCAATATCCATCACGCTTTCCTCCCGGCATTCATGGGCGGCAACCCCTATCAGCGCGCCTGGGAAAGGGGCGTGAAAATGATCGGAGCCACCGCGCATTATGCCACTGCCGATCTGGATGAGGGTCCGATCATCGAACAGGATGTCGAGCGCATAACCCACGAAAGTCTGCCCGAAGATCTGCGCAACCGGGGCAGAGATATCGAGCGGCGTGTACTGACCAGAGCCGTCAGGGCACATCTGGAACACCGGGTGATCATTTCCGGCCACCGCACGATCGTGTTTTCCAAATAAAAACGGCAGGTTCAGGATGAAAAAGACTGTCGATTGGCTGTTGGCACTGCTGC
>JAFVZG010000079.1 GCA_017508285.1 Lentisphaeria bacterium | reverse complement strand
GGGTGCAAGTGCCCATTGCCAACGGGAAAGTTGACAAACTTCCGGCGATCACCGTTAAAACGCCTGCAAAAAAATCGGCAGTTGCCTATATCCGCGGGGCGATCCGGGTCACTCCCGTAAGCAGTGTCAAGCTGGAAAATATCAAACTTGGCAAATAACCGGAAATCACTTTTCTTTTTCCACCCGGCAGATGATCCTGCCGTTTCCCAATTCATTGAGAAAATTTTGAATATCCGCGGCAATTCCGGCTTTTACGGTGCCGCGGATATTTATATTGCCGGAAAACTCCTCAGAGACCATGTTGAATCCCACGGAGTCCAGATAGGCCCGGCATTGGGAGTAAAGCGGATAGGATATTTCAAAGGAGACTTTTTCCATCGGTACCAATTCGATGAATTCGGCGTTTTCCAGAGCTGCTTTCGCCGCATCGCTGTAAGCGTGTACCAGACCGCCGGTGCCGAGTTTGGTGCCGCCGAACCAGCGGGCGACAGTGATAAGGGTATTGGTCAATCCGCTGCCCAGAAGTACTGACAAAACCGGTCTTCCGGCGGTGCCGGATGGTTCGCCGTCATCGGAATACCCGGAAATATTCTGATTGTTTCCCACGGTAAAGGCGTAGACGATGTGACCGCCGTTATCGTAGTGTTCTTTGCGGTAACGCCATAACTCTTTTGCCTCTTCCGGAGAATTGACCGGGATCGCCTCCGCCAGAAAACGGGAGTTTTTTACTCTGGTTTCCGCTTGTGATTCCGCTTTCAGTATCAGCATATTACTCTGTTGTTATTTCGGGATAAAATCTTTTGTTCCGCAGATAATATAGCCGCCGGGTGTCAAAAGTGCAAGCCGCCGCTGTTGACCCGGCGGCGCAATTTTATTGGCAGTTGCCCTTGACTATTGACTAAATGGGATTTATCTTATATAACCGTATTTGTGTGTGTATCAGATATATAATATATTTTTTCGGAAAGGATATCGTCAGATGAAAAGTAAACGCAGTAATTTGGTCTGGTCTTTTTTGCTGGTGCTTATCGTCGGTGGAGTGTTGACGGCGGCATTGGTCTATTTTTTCAATAACAGCAGTGCATTCCGGGAACTTTTTTCCGGTTCAGGGTCAGCCGGTTTGGGAACCGTCGGGCCGGAGTCGGAAGAGAGTCTCGCTCAGAGAATGGAATTCACCGGCAAAGTATCGCTGTGGATATTTATCTTTATCACCCTTTTGCAGGTGGTCGCCCTGTGGGTCGGCTATGCGGTCATTTCCACCATCAGAAACAGTGATGACCCGGTGAAATTGAAACTCCGCAGTCTGGATAATGCAGAAGTGTTTTTTGATGTGCCGTTGTATTTCGGACTTTTCGGTACGGTTTCTGCGTTTCTGGTGATGACCTTTTCTCCGCAGAGCAGCCGCTTGATTGCCTACAGTTCAACATTGATCGGTATTATTTTCAGTCTGTTTCTGCGTTTGACATTGCAGTATCCTCTGCGCCGTCAATTGGTGCGTGCCGATGCTCTGGGTGAAGAGGGAGACGGCAAATGAATAAAGCGATCCTGATAGTCATTTGCGACTTTCTGGTATCTGCCATGCTGACGATGATGACCGGTATGGTTCCCGGTCATACCGGGGGCACCGGAGTCGGTCTGGATGAAAATACCACCAAAGTCCTGTTGAGCGAATTGAGCCGCCGGCAAATCGAATTGGAAAATATCCGCGCCAGATTGCGGGAGGCGATCACCCGTTCCGGCAGTACCCCGGATGAGGAGGATGCTTTGCGCCGCGCCACCGGTGAATTGGCAGCCAATCTTGCCCAGCAGAGCAAACTGCGCGCCAGTTTGAATGCCACCGTGGAAAATACCGGAGTGCTTGATGCCAAAAAACTGCGTGCCAGACTGGATGATGAAAAGATCCGCCGTCTGGAGTTGGAGATCGAATTGCGGGATGCCGGTAAGGATTTGCAGGGAAGCCGCAAAGATTTGGAGAGAGTTTCCCGGGAGTTGCGGGAGAAAAAACGCGATTTCGCGGTGCAGAGCCGGGAGTTGAGCCGTACAAGGGATTCGCTTTCTGAAACCAGTAAGGCTCTGGTGGAAGTTACCAAAGAAAATGTCCGCACCAAATCTGATCTTGCCCGCAGTGAAAGCCGCCGGGAAGCTGCTGAAAATGCGGCAAAATCAAGCGGAGAGGAGTTGAATTCCGTCCGGAAAGATTTGCAGAGTACCAGTGAGCGTCTGCTGGATGAGACCCGCCGCCACGGGGATACCAGATCTGCGCTTGCCCGCAAGGATAGTGAGGCAAGAGAAAGACAGCGGGAGTTGAGTATCGCCCGGGAATCTTTGCGCAAACTCAATACCGCGCACAGCAAGACCGAAGGGCAGCTCGGAGCTTTACAGGTGCGTTTTGCCGAAACGACCGGCAAATTGGCGGTCAGAGAGCAGGATAATGCATCTTTGAAAGACCTTGCCACCCGGCTGGAAAGAGAGTTGCTGGTCGCCCGTTTGAAAGCAAAAGAATCGGATACCCAGTCAAAGATGATGCAGGAAACGCTGAAAAGCACCGTGCAGGAACTTTCAGCCGCCCGTCAGAAAGCCCAACAGACCGAAATTCAGAATGCCCGGCTGGATGCCGCTCTTGAAACCACGAAAAAATTGGCACAGGTCGCCCGCACTGCCGCACCGGAAAAACATCAGGTCTTTGAGCGTTACGCTGCTGCCGTCGTCAAAATCGAAAGTACCGTTTCAGAAAAGGCTTTTATTGGTGAACGCAGCGGTAAAACAACCAGTTTTTACCCATTGGTTTCTTTCGGTAAACGGGTGGTTCTGATCGGTGCAGTCAACCGCTTTGCCGGAGATTGGGAGAAGGTGCTGGATTTTAAGAATGTCACCAGAGTCGATATGCTGGTCTCTTCGCCTTTTGAGCCATCCGGCAATCAGCGTCAGCGGCTTAACGGTGCGATGGTGGTCAATGGTTCGCAGCCGCATCTGGCGGCATTTGCTTTCAGCAGCCGGAAATACCGGCCGTTGACGGTTGTTTCTGTCGGCAAACTGCAGGAAAATGGCGTGGAAGGACTTTTCCTTTTCAAAAACAGCGGTTTTGAAGCCAATACCCGTTTGGATGGCAGAGTTTCTCTGGTGATGGATAAGAATAATCCGGCTTTATTCATCCGCAATTCCGGGCGATCGGGCAATGAACTTGATGCGGAAGCCGGAGATTTGATCCTCACCCGCAGCGGAGAGTTTGTCGGTATCGTCGCGGAAAGAGTCAAAGTCAACCGGGTGGAAGGCGGCAGAGTGCCTTTGATCCGTGATGTGGAAAATTTCTGGGGAAGCGGCATCGTTGTACCTCTGGATAAATCTGCCGGGGAGCGTTATTTCTCCCGTTTCGGTTCGCAGATGCGTAAAGTGCGTGAAAAGGTGAAGGGCGGTTATGCCAGATATTGACAAAATAAATGAGGCGGATTTTACTCCTCCCTTTGATCCCTCCCGGACAGTTGCCGGAACTTCCAGCGGCGAAGAGATCACTGACTGCCGGCAGCTGCGGGAATCATGCCTGATATATTCCGGGGAGGATGGTTCTCTGTACCGGGACTTCAAACTGCTTGGAATGGGCGGCATGGGGGTGGTGTACAGTGCCGAAGACCCTACTCTGGAACGCAAAGTCGCAGTCAAGCTTCTCCGTGAACCATACCGTTTCAAACGGGAACATATCGCTAAATTTGTCAACGAGGCCCGCATTACCGCCAGGATCGATCACCCGAATATTATCGCGGTTCACCAGTTGGGGGTGGATAAAAACAACGGTGTATATTTTTCCATGCGGAAAATAAGCGGCGAAACTCTGCTTCATGCCATCCGCCGTTTGCGCGATGGTGATGCGGAAGCCCGCCGTATCTATACCCGCCGCCGTCTGGTGGATATTTTTATCGCCGGATGCAACGCTGTTGCGGCGGCACACGAGAAAAAAATCCTGCATTGTGATTTGAAGCCGTCGAATATCATGATCGGTTCATTCGGTGAAGTGTCGGTTCTGGATTGGGGGTTGGCAAGAGAATTCGGAGTTCCTTTCGGTCAGGAGCGATCCATTTCCGGCACTCCGGCATTTATGGCTCCGGAGTTGGTTACCGGGGAGTTTTCCGGGCCGGATGAGAAAACTGATGTTTATGCACTGGGGACGATCCTTTTTTCCATTTTGACCTGGCAGCCGTCACCATTTGATATGTCTCTGGAAAAGGAAGTGCTGATGGAAATGGTGGCATCCGGGCGGACTTTGCCGCTGCGAGCTCCGCATGGTCAGAAGATCAGCCGGGAATTGGCTGCCATTTGTCGGAAAGCGATGTCGCATGATCGTTCTGAGAGGTACTCTACGGTTGCAGAATTGCTGGAGGATCTGCACAACTTCCGTGATGGTTATGCTGTCGGAGCGTATTCTCCGAATATATTTTACCGATTTTTCAAACTCTGCCGCCGCCGTCCGGTGGTTCCGATCGCCGTGATAGCGGCATTGTTGACCGTGTGGATCCATGAATCGACGGTAGCGGTCGCCGATTTTATTCAGGATCGGGCATTGCTCCGTTCATCGGTCATCAATATGCGCATTGCGGATAACTATTACCGGAGCAGTATTTCTTCCGCTGTCGTTCAGCCGGAACAAAGAGGGGAAAATTTACTGCAGCTGGTTATCCGTCAGAAGGATTTTGAAATGCGTTCACAGTTGGCACTGATGGAATATTTCTCCATTATCGACACATCCAATGCCCTTTCCCCCGGCGGCAGGGATGAATTTGCTGCCAATTACGGCGCGGATATATTCCGCAAGATTTTGAATTTGCAGATCAGGCAGGGGGATTCCGGCAAGGTGGAAGATATTCTGGAACGGTGCCGCCGGTCGGAACTTTTTGAGGCGTCACTCAAATATGACCGGGTACTGGCTGAACAGGTCAGAGAGATAAGGGAAGGTACCGGTACTGTCTTCTTGAATTCAGATGGCGGTGATATCGATCCGGAAGTGGAGCTGCTGCATCCCGACGGCAGCTTGGAAAGGGTGATTTTATCAGAGAAGCGGGCATTGAAGTTGAAAAAAGGCGAGTACCGGGCAACTTTGAAAAACGGTGTGAAACTGTATTTTGATATTGTTCCCGGATGCCGGGAACGCATCGAAATACCGGCGGTTTCCCCGGATGCCGGCACGCTTTTGATCCCTTCCGGAAAATTTCAGACCAAATTGCCGTTGACCGGCAGTGCCCAATGTTATCTTACAGCATTTTTGATCCGTAAAAAACCTCTTCCCGGCAGTTTTTCTCCGGCAGAAGCAGCAGAAACAGTAAAAAAGTATCCCGGATGGCGATTGCCGTATTTTGCCGAGTTGCTGAAAGTTTGGCAGCATGACAGCAAAGGGAGGGGACTTTTTGATGTGGAAGTTCCGGATATTCCGGTTTTGCTGCAGAATGGAGAGTTTTTTGATCCGGCATCCGGGAGAAGTGTGAAGCAGATATTCTGTCAGCGCGGGGCGGTTTATCTGGTAAAAGATATTTGAAGCGCAGTTGATGCAAGATGATTGATTTTAAGAATATTTCCAAAAGTTATTCCGGTGAGTACATCCTTAAAGATGTCAATTGCCGGATCAATACCGGCGAGAGAGTCGGAGTAGTCGGTCCCAATGGTGCCGGTAAGAGTACCCTTTTCGGCATGGTCACCGGAGAGGTCGTACCGGATAGCGGTTCGATAGTTATTCCCCGTGACAGCCGTTTGGGGATCATGCGTCAGCACATCGCCGATGCCGATCTTGACCGGAGTTTGCTGGAATTTACTTCCGATGCCATTCCGGAGTTGAAGAGTTACTCTGCTGAATTGGAAGATATCGAAAGCCGTATGGCGGTTTGCGATGATGACAATGAGTTGTCATCTCTGCTGAAAAGACACGGATTTCTGCAAAGTTCCATCGAACATCTCGGAGCATACCATCTTGATGTTGAAGCAAAACAGGCATTGACCAGTCTGGGGTTCCCGGTGGCGAAGCTGGATGCCAGACTGGGGGAATTTTCCGGCGGCTGGCAGATGCGTGCGGCATTGGCAAGGGTACTGATATCCCGGCCGGATATATTGCTGCTGGATGAACCGTCAAACTATCTGGATATTCCGGCGGTGGAGTGGCTGTGCCGTTTTCTGGCAAATTTTCAGGGAACACTGCTTTTGATTTCGCATGACCGTTTTCTGTTGCGCAAACTGGCGGATATTACGCTGGAGGTCAACCGGGGTACCGTCACCCGTTATGCCGGGAATTACGATTATTACCGCCGGGAGAGGGAACAGCGGAAAATCGCTCTGGAAGCGGCAAAACGCAATGCCGATCACAAAAAAGAACAACTTGAAAGGATGATCGACCGCTTCCGTGCCAAAAGCACCAAGGCCGCCGCTGCCAAAAGTGCCCAGAAAAAACTTGACCGTATCGAAGATGTCAAACTTTCCGAATCTCTGGATTATCACGGAGTCATCCGCTTCCCCGAAGTACCGCCGTCAGGCGCGGAAGCGGCAAGATTTGAAAGTGTGGCTTTCGGCTATGAGCCGGATAAACTGCTTTTCAAGGATGTGTCGCTGGATATCGCCGCCGGTGAAAAGCTGGCGGTGATCGGATACAATGGTATGGGTAAAACCACTTTGCTCAAATTGCTGGCTGGTATCTTGAAGCCGGTTTCCGGCAGAGTGGTACCTGGACACCGCATCATTATGGGGTATCAGGCACAGGAATTTGCCGAGCTGGTGAATGATAAACTTTCGGTATACGATGCGGTGAAAGCGGCATTGCCCCCGGATGCTCCGACCGGAAATATCGCCAATGTGGCAGGCTCATTCGGCTTTTCCGGTGAGGCGATGAAAAAGCCTTGCGGAGTGCTTTCCGGCGGAGAAAAGATCCGGCTGCAAATGGCGAGGATCTTTGTCAATCCGCCGAATCTGCTTATCCTTGATGAGCCGACCACCCATCTGGATCTGTCGGCACGGGAATTGCTTCAGGAAGCATTGCGCAATTACGCCGGCACAGTTGCCATGGTCAGTCACGATATTGAATTTGTCCGCAATGTGGCGCAGACGATCTGGGAGGTTTCTCCTGACGGAGTGACCAAATATTACGGAGATTACGACTATTATCTGGAAAAATCTGCCGCTTTGAATAATTCCTCCGGCATATCCGGTATGAGTGTTTCACCGGTGCAGTCGGATAATACGGTTACTGCCAAAGACCGCCGCCGGGCGCGGGCGCAGGCGCGCAGTGCCATTCAGGGAGAGTTGAATAAGGCGCGCAAAGAGGTGGAGAAACTGGAGAATCTGCTGGATGAATATTCCGCCCGCCGCACAGTATTGCTGGCAAAACTTTCCAGCGGAGAGAAGGTGGATTTTGCCAAATTGAATACGGAACTTGCCGCTTTGGATAAAGATATCGCTTCCATCGAAGCCCGATGGGAGGAACGGGCGATGGAGTTGGAGGCTCTGCGGCAGGAAAATGACCGGATAAACTCCCTTTGATCTATCCATGATATAAAAGATGCCGGGAAGGCGATATTTTTTCAAAATCATCTTCCCGGCAGTGTTGTATCAAGTTAAGTCCGGCAGTTTTGACAAATCACTCAGCCGTTTTTTGAGCGGGGGCAGGCTGCGGCATCTTTCGGGCGTGACGGTGACGGGGGTTGTCGCAATTATCTTCCTGACAGCGCATGCGGTGTTTGCCGTTAAATTTCTTTTTCCCCTCAAAGTGGTGATGTTTGCCCTTGAAGCAGGGCTTTTTACCCTCGTGAGTGCTGCCGTCAAAATGCCGGATGGTATAGCATTTTACAAATCCGGGAGCCGCGCACTCCGGTTTGCCTTTCAGACAGGGGAATGCCATTATAAGACCGTGATAAGCGAGGATCATTATCAATGTGGTCAGAAAAGCGATGACAAAGGTTCTGGCATCACTGCGGCATCGATTTTTTTTGTCTTTGCATCCGGCGGTATCAGCGGATTCAGTTACGGCAGTGGTTTCAGTTACGGCAGCGGTTTCAGTTACGGCAGCGGTTTCAACGGTTTTTTCTGCCTCGGATAGAGTTTTGTTTTCTTCGTTTTCCATACTTGTTACTCCTTTTTTTGTCAATGTTCGAGAAGCTGCAAATATTTGCCTTTCTATTTAAATAACGACCCGGCAGGGATAAAAATTTTTTACAGGCAAAAAAAATCAGAAAAAATTTTTTGAACTGTGGATTTTTTGCGGTGTAGAGGTATATTACTTTTATGACTGTTTCAGAAAGAAAGATACTGCTTTTACAGAAAGGATAAATTCAAAATGAATGTGGAGTTGAAAAACGCAATAATTGCCGCCGGTCAGGGAGAATTGCTGAAATTTTGGGATGATTTGACTGAAGCTGAAAAGAGTGCTTTTGCCGGGGAGTTGGCTGCTGTCGACTGGGCGCAGATCCCACGGCTTGCCGCAGAATATGTTTTGAAGCGTCCGGAAATGGCTATTCCGGATGATCTGACTCCAGCGGAATTTTTTCCGCTTGCTCCGGCAACTGAAGCGCAGGCTGAACTTTACCGCCGGGCAGAGGCAAAAGGTATCGAATTGTTGAAAAACGGCAAAGTCTGCTGTCTCACTGTCGCGGGGGGGCAGGGAACCCGTTTGGGATTTGACGGTCCGAAGGGTACATATCCTATCGGTCCGGTAAGCGGCCGTACTCTTTTCAGTTATTTTGCCGGGGCGGTTGCCAGGGCATCGGAAAAATATGGCAAGCCGGTGAATTGGTATATTATGACCAGTCCGATCAACCGGGAGGCGACAGAAAGCTACTTTAAAGAGCAGAATTACTTCGGATTGTCAAGAGAGAATGTATTCTTCTTTACGCAGGGAACTATGCCGGCATTCGGATTGGATGGCAAACTGCTTTTGAGCAGTAAATCTTCTCTGGCTCTATCTCCTGACGGTCACGGCGGTACTCTTTTGGCATTGCGTAAATCCGGCGCACTTGACAAGATGATTTCTGACGGCAATGAATATATATCCTATTTTCAGGTGGATAATCCGCTGGTGCCGGTGGTCGATCCGCGTTTTATCGGTCTGCATGCACTGGAAAATTCTGAAATGAGTGCCATTATGCTCAGCAAGACCAATTCCAGAGAAAAACTGGGCAACTTCTGCGTTTCCCAAGGCAGAACGATGATCATTGAGTACAGCGATTTGCCGGATGAATTGGCTGAAAAACGCAATCCGGATGGCAGTTTATCCTTTATTGCCGGCAGTCCGGCGATTCATGTGCTTTCCCGCAGTTTTGTGGAAAAACTCACCTCCGGCGGCACCCTTCAACTGCCGTGGCACCGGGCGGATAAAAAGATCACCTGCCTTGATGCTGACGGGAAATTATTCACTCCGGCAGAACCGAATGGTGTGAAACTGGAGTCATTCATCTTTGATGCTCTGCCGCTGGCGGCGAAAGTGATGATCCTTGAGGGTGACCGGGCGGAGGTTTTTGCTCCGACCAAAAACGCCACCGGAGTTGACTCCGCCGAGAGCTGCCGGGAAATGCTTACTGCCCGCAATGCCCGCCGTCTGGAACTTGCCGGAGTTGAGATCCCCCGGAAAATCGACGGTTCGGTGGATGCGGTAATTGAAATATCTCCCCGGCTGGTTCTGGATGATGCCGATGCCGCCGGATTGGTCAATGCTGTCGGCTTGAAAAAGATCCTTCCCGGCGAAAAGGTGGCGCTGTGAATAATTTTGCCGCAGATTCAGGAGGTGAACTGACTGGAGAGTTTTCCGGCAGACCGAATACGCTGCGTATGGCTGGCGGATTATTGCTGATGACGATGATATTGATCGCCTTCGGCTTGACGATGCTCTATTCCGCCAGCAGCAGCAATATCACTGAAGCATCGGCATTTTTCCGCAATCAGCTGCTGTGGGCACTGGTAGGCAGTTTTATGGGGATGACTGCTTTTGCGGGAGGATATAAATTTTTCTGCAAAAAAAGCGTTTTGTGGATCGCCTGTTGTGCCGGATTGCTGGTGTGGGCAAGATTTTCCCGCGAAATCAACGGGGCTCACCGCTGGATCATGGTCGCCGGATATCAATTCCAACCGTCAGAATTGGCAAAGATCGCAGTGGCTCTTTTTGTTTCATATTACTGTTCGGAGTATTTGCGTACATTCAACGATCTCAACCGGATAAAGTATGGGATCTGGGGATTGGCGGCAGGTGCCGGCGGTATCGTACTGCTGATTTTGTGGGGAGATGATATGGGGACATCGCTGCTGGTGGCATCCATGGCATTTTTTACGATGTTTGCCGGGAGTTTGAAGTGGCGTTACTTTTTGATCCCGGTAACGGCACTGCCGCTGTTGGTGCTTTACATCAAAAATTTCGACCCGATGCGCTGGGGGCGGATGACCATATTTCTTGACCCGGAAACCAATCAGCGGGCAGGGGGATATCAGTTGTGGAATTCTCTTCTGGCACTGGGGTCCGGAGCGTGGCACGGATTGGGGTTGACCGACAGCCGCTTGAAAGCAAGTTATCTGCCGGAAGCTCATACTGACTTTATCATTGCGATCATCGGCGAAGAGCTGGGGTATATCGGAGTATTAACCGTGATGATCTGTTATTTGCTGTGGGGATTTTTTGCTTTCCGCATTGCTCTGACGGCGCGGGATAGAATGGGGATGCTTCTGGGGTGCGCGTTGACTCTGGGAGTGATGTTTCAGGCATTCATCAATCTCGGAGTAGTTTCCGGACTTTTCCCGACCAAAGGGATGCCGGCACCTTTTATCAGTTACGGCGGGAGCAATATGGTCTGTTCGCTGTTGGCGACCGGTTTTCTGGTTTCGGTGGCGATGGAAGCATGGGAAGAGAATTATTCGCGCAAGTTATTTTCTCAATTCAAACGGCTTATCCGTTGGGAGAGTTGAGCAGGGGGATTTTTTATGGCATTGGAGCGTTTGGTCATCAGTTGCGGTGGAACCGGGGGACATTTTTTCCCGGGATTGAGTGTGGCACGGAGTTTTCAGGATAATGGCGGCAGGGTTCTTTTGCTGCTTTCCGGTATCCATGCCGAAAGTCAAAAAGAGATCGCTGAAAAATCCGGTATCCGGGCGGTGGCTTTGCCGCCGATGCCGCATTACCGGCGCAACCCGCTGCGTTTTATAAAAGGATTTGTTTCCGGTTACCGGAAAACCGGAAGAGAGTTGAAAAATTTTGATCCTCAGGCATTGCTGGGCATGGGCTCTTTTGCCACATTGCCGGTGGTGCTGGCGGCGGTGAAAAAGCATATCCCGCTCTTTCTCCATGACGGCAATGCCCGTATCGGCAGAGCGAACCGGTTTTTCAGCCGTTGGGCAAAGTTTGCCGCAAGCGCGTTCCCGGCAGTGAATTCGGCTGACTGCCGTTGTCAGGTGATGGTCAGCGGGATGCCGCTGCGCCCGGAATTGAGGGAGTTCGCCGGATTGGATAAAACGGAAGCTCTTGCCGCACTCAACCGGGAATTCAATACGGATTTTACCGCGGATAAACCTTTGATATTGGTCACCGGCGGCAGTCAGGGAGCGGCGGTATTCAATACGGTTCTGCCGGAAGCATTCTATTCAGCCGGGAGCGGGTTTCAGGTATTTCATCTGACCGGCAAAGGTAAATTATCTGATGCTGAAAAAGGCTATGCCAAAGCCGGTTTCCCGGTGAAGATCGTTGAAACTACCTCAAAAATGGCAGAGTTGCTGGCGGCTGCCGATCTGGTTTTTTCCCGTTCCGGCGGCAGTACGGCGGCGGAATTGGCACTTTTCGGGAAACCGTCGGTACTTGTTCCGTATCCTTATGCCGCAGAAGGGCACCAATCGGATAATGCCCGGCATTTTGCGGATAACGGGGCGGCGAAGCTGGTGGAAAATTCTGACTTGACGGTATCTTGCGCCACGGAAATCATCCGGGAGTTTCTGCTCGATAAGGAAAAGTGGCTGAAAATGGGGAATAATATGAAAGAACTCTCCATCCCCGATGCCGCAGAGAAATTGATTGACGGAATTTCCCGCAGTTTGGATTGACTTTTGCCGCCGTTGGTGTTATAGTATCACGGTGTAAAGTATTCCCGGAGTTCAAGAAAATGATGAATAATTCAATAATGGTCGTGCTGGCAGTCTGCTGTCTGATGTTTGCCATGCCTCAGCGGGCGAAAGCGATCGACCCGGTCACTATGGCGATCCTCGCTCCGGTGGCACTGAAAGTTGCAGAAGCCGCCAAACCTTTCGTTATCCGGTCGGTCGTTGGTACCGGCAAGGGGTTGTTCAAGATCGGTAAAGATGTTTTTGAGATATTGTATCTGCCGTACGGATTGGGGGAAATCACTTTGGGATTACCCTTCAATAAAGGCCGCAAAGGATTGGTGCATATTGTACGCGGCGGAGTGATCGCTCCGGCTAAATTGCTGGTTCACATCATCATTTTGCCGGTTTACATGACCGGCGCAAGGATCAATATATGAAAGAAAAAGTACCGGATATCTGCATACCGATCCCGCCCCGCCGTTACGGCAGCCGCCGCAACCGTTATGAGATGCTGGAGCAGTGGTATGGTACAGACCGAGCAAAAGTGGAAATATCCGCCCACACCTGTCAGCCTAAAAAACTGGATATCCTGCTGGATGAGGTGCTGACCGGTATCAACCGCCCGGAAAACGGACTGCTTATCCGGATAAAAACTCAATGGGCAAAGATCATCGGCCCGAATTTTTCCCGTTTTTGTGAACCGGAAAGTCTGCGTGAAGAGATCCTTACTTTGAAAGTACGGCACAGTGCATTGCTGATGGAGTTGAAGCCGAGTTGTGATATCATCTGCCGTAAAATCAACCGGGAATTGGGGGAGAATGTCTGTAAAGAGATCCGCCTGACGGTGTGAGGCGTTATTTTCAGAAAATTATCTCTTGTGATAAAAAATCACAAAATGTGATAAAAAATCACAAAGTCGTTTGCAATAATCCTTTCCTGTATATATATTATATACAGTGCATGTTTTGTAAGTATTCAGCAGAGGATTTTCCGCACTATGACGGAAAGACGGGAAGCAATTTTAAGGTATATCGAGGAAAAGGGCGAAGTTTCCATCGGGGAACTTGCTTCTCATTTTGCCTCCTGGTCAGAAATGACTCTGCGCCGTGATCTTGCGGTTTTAGAGCAGATGCATAAGATCATTCTCACCCGCGGCGGTGCCCGCTCCATTCCTTCGCGTTACGGACTCCACGAGGATATTTACAGTGCCCGTGAACAGCTCAATGATGAAGCCAAGCAATTGATCGCCGATAAAGCCGTCGGTCTGGTCGAGCCGGATACCGGTATATTTATTGATTCAGGAACTACTGCAATGGCATTCGCGCGGCGTTTGCCGGATTGCCATCTTGCGGTCATTACCGCCGCACCTAATATCGCTTTGGAGATCGCCATGCGCAAAGGAAAACCGTCGGTCATCATGCTGGGCGGAACTCTCTGCCGGGATGAGATC
This sequence comes from Lentisphaeria bacterium, assembly GCA_017508285.1. Lineage (GTDB taxonomy): Bacteria > Verrucomicrobiota > Lentisphaeria > Victivallales > Victivallaceae > UBA1784. Next base: position 786 of record JAFVZG010000079.1, on the reverse strand, counting down.
GCCGTTGCTGATCCGGAGGCGTTGGCGTATTTGGAGCACCTCAATATCGATACTGCTTTCATGGCGGCATCGGGTTATGACGAAAAGGGCGGTTTTACCGTCGGCAGTCAGCTGGGGGCTCTGTTGAAACGGGCGGTGGTCAAACGCGCCAGAAAAGTGGTGATGATGCTGGATTCTTCAAAAGTCGGCACTCTGCTGCCATTCACCTTCGCCAGAATGGAGGATGTGGATGTGCTGGTTGGCGACAGTAAGATAAAAGAGAAAATTATAGATCAATCATCTAAAATCTTGTAAACCATAAAAACAGGAGAAAGTTACAATGGCAGATTTTATTTTGATGCCCCAGATGGGTGTGTCTGAAGAGAGCGCACTGCTCTCTGAGTGGAAAGTCAAAGAGGGCGATGTTATCAAACTCGAACAGCCGATTTTTGCTCTGGAAACCGGTAAATCCTCCTTTGAGGAGTTGGCAAAGTACGAAGGTACGGTTTTGAAGATCCTCGTTCCCGCCGGTGAAGAAGTCGCGGTCGGTGCTCCGGTCGCTGTTATCGGTAAACCCGGTGAAGCCTATGACGTTCCCGGTGCTGCTCCGGCTGCCGCTGCTCCTGCCGCTGAGGCTGCTCCGGCGGCTGCTGCTCCGGCTGCAGAAGCTTGTGACAACAAAGATGTCAACTTTATTCTGATGCCCCAGATGGGTGTGTCTGAAGAGAGCGCACTGCTTTCTGAGTGGAAAGTCAAAGAGGGCGATGTTATCAAACTCGAACAGCCGATTTTTGCTCTGGAAACCGG